>NZ_BAAANN010000040.1:0-88217 GCF_039529815.1 Amycolatopsis minnesotensis | reverse complement strand
CCCCGGCCGCGGGGGGCGCGTCGGCTGCCGGGTGGGTGGCTGGGTTGGGAGTGACCGCGCCTTCGGCGCGGGCCTCGCGGCACTCGGGGGGTAGGCGGGCGAGCGGACCTTTCGTAGGCGCGCGAAGTGGGGGTGGGTCGCGGAGTGCAGTTCGCGGGCTAAACGTCGTGGGCGGGCGAGCGGGCTGAGGTGGGGGCGGCGGGTGCAGTTCGCGGGCTTAACGTCGCGGGTGGGGCTGGGCGCGGAGTGCGTTTAGCGGGCTAAATGTCGTGGGGTCATATGCCGCCGGAGTTGACTTGGTAGTGGCCGAACTCGACGGGCGAGTAGGGCGGCAGCGCGGTGCAGTCGTTGCCGGGCTTGGGGTCTCCCCACGGTTGCCCGCCGTAGCCGATCCGGTTCGGCGCGGAGTTGCCGACGACGCTGAACCCGGCCCAGGTGCCCTCCATCCCCGGATCGCCGCGCACGATGTGGACGGTGCCGGTGACGGTCGCGTACCCGGCCGTCGCGAACACGCACTTCACAGTGCCCGCGTACTCGGCCTTGACGTGCCCGTCCGGCCCCGCGTGCCACACGTGGAACGTGCCGCGCGACTTCGCCCCGGCACCCCAGACGGCATGCGCGTCGAACGCGAACGTCAGCCGATCCCCCTGGAACGCCATCCCGCCGATCCCCACCACAGCCTGCCGAACCCCACCCTCGGCCCCGGCCACCCCCACACCCCCGGACAGCACAAGCACCGCCACTACTAATCCGGTAACCCACCTACACATCTCAGTCCCCCTTCACCAGGCAAGAAACCAATGGTGGAACGCACAGCCACCACCCACCTCCCGCCCAAAGGGGACCCGCCTCACCCACGAGAAGGACACAAACCGCGACGCCGAAGGCGAGCCTCAAACAGCCGCCGCGAGAAGAATGCTGATGTCACCGAACGGGAGCAGGCCGTCAAGAGGAGGAGCTCGCACCGTGGGGATGCGGGCTCGGCCCCCGCTGTGAAACGGAACCCTGCGAAGACGCGCCGGCGTCGAGCAGGGCATAAGGGGACCCCGCGCACCCGTCAGAGCCTGCTTATCCTTGCTGCCTTCCGGCCCTGGGGAGGTTCACAGGGTGGACGCCGCGCGGGGTCCGTGGACCAGTGTACTGACCCGGGTCGCGGTGTCACGCGCACGGTCGCCGGCCAGGCGACCGCGGCGGGCTGGCCTGCGTTTAGCGGGCTAACCGTCGTCGGCGGGCGAACTGGATCTCGGGGCTCGTGCGGGCGCATGGTGGGGACATGACGACCTCCCTTCCCGCCGCCGCGGACGTCGCGGCCGCCGCGACCGCGATTCGCCCGTACGTGCGCCGCACGCCGCTGATGCGCGTGACCGTCGACGGCCGCCCGCTCGTGCTCAAGCTCGAACACCTCCAGCTCGGCGGTTCGTTCAAGCTGCGGGGCGCGACGAACGCGCTGCTGTCGGGCGAGCGCCCCGGCCGGGTGGTGACGGCGTCCGGCGGCAACCACGGCCTCGGCGTGGCGACCGCGGCGCGGCTGCTCGGGATCCCTGCGACGGTGTACACGCCGCGCTCGGTGCCGGAGGCGAAGGCGCGCCGGATCATCGCCGCGGGGGCCGAGCTGATCAGGCACGGCGACACCTACGCCGAGGCGGCCGACGCGGCGCGGGCCGTGACCGGCGCCAGGTACCTGCCCGCCTACGACGACCCCGCGGTGATCGCCGGGCAGGGCACGGTGGCCGCGGAAGTCGTCGAAGAGGCGCCGGAGGTGGACGCCGTCGTGGTCGCCGCGGGCGGCGGCGGGCTCGCGGCGGGCACCGCGCTGGCGATCGGGGACCGGGCCTGCGTGGTGGCGGAACCGGAGCACTGCCGCTCCGTGCACGCCGCGCTCGAAGCGGGCGGGCCGGTCGACGTGCCGGTCGACTCCGTCGCCGCTTCCGCGCTGGGGGCGACCCGGATCGGGGAGGCGCCGTTCGCGGTGCTGAGCACGGCGCGGACGGTGCCGGTGCTGGTGCCGGACGCCGAGATCGTCGCGGCGAGGGACCGGTTGTGGGAGGACTTCCGCCTGGCCGTCGAACCCGCCGCGGCGGTACCGCTCGCGGCCTGGCTCGGCGGCCGGTTCGACGCCGAGCTGCCGTGCCTGGTGCTGTGCGGGGCGAACGCGGACTGGTCCCCGTCCTGACGACGTTTAGCCCGCTGACCGCACTCCGCCGAGACGTCCCGAAGGCGGCCTTTACCGGCGTCAGCTGAGCGGTTTCGCCAGGTCGTAGACGGTGCTGCTGCCGACCGTGGTGGCGCTGAAGTTGTCCGCGACCCAGGTCGCGATCTCGTTCGACCCGCCAGGACCGCCGCCGAAGCCGCCACGCCCGCCGGCGAGGTAGTAGCGGACCTTCCCGTCCGCGACGTACTGCTCGAACTCGGCGAGGGTCGGCGCGGGGTCGCGGCCGGTGAACCCGCCGATCGCCAGCACCGGCTTGCCGCTGCTCAGCGCGAGCCCGGCGGCTTCCTGCGCCCCGCCCGCCGCTGCCGCCCACTGAGTGTCCGTTGTGGACAGCAACGCGGTGACGGCGGTATCGGACCGCCCCTCGCCGGGCCCACCGCCGAAACCGCTCGAAATCGGCCCCGAAGTGGGGATCGATCCGGTGTGCGGGGTCGCGGCGGTGGCCACGGTGAAGCCGGCCGCCGCGATCAACCCTCCACAAAGGACACCGGCGAGCAGCAGCGGCGCGGCCTGCCGGACGCGGCCGCCGAACAGCAGCGCGAGCACGCCAAGAGCGGCCGCGGCGAGCACCACGTACTTCAGCCACGGCTGCCAGGTGCCGAACCTGGTCAGCAGCACGAAACCCCACACACCGGCCGACGCGAGCATGAGCGCGAGGCAGCTCCGCGCCGCGAAGTTCGCCCTGCCCCGCCACAGCTCCCGCCCGGAGATCGCGACGAGCGCGGCGATCGCGGGAGCCAGCGCCACCGCGTAGTACGGGTGGATGGTGCCGCCCATGTAGCTGAACACCAGCGCGGTGACGACGAGCCAGCCGCCCCACAGCAGCAGCGCGGCACGCGTGCGGTCGGTGCGCGGCGCCCGGCGCGTGAACCACAGCCCGGCGACGAGCCCGATCAGCGCGGCGGGCAGCAGCCAGGAGATCTCGGTGCCGAAGCTCTCGCCGAACATGCGGCCGAGCCCGGTTCCGCCGCCGAAGCCCGCGTTCCCGCCCATCGCGCCACCGGAACCACCGGGACCACCGCCGCCGCGGTTTCCTTCGCCGCCGAAGATGCGGCCCAAACCGTTGTACCCGAAGGCGAGTTCGAGTGCGCTGTTCGTTTCGGAGCCGCCGATGTAGGGCCGGTCCGCGGCAGGCCACAGCGCGACGGCCGCGATCCACCATCCCGCGGCCACCACGACCGCGCCCGCCGCGGCGAGCAGCTGCCAGATCCGGCGGCCGATCCCGGCCGGCGCGGCGATCAGGTACACCAGCGCGAAGGCGGGCAGCACGAGGAACGCCTGCAGCATCTTGGTGAGGAAGCCGAACCCGATCGCGCTCCCGGCGAGCAGCAGCCAGCCGGTGCTCGCCTTCTCGGTGGCGCGCACGGTGCAGTAGGCGCCCGCGACGAGCAGCAGCACGAGCAGCGCGTCCGGGTTGTCGAACCGGAACATCACCGCGGCCACCGGGGTCAACGCGAGCACGGTGCCCGCGAGCAGGCCCGCGGCGGGGCCGGAGTACCGCTTGACCGCCCCGTACAGCAGCGCGACGGAGCCGACGCCGGCGAGCGCGTTGGGCGCGAGCACGCTCCAGCTCGAAAACCCGAATACGCGGCCGGAAAGCCCCATCAGCCACAGCGACGCGGGCGGTTTGTCGACGGTGATGACGCCGCTCGGGTCGAGCGCGCCGAAGAACCACGCCTTCCAGCTTTGCGTGCCCGCCTGGACGGCCATCGCGTAGTAGCTGTTGCCGTAGCCGGAGGCACCGAGGTCCCACAGGTACAGCAGCGCGGTGCCGACGAGCAGCGCCGCGAGCGCGGGGCGGTGCCAGCGGGGCGCCGCCGGTGCGGACGCGGCGGGCCGGGCACTCGTCCTGGTGAGCGCGGGGGCGGTCATTTCACTTCCTCGGTTTTCTCGCGGAACACCCAGTTCCGCAGCAGCAGGAACCGCAGGACCGTGGCGAGCAGGTTGGCGAGCACCAGCACGATCAGCTCGGCGGCGGGGTGGGCGGTGACGAACGCGTGCAGCAGCGCGAGCGAACCGCTGGTGAGCGCGAGGCCGAAGCCGAACACGACGAGGCCTTCGAACTGGTGCTTGCCCGCGTCCTCGGATCCGCGCACGCCGAAGGTGAAGCGGCGGTTGACCGCCGTGTTGGCGACCGCGGTGACCAGCAGCGCGACGAAGTTCGCCGCCTGCGCGCCGATCCCGCCGCGCAGCAGCGCGAACAGCAGCAGGTAGGCCAGCGTGCTGGCGACGCCGACCGCGGCGAACCGGACGAGCTGGCGCACCAGGCTCGGCGGCACTCCCGGCGCACCGGCGTCGGGCGGGCGCCTGCCGAGCTGGCTGCGCACCTTCCCGATCGGCAGCGAACCGGTGACCAGCGCCCTGCTGAGCCTGGCGATGCCCTTGAGATCGGCGACCGCGGTGGCCGCGATGTCGACGCGGCTGTCCGGGTCGTCCACCCAGTCCACCGGCACCTCGTGGATCCGCAGGCCGGCGCGCTGCGCGAGCACGAGCAGTTCGGTGTCGAAGAACCACGCGGTGTCCTTGACCAGCGGCAGCAGCTCGGCGGCGACCTCCGCCCTGATCGCCTTGAAGCCGCACTGGGCGTCGGAGAAGCTGGCGGCCAGCGTGCCGCGCAGCAGCAGGTTGTAGCAGCGGGAGATGAACTCGCGTTTCGCGCCGCGGGTGACACGAGCGCCGCGGTGCAGCCTGGTGCCGATCGCGATGTCCGAATGCCCGGAGATGAGCGGCGCGACGAGCGGGAAGAGTGCCGCCAAATCTGTCGACAGGTCGACATCCATATAGGCGAGCACGGCGGCGTCCGATGCCGCCCAGACGGCGCGCAGCGCACGCCCGCGGCCCTTTTGGTCGAGGTGCGCCACCTTGACGCCGGGCAGCTCATCGGCGAGCGAGTTCGCGATTTCCAGCGTCGAATCGGTGCTCGCGTTGTCGGCGACGGTGATGCGGCACGGGTAGGGGAAGGTGCCGGCGAGGTAGGTGTGGACCCGGCACACGCAGCCTGCCAGGTCCGCCTCCTCGTTGTAGACCGGGATGACCACGTCCAGCACCGGCGTACCGGCTCGCGTGGTGAACACCGGCCGGGCTTCCGGTTTCGAGGTCTTGAAGGTCTTCGAGGTCTTGGAGGTCACCGTCATGCGTCCAAGATCGGGGCGGCCGTTGTGGTGGCCTTGTGCCCTCGCTGTGCACGACCTGTGACTCCGCGATCAGTCCAGCGCGGCGAGGATCTCCCGGTTGGCGGGGCGCTCGGCACCGGTGAGCCGCCGGAACTCGCGAGCGACGACGTCGTCGAGCACGGCCGCGAGGTGCGCGGCGTCATGCATCGCGCGGGCCCGCTGCCGGTACCGGTCGTGCGCGCCGCGGGCGACGATCGTGAGCACGGGGTCCAGCAGGCGGCGGCGCCCGAGGCCGATGACCTCGGCGACAGCGCGCGCCGGGTTCTCTTCGCCCCGGACGGGTGGGTACCCGCTGTCGTCGCGGCCCGCCAGGTCGGCGCCGCGGATGAGGTCGAGGTCGGCGGCGAGGACCCGCTCGCCGCGCGCGAGGGCGCGGTCCAGTTCCGCGACGTCCTCGCCCTCCCCGGCACCCGCGCGGTAGGCCCGGTCGAATCCGAGGTCCTCGGTGTGCTTGTCGACGAGTTCGACCGCCAGCCGCCGCGCTTCGGCACGGGCACGCGCGCCGGCCAGGGCCTCGGTCAGCGCGGGCGACTCCGCGAGACCGTCGAGCAGGATCGCCAGCTCCTCGGCGCGGGTACGGGCTCCTTCGCGGGCGCTGCTGCCGTCGAACGCGGCGACCAGGGTGTTCGCCTTCTCGGCGACCAGCACCAGGTCGCGCAGCTGGGAACGATTAGCCCGCGAAACGTCCTCAAGCACGCCCCGGATCATGCCACCGGGACCCCTCAGCCCCGATGCGGGCGTCGGAGGGGCTGGGGCCAGGCACCCGCCGGGGGCGGTGTCCCGGAGTGCGTTTAGCCCGCTAACTGCAGGCAGACGGCCCGGCGGCAGATCGCGCGGGCAGGGAGCGTTTAGCCCGCGAAACGTCGTCGAGCGGGCTCTGGGTCAGGGCGCCGGGAAGGTCACCGTGAACTCGGTGCGTCCCGGCTCGCTGCGCACGCCGACGGTGCCCCGGTGCGCGGCCACCACGGCCGCGACGATCGCGAGCCCCAGCCCGGTGCTGCCCGCGGCGCGCGATCTCGACGTGTCGCCCCTGGCGAACCGCTCGAACACGCCCGGCAGCACCTCGGTCGGGATGCCCGGCCCGTTGTCGGCCACCACGAGCACCACCGCGACGCCTTCGACGGACAGCGCGGTGGCGACCTCGGTCCCCGGCGGGGTGTGCGTGCGCGCGTTGTTCAGCAGGTTGATCAGCACCTGGTGGAGCTGGTCTCCGTCGCCGAGCACGGTGATCGGCTCCGCGGGCACGTCCAGCAGCCAGCGGTGGTCCGGCCCGGCCACGTGCGCGTCCGCGACGGCATCCGCCACCAGCCGCGAAAGATCGGTCGGCTCGTGCACGACGGCGCGGCCGGAATCCAGCCGCGCGAGCAGGAGCAGGTCCTCCACCAGGGTGGTCATCCGCGCCGACTCCGACTCCACCCTGCTCATCGCGAACGCGACGTCCGGCGGCACGGTTTCCGCGCTGCGCCGGGTGAGTTCGGCGTAGCCGCGGATCGCGGCGAGCGGGGTCCGCAGCTCGTGCGAGGCGTCCGCGACGAACTGGCGGACCCGGCTTTCGCTGGCCTGCCGCGCGTGCAGCGCGTTCGCGATGTGCCCGAGCATGCGGTTCAGCGCGAACCCGACCTTGCCGACCTCGGTACCGGGATCGGTGTCCACATCGGACACCCGGACCGGCAGGGCGACCTCGCCGCGGTCCAAGGGCAGCTCCGCCACGCGCGTGGCGGTGTCGGCGAGCCGGTCCAGCGGCCGCAGCGTGCGGCGCACCGTGAACGCGCCCGCCGCGCCGACCACCACCAGCCCGCCGAGCGCGACCCCGCCGAAGATCAGCCCGAGCTGCAGCAGCGTGCCCGACACGTCCTCCATCGGCAGGCCGATCAGCACCACGGTGCCGTCGGGCATCCGGTTCGCCACCACGCGGTACTCGCCGAGCGGGCCGAGGTCGACGTTCTGCTTGCGCCCGTCCGGCGGCACCGCGAGCAGTTTCGGCACCTCGCCGACCGGCACCTGCCGCGTCGGCCTCGCGTCGATGTGGTGCGGATCCGGCGCGAGCACCTCGGCCTGCACCGTCCCGTCCGTGCCCGCCTGCATCGCCAGTGTGCCGACGCCCTGCCCGAACACGCGCAACGCTGGCGGCGCGGGCTTCTGGCCGGGCCAGCCCGGCCGGATCTCCGGGGGCGGGCGGCGGCCGCGGTCGGTCGCCTGCGAAAGCCTGCTGTCGAGCTGGCCGATCAGGAACTCGCGCAGCGCGAACTCGGTCACCACGCCGACCACCAGGCAGACGATCGCGAGCAGGCCGGCGAGCTGCGCGATCAGCCTGCGCCGCAGCGACCACGGCCGCCTACGAGGCAGGCTTGAGGACATACCCGGCGCCCCGCATGGTGTGGATCATCGGCGCGCGGTCGGCGTCGATCTTCTTGCGCAGGTAGGAAATGTAGAGCTCGACGATGTTCGCCTGGCCGCCGAAGTCGTAGCTCCACACCCGGTCGAGGATCTGGGCCTTGCTGAGCACCCGCTTCGGGTTGCGCATGAGGTAGCGCAGCAGCTCGAACTCGGTCGCGGTCAACGGGATCAGCTCGTCACCGCGGTAGACCTCGCGGCTTTCCTCGTCGAGCGAAAGGTCGCCGACGACGAGCGTCGACCCCTGGCTGCCCGCCACCCCGTGCGCCCGGCGCAGCAGCGCGCGCAGGCGCAGCGCCACCTCCTCCAGGCTGAAGGGCTTGGTCACGTAGTCGTCGCCGCCCGCGGTCAGCCCGGCGATCCGGTCCTCCACGGCGTCCTTCGCGGTCAGGAACAGCACCGGCAGGTTCGGCGACTCGGCCCGCATCCGCCGCAGCACCTCGATCCCGCTGAAGTCCGGCAGCATCACGTCGAGCACCACCACGTCGGGACGGAACTCGCGCGCGACGCGCACCGCGTCGGCACCCGTGCCCGCGCTCCGGATGTCCCAGCCCTCCATGCGCAACGCCATCGACACCAGCTCGGCGAGCGTCGACTCGTCGTCGACGACCAGGACCCGCACCGCCGACCCGTCGGCGCGGCGGAGCGCGGCCGGATGACCGGGTGCTGCCGCGTTCATGCTGCTCATACTCCCATGGTCGGTGCGCGCGATAGGCCCTCGCTGTGCACCGCCTGTGCGTTTCCTGTGCGCTTTCACCCGCTTGTGCGAGCGCACAGCGCCGGCCCATCGACCGCACAGCGGGTTCACAGTGAGCTGCCTGACGCTGGTCGCATGAGCACCGAAGAGCCTGAAGGCACCACCTGGGGCGAACCCCGGCCCGCCCAGCCGAAGAACCGGACCGGCCGCAGGACCGCGGTCGCCGCGAGCGTCGCCGTCGTCATCGCCGCCGCGGGCGGGGTGGCGATCTGGGCGGGCACGAGCGCCGGCGGGCAGGAAGGCGGACGCGGCGGCTTCGGCGGCCCACCCGGGATGATGGGCGGCATGGCGGGCGGCGCGACCGCGCCGCGCGACGCGCTGCACGGCGACTTCGTCGTCTCCGACGGCAACGGCGGCTACACCACCGAACGCCTGCAGACCGGCCAGGTCACCGCGATCAGCGCCACCTCCATCACCACCGCCAGCAAGGACGGCTACACCCAGACCTACGCCATCGACACCACCACGAAGCGGGTCGACGACCCGAAGACGGGCGACACCGTCACCGTCGTCGCGAAGGTCTCCGGCAGCACGGCCACCGCGACCACGATCTCCGAAGGCACCCTGAGCACCGGCGGCGGCAGGCGCGGCCAAGGCGGTCAGCAGGGACAACCGGGTCAGCAGGGTCAGCAGGGTCAGCAGGGTCAGCAGCCGCCCGGTGGGCAGGCGCCGCCGGACGGCTCCGGTCAGCGCGGCGGACCGCCCGGCACGCCCTGAACCACGCGGAAATGCCGGCCGCGCCGCTACGCTTCCGGCATGACGGACTTCTCCGGCGAAGACCTCGGCGGCTCCGCGTTCGAGCGCGTGAACCTCTCCGGCGCCCGGTTCGAGAACGTGCGCGCGAACGGTGCCCGGTTCCGTTCCGTGGACCTCTCCGGCGCCAGCTTTCGCGGCGCGCACTTCGGCGGGGTGGTGATGAGCGGCGCCATACTGTCCAATGTGGACATTCGAGGGGAGATCGACGGCCTGCGGGTCAACGGCGTGGACGTCGGGCCGCTCATCGAGGCCGAGCTGGACCGCCGCCATCCCGAGCGGGCGAAGATGCGCCCCACCGATCCGGACGGCTTCCGGGAAGCGTGGGCCGTGCTGGAACGGCTCTGGTACGGCACCGTCGAACGGGCGCGCGGCCTCGATCCCGTGCTGCTGCACGAATCGGTGGGCGGCGAGTGGTCGTTCATCGAAACCCTGCGGCACCTGGTGTTCGTCACGGACGCCTGGGTGCGGCGCGCGATACTCGGTGACCCGGCACCGTGGGACGCACTCGGCCTGCCGTGGGACGAGGCACCCGAACTGCCCGGCGTGCCGTGGGACCGTTCCGCGCGGCCGTCGCTGGACACCGTGCTGGCGCTGCGCCGGGACCGGATGGCGACCGTGCGCGAGGTGATCGGCGGGCTGACCGAGCAGAGCCTGGCCGCCGACACCGAACCGGTCGAAGGCCCGGGGTGGCCGGAGCCGGGCAGCCATCCGGTGCGCGAATGCCTGCGGTGCGTCCTCAACGAGGAATGGGAGCACCGGCTCTACGCGGAGCGCGATCTCGACGCGCTGTTCGCCAGGCAGGGCTGACCGGAGCGGTGTGCCATTGTTGCCACGGGGTTCATGACCGGAGGAAACGGCGGCAGTGGTCGACATCAGCGGTTCGCTCGCGCGGCAGTCGTGGCTCGTCGCCGCCGTCTGCCTCGTCGCCGACCTCGGCACCTTCCTGATCCTCGGGCCGCCGCTGACGCGCTGGGACGCCCTCGTGGTCGTCGCGCTCGCGGTGGTCGCCGATCTCGCGCTCGCCGCGAGCGCCCGGCTCTCGTGGCTGGTCGCGTGCGGCCATGCCGCGCTCGCGGTGCTGGCGCCGCTGCTGCTGTGCGCCTGCACCGGCGGCGTCCGCGTGCCGAACAGCGCGGGCATCCTGGTCGCCGGCTACCGAGCAGGCGCGTGGCTCCGCACCCCGCGGGCACTGCTGACGCTGGCCGTGATGTTCGCCGGGCTCACCGCGTCGTACCTGCTCGGCGGCGGTCGCAACGCGCACGACTGGCGGCTGCTCACCGCGAACCTGCTCACCTCGGTCGCGCTGCCGTGGCTCGTCGGCCGCTACACGACCGCGCGCCGCGCGTACGTCGCCGAACTGGAAAAACAGGAGGAACGCAAGCGCCGCAACGAACGCGAGGCGGTGGAGCGCGCGGTCGCCGACGAGCGCAGCGCGATCGCACGGGACCTGCACGACGTCATCTCGCACCACGTGAGCGCGATCGGCCTGCACGCGGGCGCGGCGAGGATGGGCCTGCCCGAATCGGGGGGCGCGACGGTGCACCGGTCGCTGACCGCGGTCGAGTCGGCGAGCCGGTCGGCGATGGTGGACCTGCGACGGCTCCTGGACCTGCTGCACGGGCAGGAGGCGGGTCCCGGCCGCAGGCAGCCGGGGCTCGACAACCTCGACGAGCTGCTCGACGGCATGCGCGGTGCCGGGCTCGCGGTGCGGCTGACCACCGAAGGCAAGCCGTCGGCGGTGCCGGGTTCGCTCGACATCGCGCTGTACCGGATCGCGCAGGAGGCGCTCACCAACGCGCTGCGGCACGGCGAGCACGGCCAGGTGGAGCTGGTGCTGACCTACCGGCGGACCGAGGTGGCGCTGACCGTGACGAACCCGGCGAGCGCGACCGCGCGGCACGAGGAGCGCGCGCACCTCGGGCTCAGCGGGATCCGGCAGCGGGTGGCGCTGTTCGGCGGCACCGCGACCTACGGCATGCTCCCCGACGGCGCGCACTGGCAGGTGCGGGTCGCGTTCGGCATCGAACCCGCGGGAGGGCAGGAGTGACGATCCGGGTGCTGCTCGCCGACGACCACGCGATGTTCCGCTCCGGGATGCGCGCGGTGCTGGACACCCAGCCGGACCTCGACTGCGTCGCCGAAGTCGCCGACGGGCACGCGGCGGTCGCCGAGACACGGCGGCTCCGGCCCGACGTCGCCGTGCTGGACGTCCGCATGCCGAAGCTCGACGGGCTCGCCGCCACCGAGGCGATCCTTTCCTCGCCCGGCAACGAGACCAGGGTCCTCGTGCTCACCACGTACGACCTCGACGACTACGTCTACCGCGCGCTGCGGGCCGGTGCGAGCGGGTTCCTGCTCAAGAGCCTGCCGCCGGAGGAACTGCTGTCCGCGATCACGGTGGCCGCGCGCGGGGACGCGCTGATCGACCCGTCGGTGACGCGGCGGCTGGTCGCGCGCTTCACGAGCAGCATCGAACCGGTGCACGGCGCGCCGGAACTGGACCGGCTCACCTCGCGGGAACGGGAAGTGCTGCTGCTCATCGCCGACGCCCGCAGCAACGCCGAAATCGCGGCGGCCCTGCACGTCGGCGAGGAGACCGTGAAGACGCACGTGTCGCGCGTGCTGGCGAAACTGGGACTACGGGACCGGGTGCACGCCGTCGTCTACGCCTACCGGTACGGCCTCGTCGAACCCCCGCGCTGAGTGCGTTTAGCGGGCTAAACGCACTCGGCACCCCTCCCTGGCGCGGGCAGGTGGCGGCATGGTGCTGCCGATGCCCTGAAGGGAGCCTCGCGGCGTCAGATTCCCTCAAGGGCGCCTTCAGGGCAACACACTTCGGCATCTACAGGAGCGTCCCTCGGGCATGGCACTGGGCCGGGCGTCAGCACGGAACTGCACCACCACCCCGGCACGTTCCACGGTTCGGTCCTGGTTCGCGAAGCGGGTGTCACCAAGCGGATGACCGCCGATCCGCACGGGCCCCTGAGGCGCGCGCTCGGGGGCACCCCCTAGCCGCCATCCCCCGTACAGGGGATGAAAAATCCCCCCGCGCCGTGACGCTTCACGGCGTTGCACCTGGCTACCTTCGGTCACCATGAGCAGCGAGCGGCGAGGACCACGGGTGGCGTTCGCCGCCGTGGTGCTCGCCCTGCTCGCGGTGACCGGCGCGGCACCGGCTTCGGCCGACGGCGCGCCGGTCGGCGCCGATCTGCACATCGCGCAGACGCTCGGCGACCGCGAGCTGACCGTGGTGATCCGCCGCGCCGAGCCGGTTCCGGGCCCCTTGCGCGTCGAACTGGTGACGCACACCGGCACGCGGCCGGGCCCGGTCCTCGCGCGGACGTCCTTCGCGGGCGCGGTCACCAGCAGCGCGACCATCGCGCTCGGCGCCGCGCCCGGCCCGTACGACGGCACGCTGCGCGTCGACCGGCCCGGCCCGTGGGAACTGCTCCTCGACGACGGGGAGCAGGTCGCCCGCATCCCGTTCGTCGTGCCCGCACTGGTCACCTCGCCGTGGGAAAAGACGACCTACGGCGGGTTCGTGGCGGCCGGGGTGCTGCTGCTCGTCGCGCTCGGCGCCGCGGTGAAGCGGCCGCGGTTCGCGCTCGTGCCCGCCGCGGGCATGGTCGCCGCCGTCGCCGTCGCGGTCACCGCCGCGCTGCTGTCCGCTCAGATCACCCCGCCGCCCGCACCGGGCGCCGCGCTGGATCCGACCGAGGGCACCGTCGACGACCCGTTCGCCGTACCCCCACCGTCCATAGTGGACTTCTCGCGGCCGCCGGTGAACCTGCTCGCGCGCGCCGAAGGGCCGGGGAAGCTCCGCGCGGACCTCGTCGACGGGTCCACCGGCCGCCCCGTCGACGACCTGCTCGTGCACGACAACGCGTTGGTGCACCTCGTGCTCGTGTCCCCGGCAGGCCGGATGTGGCACCTGCACCCGGTCCGCACCGCACCAGGCTCCTACTCGGTTCGCCTCGACGCGCCGGAAACCGGTGACTACGCGGTTTCCGCCGAGCTGGCGCGCCGAGGCGGTGGTGTACAGCTCGCACGGACGAAGCTGAGCCTGACGGCCACCGCGCCGCCGTCGCCCGCACCCGCCGCACCGGGACCGGGACCGCGCCAGGTCGGCGGCATGCCCGTCGACCTGAAGACCACACCGCTCACCGCGGGCCGGACCGGCACCGTCACCGCGCGCTTCCCCGCCGCGGATCTGCAGCCGTGGCTGGGGATGCTGGGGCACCTCATCGTCGTCGGCCCGCTGCCGGACGGGGCGGAAACCGCGATCGGCGCGCCGGTGTGGGCGCACGCGCACGCGATGACCCCGGTCGTGCCCGGCGCGGTCGGCGGCCAGCCGGACGAGACCGTCGCCGCGTACGGGCCGGACGTGGCGTTCAGCTACACCTTCCCGCTGCCAGGGCGGTACCGGCTGTGGGTGCAGGCCGAGCGGGGCTACTCGGTGCTGACGGTGCCCGCCACGGTCGAAGTGGCGGCGGGGAACGGAGAAAGCCGGTGACGGAGACGCGGCGCAAACCCGTGGTGCTGATCGCGACGGTCGCCGTCGTCGTGGCCGGCGTGCTCGCGTGGCTCTGGTGGCCGTCGGGGGAAAGCGGTCCGACCGTGCTCGACGCGAGCACCGCGGGCCACACCGTCCGGCTCTCGATCGAGAGCCCGAAAGCGGGCGACAACACGGTTTCGCTCACCATCACCGACGCGCACGGGCGGGCGGCGCCGCTCGACGAAGTGACCGTCGAGCCGGTGATGCCGCAGATGGGGCACGCACTCGTGCCGGTGCCCGCGATCGCCACCGGCGACGGCGGGTTCCGCGCGGCGCCGACCGTGCTGCCGATGACCGGCCAGTGGGAGATCACCGTGACCATGCGCGGCGCGAGCGGCCAGGACCAGGTCGTCTTCCCGTTGCTCGTGCGGAACTAACGAGGGAGGAACTCCATGGACATGACCGCATCCGCCGCCATGGCGGTGCCGCGGGCCACCTCGGCGCGCGGCTGGCCGCCCGCGGTGACGCTGCTCGGCGGGACCATGCTTTCGCTGATCGGGCTCACCTGGGACGTGCAGTGGCACAGCGACGTCGGGCCCGACACGTTCTTCACGCTGCCGCACCTGTTCCTGTACGCGGGCAGCGCGGTCGCCGGGCTCACCAGCCTCGCCGTGGTACTGCTGACCACGGCGCGCCAGCGCGCCGGGCGCGAGATCGACCCGCACGTCGGCGGCAGGGTGGTCGGCGTGTTCGGGAAGACCTTCGCCGCACCCGTCGGCTACCTCGTCTCCGGTGTCGGCGCCGCGCTGTTCCTGAGCTACGGGCTGTGGGACCAGTGGTGGCACGGGCTGTACGGGTTCGACGCGGTGATCTCGTCGCCGCCGCACATCGGGCTGCTGCTGTCGGTGACGATCACCGTGATCGGCTCGATCATGGTCTTCGCGGCGGCGCGCGATCTGCGCTGGGGCCTGGCGGGCACGATCGGCGGGATCGGCGTGCTGCTCGCGTTCAGCGCGATCACCGTGCTGGGGCTGCAGGAACTCGAAGGCGGCGTCGTGAGCGCGACCGACGTCGGCGTCTCGTTCATGTCGGTGCTGCTGGTGCTCGTCGCGCGGGGGTTCTTCGGGAAACCGGGCGGCGCACTGCTCGCGGCGGCGGCGCTCGCCGTGCTGCAAGCGGTGTTCTGGTGGTTCTCGCCGTGGGCCGCGCACGCCTACGCCGACGCGGTCGGGCTGCCCATCCGCGACTACGTCAGCGGCGTGCCCGAGATGCCGTCGCTCATGCCGATGGCGCTCGTGGTGGTGGCGGCGCTGATCGAACTGGTGCTGCGGCGCGGAACGGCGCGCTGGCTGCCGATCGCCGCCGGTGCGCTCGGCGGGCTGCTGGTGTCGGGACTCCAGCCGTGGCAACGCGCCTGGCTGTACCCCTTTTCCCCCCGTCTCGACAGCGTCCTGGTCACCTGCGCGGTGGCGACCGTGCTCGGCGCGCTCGCCGGGCACCTCGGCTGGCGGTTCGGCGGGATGCTGCGGCTGCTCGCCCCGATTGGAGAGCGGAAATGAAGCTGCGCAAGGGTTTCGCGGTGATCACCGCGGTGGCGGGGCTGACCGTCGCGAGTGCTTCACCGGCGCTGGCGTACGAGCCGGTGAACATCGTGCACACCGAGCACGTGCGGGCGGGTCCGTACGTGCTGACCGTCGGGTTCAGCACCTGGCCGGTGCGGGCCGAGCAGTCGCTCGACTTCACCTTCATCCCCGACGGCGGGATCGAGGGCAAGTCCGGACTGGTCACCAAGGTCAACCCGAAGGGGGCGGTGAACCGCCCGCAGCCGCTCGTGCGGCACCCCCGCAAACTGGACGTGTGGGGCTGGGACATCAAGTCGCTGCCCAGCGACGGCGACTGGCAACTGCGGTTCCAGGTCGACGGCCCGGCCGGCCGCGGCACGGGTGCGCTGCCGGTGCTGCCGGTGCTCGAACAGCCCGGCCCGCCGATGGGGCTGAGCTGGGGCATCAGCACGATCCCGCTGCTCGCCCTGATCGCGTTCCTCGCCGTCGCCTGGCGCCGGACCCGCCCCGCCCTCAAGCCCGCCACCTGAGTCCGACCGGGTCGGCGGAGTGCGGTTCGCGGGCTAAACGCACTCCACCGACCCGGATTTCCCGGCGGGCCGGACACATGCCCCGAAGGACGCCCTCACGGCATCTGACGCCACATTTCCTGCCTTCGCGGCGCGCGAGCATGCCCAGGCCGATGCCCTGAAGGCGTCCTTCACGGCACCAGATTCCCTCAAGGCGCCCTTCGGGGCATCAGCGCGAGAGCACAGCAGGCACGACGAGCGGACAAGGCACGCGAAGGCCGCATTCGCGGCGTTGAGGTCCCTGAAGGACGCCTTCAGGGCATCCCCGCCCTCAAGCCCGCCACCTGAGTCCGACCGGGTCGGCAGAGTGCGGTTCGCGGGCTAAACGCACTCCACCGACCCGAATTTCCCGGCGGGCCGGGCACACGCCCTGAAGGACGCCCTCACGGCACCAGATTCCCCCAAGGCTCCCTTCAGGGCATCAGCGCGAGAGCACAGCAGGCACGCGACGAGCAGACAAGGCACGCGAAGGACGCATTCACGGCGTTGAAGACCCTGAAGGACGCCTTCAGGGCATCCCCGCCCTCAAGCCCGCCACCTGAGTCCGACCGGGTCGGCAGAGTGCGGTTCGCGGGCTAAACGCACTCCACCGACCCGAATTTCCCGGCGGGCCGGACACACGCCCCGAAGGACGCCCTCACGGCATCTGACGCCACATTTCCTGCCTTCGCGGCGCGCGAGCATGCCCAGGCCGATGCCCTGAAGGCGTCCTTCACGGCACCAGATTCCCTCAAGGCGCCCTTCAGGGCATCAGCGCGAGAGCACAGCAGGCACGCGACGAACGGACAAGGCACGCGAAGGCCGCATTCGCGGCGTTGAAGACCCTGAAGGACGCCTTCAGGGCATGGGGAAGCACCCCCAACGCCCTCACTCGACCCCTACCGGAGCGTGCGGCCGGGAACACGCATGCTGACCGGTCCCGGACCGTCAGGGGCGGACGAGGGTGGTGATGCCGCGCGCCTTCAGATGGGCGGCATCACCGGCGCGGCTTTCCAGCACCAGCGCCGCCCGCGTGCCCTTGCCCGCCAGCGCGAAGAACAGGTCCGTGCCCTTGCCCGGTGCCGCGTCCGGGACGACGATCCCGGTCGCGCGCGGTTCGGGGCGCGGTGGCGTGCGGTCGAACTCGGCGGCCAGTTCGCGCAGCGCCTTGCCCGCGGGCTTCAGCTTGCGGTCGTTCGTGTAGAGGCCGAGGTCGTACTCCAGCGGGTTCAGCTTCGGCACCAGCGTTTCCGACACGTCGTGCGAGCACCACCAGGTGAACCCAAGCAGGTGCGCGGAACTCGCCGCGTTCCGGATCGAGCGCTTCATCCACTCGCCGAGCAGTGGCCGGGTCGCGTCGGAGAAGTGCAGCGATGGCGCCGCGCCGTCCTCCTGCACCCAGCACGGCCGCCCCGGTTCGCCGTAGGCCTGCATGAGCTGGACGAGCCGCTCCGCGTTGTGCGTCGCGAGCGGGCCGAGCGGGTCGGTCTTCAGTATCAGCTTGAACGAGGTCCACGGGTGGATCGCGGTGATCGCGCCCGCGGTCGCGAGCGCCTTCCTCGTGAAGTACCTGTCGCCGGTGGCGTCCCACGGCGCCGAGTCGCACCCGACCGTGTTCGCCTTGCCCGGCGCGACCTCGCCCGCGGTCGCCGCGAGCACGGTGTACCAGTGGTCGGCCTGCGCCGGTGTCAGCTCGAACCCGGCGAAGGAGTCCCAGTAGTAGTACGGCTCGTTCGACAGGTCGAAGCCCATGAACCGCCGGTGCCGCCCGATCGCGCCCGCCAGTGCACGCAGGAACGCGTGCTGCGCCTCGAGCGCGGCGGGGTCGGTGAACCAGTTGACCGGCGCGGGTTTCGCCTGCAGCCAGTTCGGCGTCCAGTACCGCGCCGAGATGTGCCCGTTGAACACCGTCGGCTCGACGTCGAGACCCGCGTCGTCGGCGAGGTCGAGCAGCAGCGCGAGCCGGTCCAGCTTCTCCCTGCTGACCAGCCGTGGCTCCGGCTGGAACTCCGACCACAGCAGCATGATCCGGATGTGGTCGAGCCCGAGGCGCGCGATGTCGTCGAGGTCCCGGCGGATCTCGTCGGTGTGCCAGTCCTGCCAGTGGTGGAACCAGCGCGCCGACGGCGTGTAGTTGACGCCGAGGCGGAACCGGCGGCGCCGCCCGATCGCCGCCGGTTCCGCCGCCGCGGGCGTCGCCGCGTGTACCGCCGTCACCGCGGCGGCGCCCAGCATCGTGCTCCCGAGGAACGCCCGCCTGCCGACACCGGTCTCCGTCACTCGATCGCGCTCACCCATGGCTCACAGGTAACACGGATCACATCGGCGCGGGAGGACCCGCCGGAAACCTGTCCGATCCGGTCATCCGTTCGGCGGGTGCCGCCGGTGACGCGCGCCTCAGGCGGCGGGCAGGTCGAACTGGCCCGCCTTCACCGCGGTGAGGAAGGCCTCCCACTCGCCGGTGCCGAAGACGAACACCGGGCTCTCGGCGAGCTTCGTGTCCCGCACCCCGACCAGGCCGGACACCCCGAGGTGAACTTCGACACAGTTGCCGCCGTTTGGCTCACTCGCATACGACTTTTCCCACCCGGCGTCGTCGAAGAGTGCTACTGCGGTCCCCGGGTCGTAATCCGCCGTGGCGAGATAATCCGACATCTGATCCAACCTCCGTGCCTAGTTCAGAACCGGCTTGTGACGTGCGCAAACGAGCTGGCTCCCGCAATCTGTTGGGTCATACGGCGTCTGCGAAAGGTCCGTCCGAGTGACCCCAGTGTTGATCACTCGACACCAAGATTATTCCAGTAGTAGGATTAATCCCAGCGGCTGGGGTCAAGCGGTAAGGGAATAGCCACCCGTACCACCAGTACGGTGACACTTGCCTCCGGTCGCGGGCCTCGAAAGTCCGTGGCAGCCCCCTGGGGAGGATCGATGGTGACCATGCGGGATACCACCGCGGTGCGACCGGGGACGGGGTGCGCGCCCCGCCCTCCGGCACGCGACACCGCGCCTGCCCCGTTCATGGTCGTCGGGCGGGTCAACGGGCACGAGGTCGCCGCCGGGGTGCCCACCCCGGCCGCCGCGATGCGCCGCATGCTCGACTGGCTGACCCTCGACGACGACGCCAGCGCGGTCTGGTACCTGCGGGAGGACTGGCCGGAACCGGTCACCGTGATCGCCAGGATGGCCCACGGCGCGGTCGGCGAGACCCGCCGCACCGCGCACCTGTTCCAGCTCCAGCCAGGCGACGTGCAGTGCGGCCCGATGAGCGCGCGCTGCGGCGCCGAGCTCTGTCCGTCCGAAGTGGAGTGGCTCCGGCTCGGCGCGGGAATGCCGTGCGAACAGTGCCTCGCCGCCGCGGGCAACGCGAGGCGCGCGCTGGAAGCCGTGGCCGGATGACCGTCCGCATCTCGACCGCGGACGACCGCGAGCCCGGCGGACCGGACGGCCAGGAGGCACCGGAGGACGCCAGGCGGTGGACCGTCGTGCCGGGATCGTTCAGCACACCGCGGCACGCCTGGCTCGATCACGTCGGCACCGGTGAGGAAGCAAGGCCCGCCGGGGCCACGCCCGAGCCCGCGCCATGGGTGTTCCTGGCGGTGAAGGACTTCATCGAGGCGGGCACCCCTGCCCAGCCGACGAACCGCTAGACGATCATCTTCTTGCGGTAGTCGTCGGCGAGCGAGGCGAGGAACTCCCTGCTGTCCTGGCGTTCCAGCGCGGCACCGCGCAGCCTGTCCCACGAGTCGACGAAGAGCTGGAAGTCCTTCGGCTCGTCGAGGTAGTGGCCGCCCGCCGAGTGTTCGATGTAGACGAAGTCGCGGGTGCGGTCGGCGAACCGCATGATGGTGAAGTCGTTCGGCACCGAGGCGAGCCGCGCGTCGAACGGCAGGATGTGCACGTACACCCTGGCGCGCTTGTCGAGTTCGAGCAGGTGCTCCACCTGGTCGAGCATCACCGCGGGCGCGCCGCCGCCCGGTGCGCGGCGCAACGCGGCCTCGCTGAGGATGAACCGGTAGTACGGCGGCTGCTGCTGGTCGAACACGGCCTTGCGATCGAGGCGGTTGCGCACCAGCGAGGTCACGTCCGTGGCGCCCGCTTCGGTGAACTGCTTGAGCATGTAGTGCTCGGACTGCAGCGGGCCGGGGATCCGCTCGCCGTGCCACGTCATGATTTCGGCGGCAGCGGGCTCGAGATCGGTGAAGGTGCGAAACCAGTGCGGCACCACCGCGCGGTAGCCCGACCAGTGCCCGCGCTGCCCGGCGGCGGCACGCGCCAGCTCCAGCAGCGTCTCGGACTCCTCGCCGTTGACACCGAAGGCTTCGAGCATGGCGCGGACGTCGCCGAGCTTGACACCGACCGAGCCGGACTCGATCTTGTTGACCTTGCCCTGGGTGCAGCCGAGGACGTCGGCCACCTGCTGCTGGGTCATGCCCGCCGCGGCCCGCGCGTGCCGCAACTCGTTGCCGAGCTGCTTGCGACGTGAGGTGACGGTGCTCGCCATTCAGCGCACCCCCGGGGTACTCACTGCTGCCTCCAAGTCCGAACGAGCCCCTGACTCTAACTTCTCACGGAGGGGAGCGCGACGATGACACCGAGCAGCGTTGCAGGTAACTGATCAAAACGCCAGTAGGAGACGTCCGCGGGATGGATCGCCACGGCGGCGCGCGCCTCGCGCGGGATAGTCTGCGAGGGAATCAAGACACCGGGAAGGCAGTGCTATCCATGAGCAAGAAGGCGAGCATCGGGGTCACGGGGCTTGCGGTGATGGGCAGGAACCTCGCGCGCAATCTGGCGCGGCACGGGCACACCGTGGCACTGCACAACCGCTCGGAGCAACGGACCCGCGATCTGGTCGAGCAGTTCGGCGACGAGGGCGAGTTCATCCCGGCGTACTCCGCGCGGGAGTTCGTCGACGCGCTCGAACGCCCACGCCAGGTGGTGATCATGGTCAAGGCAGGCAGGCCGACCGACGCCGTGATCGAGGAGTTCGCGCCGCTGCTCGAACCCGGTGACGTGATCGTCGACGCGGGCAACGCGCACTTCGCGGACACGCGGCGCCGCGAAGCCGCGCTGCGGGAGCAAGGTCTGCACTTCGTCGGCACCGGGGTTTCCGGTGGCGAGGAAGGCGCGCTGCACGGGCCGAGCATCATGCCCGGCGGGTCCAAGGAGTCCTACGAGTCACTCGGCCCGCTCTTCGAGGACATTTCGGCGAAGGTCGACGGCGAGCCGTGCTGCACGCACGTCGGCGCCGACGGTGCCGGGCACTTCGTGAAGATGGTGCACAACGGCATCGAGTACGCCGACATGCAGCTCATCGCGGAGTCGTTCGACCTGCTGCGCGGCGCCGCCGGGTACGAGCCGGCGCAGATCGCGGAGGTGTTCCGGAACTGGAACACCGGCAGGCTCGACTCCTACCTGATCGAGATCACCTCGCAGGTCCTCGCGCACACCGACGCCGGGACCGGCAAGCCGTTCGTCGACATCGTGACCGACCAGGCGGAGCAGAAGGGCACCGGCCGCTGGACCGTCCAGATCGGACTGGACCTCGGCGTCCCGATCTCCGGGATCGCCGAAGCGGTGTTCTCGCGCTCGCTGTCCGGTTCGGCCGATCTGCGCGAGGCCGCCCGCGGCCTCGGCGGGCCCGCTCGAACGCCACTGTCGCCGCTGTCGGGCAGCGAGGCGTCCGCCTTCGCCGACGATGTCGAGCAGGCGCTGTACGCGTCGAAGGTGGTGGCCTACGCGCAGGGCTTCAACCAGATCCAGGCGGGCGCGACCGAATACGGCTGGGACATCGATCTCGGCAAGGTCGCCTCGATCTGGCGCGGCGGCTGCATCATCAGGGCGAAGTTCCTCAACGACATCACCGCGGCCTACGCCGACGAGCCGGGCCTGCCGACGCTGCTCACCTCGGGTGGCTTCCGCAAGGCCGTCGAGGACGCGCAGGACTCGTGGCGCTCGGTGATCGCCACCGCCGTGCGGCTCGGCATCCCGACCCCCGGCTTCTCCACCGCGCTCGCCTACTACGACGGCCTGCGCGCGGAACGGCTCCCGGCGGCACTGGTGCAGGGGCAGCGCGACTACTTCGGCGCGCACACCTACCGCAGGGTGGACAAGGGCGGCTCGTTCCACACCGCGTGGGCGACCGACGACCGCGCGGAGAGCACGGCCTGAGGTCTTCCCGCCCGCTCCCGGATTCCGGCTCCCTGTTGGGTCGGTCCGGGAGCGGGCGGGCGTGATGTGACCCGCCGCCGGTCGAGGGTGCGCTGATGTCCGGAAAGGACAGTCGCGGGCTTGCTCGGTGGCGAGGGGTTCCCTTGGGGCGTCCAGGTCCCTGAAGGTGACCTTCGGGGCATGGCATCGTGCTGGCCGCGCGGGAGCGAAGGGTTCCCTTCGGACATCCGAATCCCCGAAGGTCACCGTGATGATGGGTGCGCATCGATTCCAGTGCCGGGTGGCCGGAGCGGGCCGGGCCCGTCGGAGGCTGGCCGCAAATTCCCGGAAGGGCGCCTTCGGGGAATCTGACGCCGCGATCTCGCCCCTCACCGCGCACGGCATAGCGACGCTGATGCCCTGAAGGGCACCTTCGCGGCATCAGATTCCCTCAAGGGCCCCCTCAGGGCATGAACGACCCCGGGCGCACCCCTGCGAAGGTGGGAAAAGTGGCGTCAGAGTCCCCGAAGGCGACCCTCAAGGCATAGCGCCGCGCCCGCCCCGCCAAACGAAGGGTTCCCTTCGGACAACCGAATCCCCGAAGGTCACCGCGATGATGGGTGCGCATCGATTCCAGTGCCGGGTGGCCGGAGCGGGCCGGGCCCGTCGGAGGCTGGCCGCAAATTCCCGGAAGGGCGCCTTCGGGGAATCTGACGCCGCGATCTCGCCCCTCACCGCGCACGGCATAGCGACGCTGACGCCCTGAAGGGCACCTTCGCGGCATCAGATTCCCCCAAGGGCCCCCTCAGGGCATGAACAGCCCCGGCCGCACCCCCTGCGAAGGTGGAAAAAGTGGCGTCAGAGCCCCCCAAGGCCACCCTCAAGGCATAGCGCCGCGCCCGCCCCGCCAAACGAAGGCTCCCCTTCGGACATCCAAATCCCCGAAGGTCACCGCGATGATGGGTACGCGTCGACTCCAGTGCCGGATAGCCGGAGCAGGCCCGCCGGAAGCTGGCCGCAAATTCCCGGAAGGGCACCTTCGGGGAATCTGACACCGCGATCTCGCCCCTCACGGCGCACGGCATAGCGACGCTGATGCCCTGAAGGCCCCCTTCGCGGCATCAGATTCCCCCAAAGGCCCCCTCAGGGCATGAACGACCCCGGGCGCACACCTGCGAAGGTGGAAAAAGTGACGTCAGAGTCCCCCAAGGCCACCCTCAGGGCATGACACCGCGGCAACCACGCGGAAACGAAGACTCCCCTTCGGACGTCCAAATCCCCGAAGGTCACCTTCAGGGCACGGGAAAGCCTTGCTAGCGCACGGAATCACGGCGTCCTTTGTGGATCGTCCCCCGAATGTCCGGCGAGAAAAAAAGGGGGGTGCCTTCCGGCCCCGCGCCGGAAGACACCCCCGTTTCCTGCCCCGAAATCAGCTTCCGGTGTTCTGGTCGATCCACGACGTGTAGGCGACCGCCGAGGTGTAGATCGACGGGCCGGTCGCGCAGGTGGAGCTGTCGTTGCCGCTGCGGCTGGTGACGCCGATCAGCTGCCACTTGCCGTCGGTCTGCACGACCTGCGGGCCACCGGAGTCGCCGTAGCACGCGCCGGCCTTGCCGCCGGGGTTGTCCGTGCACAGCTCGACCTTGCCGTCGATGCCCTGGCACTTGCCCGCGTCGACCACGCTCGTGTCGAGCTGCTGGAGCTTGACCGGCGCGTCGCAGCCGCCGCGCTCGGGGCAGGTCTGCCCCCAGCCGATCAGCCTGGACTTGGTGCCGGCGTCGGCGCCCGCGGCCAGCGCGACGGTCTCCGCCTTCACCGGCGAGGCGAGCTGCACGAGCGCGATGTCGCCGCCGGCGCCCTGCGGGTTGTAGTCGGGGTTGACGATGACCTTCTTGGCCTTCGCCTCCTCGCCGCCCTGCGTGCGGTCCGTGGTGCCGATCCGCGCCTGGATCTGGTCCGCCGAGGTGCCCTGGACGCAGTGCGCGGCGGTGACCACCCAGTCGGCCTTGATCAGGGAGCCGCCGCAGAAGTGCCCGCCGGAGGGGTCCTGCAACGACACCATGAACGAGTACGTCTGATCGGCGTCACTCCCGCCGACGATGTACGGCTGCACGTCCGCACTCGCCGCACCGGCCCCGAACACACTGGTCAGCACGCATGCCGCGCCCGTGACCAGCCCCATCACCAGAGATCGTGCCTTCATGATCCGCCTCTCGTCCGGTTCGTCCCCTGCCCCAAGGGACGTACCGGACGTTAGGCAATGTTGGTGATTTGGCAACACCGCCGAAAGTTGGTCTACTTGTCGAGTATCTTCTGGATCTCGGCGACGATTTCGGCCTCTGCCGCATCCTTCGTGACACCGAGTTCGGCGAGCACCTCCGGGCCGGTGCCCTCGCCGAGTTCGAGCAGGGCGAGCAGGATGTGTTCGGTACCAACGAAATTGTGCCCGAGGCGCAGGCTCTCGCGCAGCGTCAGCTCCACGGACTTCTTCGCCGGCGCGGTGAACGACGGAGCGTCCACTGAGGACGCTCCGCGCGGCCCGGCCGCGGCGACGGCCTTTTCCCTGGCTTCGGCCAGCGGCGCGCCGAGCTTTTCGATCACCTTGGCGGCGAGCCCGGTTTCCTCCGAAATCAGCCCGAGCAGCAGGTGCTCGGTCCCGATCACGGGGCTGTGCATCGACATCGCGGCCTGCTGCGCCCCGACGATCACGCGGCGGGCCTTGTCGGTGTAGCGGCCGTAAACGCGCTGGTACGAATCCAGCGACGCCTGGTCGACCCCCTTGGGCACGAACCGCTTCTGCGCCGCCTGCTTGGTCACGCCCATGCTCTGGCCGATTTCCGTCCAGGACGCGCCGGAGCGGCGGGCCTGGTCGACGAAGTGCCCGATGAGGTGGTCGGCCACCTCGCCGAGGTGCTCACCGGCGAGCACCGCGTCGGAGAGCTGGGTCAGTGCGTCGGATTCGGGATGTGCCTGCTTGACGAACGTGATCAGCTCGTCGAGCCGCACCGGGTTCTGGGTTGGTTCGCTCATGCGTCAACCATAGGTTGACGAATAGGACTTCGTCAACCCCAGGTTGACCAGTTCAGGTGAAGGGCAGGCCGACGTAGTTCTCCGCGAGGCTGGTCGCGGCCGCCGTCGACGAGGCCGTGTACCGGAGCTGCGAAAGCTGCAGGCGGCGGCCGAACCCGTCGGCGGCCGGGTCGACGTGCAGCATCGAGGTCATGAACCACGAGAAGTGCTCCGCGCGCCACACCCTGCGCAGGCAAGTGTCCGAATAGGACTCCACCCCGGCAGAGTCGTTGTGCCGCAGCAGATCCGACAGCGCCCTGGACAGCACCACGACGTCGGCGACGGCGAGGTTCATCCCCTTGGCGCCGGTCGGCGGGACGATGTGCGCGGCGTCCCCGGCGAGGAAGAGGCTGCCGTACCGCATCGGCTCGGCGACGAAGCTGCGCATCGGCGTGACCCCCTTGTCCAGCACCGGGCCCTCGTGCAGCGCGAAGCCGCCGGTCGTGGCCAGCCGCGCCCGCAGCTCGGCGAAGATCCGCTCGTCCGGCCAGGCCGCGATGTCCTCGTCCGGCGCCACCTGCAGGTAGAGGCGGGTGATCTCGGGCGAGCGCATGCTGTGCAGCGCGAACCCGCGCTCGTGGTGGGTGTAGATCAGCTCCTCGTCCGACGGCGGCGTCTTCGCGAGCACGCCGAGCCAGGCGAACGGGTACTCGCGGTCGAACGTGCGCAGCGCACCGGCCGGGATGGCGCGCCTGCTGATGCCGTGGAAGCCGTCGCAGCCCGCGATCACCTCGCAGCGCAGCTCGCGCCGGTGCCCGCCGGAATCGGTGTAGGTCACCGACGGGGTGTCCGACGCGATCCCGTGCACGTCCACATCGGACACTTCGAACTCGATGGGCGGCCCGGCGTGCGCGGCGATCAGGTCCTTGACGATCTCCTGCTGCCCGTACACCGTGATCGACTTACCGGTGAGCTCGGTGAGCGCGATCCGGTGGTCCTCGCCGTCGAACCGGAGCGAAAACCCGTGGTGCGGCAGGCCTTCGGCGTGCAACCGCGTGCCGAGGCCGATCTCGTCGAGCAGGTCGACGGTCGGCTGCTCGCACACCCCCGCGCGCACGCGCTGCTCGACGTAGGCCCGGTCGCGCGCTTCGAGGACGACCGAATCGATCCCCTCGCGGTGCAGCAGATGGGACAGCAGCAACCCGGCGGGGCCCGCCCCGATGATGCCGACCTGGGTGCTGGTCACCTTCGACGCCACCGGGCCTCCTTTCCTCTCCGATGCTCGCAGTCTGCCCGGCGAGCACGCCCCTCAGCAGCACTCCTTCCACTCAGCAGAAGACTCCTTGGCACGGTGCCAAGATCACGGAGTGCGGTGCAGAGGGGCGCCGAGGGCGCGGGAGATGCCCCTCGCGGCGGCACGGACCGCGGGCACCAGGACGAACGGGTCGGTGCTTTCGGCGGGCACCACGATCGAGATCGCGGCCGCCACCTCGCCGTCGGCGCCGAACACGGGCGCCGCCACGGACAGCGCGATGAGTTCGATCTGCCCGTCGCTGATCGCGAACCCGTCCCGCCGCACGGTCGCCAGCGTCCGGCGGAGCAGCTCCTCGGTGCCGATCGTCTTGTCCGTGAACCGCTTCAGCGGCTCGGCCAGCACGTTCTCGGCCGCCGACGGCGAATGCGCCAGCAGCGCCAGCCCGACCCCGGTCGCGTGCGCGGGGAGCCGCCCGCCGACCCGCGACACGACGTTCACCGCGGCGCGCCCGGAAATCCGCTCCAGGTAGACGACCTCGGCGCCGTCCAGCACGGCGAGCTGCACGTTCTCGTGCGTCGCCTCGTACAGGTCCTCCAGGAACGGCATCGCGTTCTCGCGCAGGCCGGTGCCCCGCGGCGCCAGCGCCGCGACCTCCCACAGCCAGAGCCCGACGCGGTACCGGCCGTCGCCGTCCCGTTCGAGCGCGCCGCGTTTGGCCAGCTCACCGACCAGCCGGTGCGCCGTCGACAACGGCAGCCCGGCGCGGCGGCTCAGCTCGGACAGGCTCAGCGCCCGCCGCTCGGTGCTGAACGCGCCCAGCAGATCCAGCACGCGCTCGGCGACCGAGGGCGGGCTCGTCGCGTTGTGCCGCATCCGCCAAGGGTATGGCCGATCCGCCGGTTCCGGATCCGACCACAGGATGGCCTCCGTTAGTCCGAATCCGGTAACAGCGGGCGCATGAACGTGCGCCGGTAGCGGAGGACGCAGCCGGTTTCGTCCCGGATCCGGTCGGCTTCGACGAAGTCGGGGTCGGTGCCGAACAGGGTCCGGTACTCCTCGTACGCGGCCAGGCTCTCGAAGCTGAACAGGGCGCGGGCTTCGTCGCTGGCGCCTTCCGCGGGCAGGAAGTAGCCGTGGTGGATGCCGCCGTGCCGTTCCACCAGGTCCATCCACCGCCGCGCGAACCGCTCGAAGTCCTCGATCTTGGCCGGGTCGATGACGTAGTCCACGACGCAGGTGATCATGTGCCCATTGAAACAGCGGCGCGCAGCGACTCCCTGGGGGGTGGCGGCTGGGCGACGGGCGGGCCACCGGGCCACCGGGTCTCAGCCGACGTGGACGAGCGGGCGCCGCCCCGGCTCCGGTTCGGCCCGGCGCAGCACCTCGCGCGTCACCGGCGGGATGTCGCCGTCGCCGAAGATCAGGTACCGCACGATGAACCGGAACGGGTTCCCCTCCGTCCACGCGAAGTAGATGTGCGGCAGTTTGCCCGTTTCATCCCTGATGTGCAGCAGGATGGCCGCAATGGCGTTCGGGATCGACGGGCTGGTCACCCGCAGGATCCGGTACCCGTACCGCTTTTCGCCCCGCACCCGCAGCGTCGACTCGAAGTCCGAAGCGTCCGAGATGGTGACCTCCAGGAAGATCAGCGCCGAGTCGGCGGGGATGTGGTTGTCCTCCCGCGCTTCCCGCTCCTTCTCGCGGTATTCCTCCTCGTCGCGCGCATCCGGTTCGTTCGCGATGATGCGGACGTGCCCGCTGCGGACCGCCTTGTCGAGAATGCGGGTGGCGGCGGCGTCGAAATCGACTTCGTCGACGCGCAGTTCCAGTGAACGGGTCGCACGGGAAACAAGCGACGTGGTGATGATCGCCAGAATGAAGAACGCGGCGATCTTCACGCCGTCGGGGCGTTCCACGATATTCGCGATCGTGGTGTAGGCGAACACCACGGTGATCACCGAATACGCGATGAACGCGCGCTTCTGCTGCATTCTCTTCGCCGAAAGCGTGACCGCGACGGCGGCCGAGGAAATGAGCACCAGCACCCCGGTCGCGTACGCGCCGCCCTGCGCTTCCACGTTCGCGTCGAAGATCCAGGTGATCACGAACGCGATCACCGCGACCACGATCACCAGCGGCCGCGTCGCGCGCGCCCAGTCCGGTGCCATGCCGTAGCGCGGCAGGTACCTCGGCACGATGTTGAGCAGCCCCGCCATCGCGGACGCGCCGGCGAACCACAGGATCGCGATCGTGCTGACGTCGTAGACGGTGCCGAAGACGTCGCCGAGGTAGCTGTGCGCGAGGAACGCCAGCGCGCGCCCGTTGGCCTGGCCGCCCGCCTCGAACTCGTGCTGCGGGATCAGCACGGTGGTGGCGAAGCTGCTGGTGATCAGGAAGGCGCTCATGATCAGCGCGGCGGTGACCAGCAGGCGGCGGGTGTTCCGGATCCGCGCCACCGGCTCGTCGTCGGATTCCCCTTCCCTGCCGCGCACCAGCGGCATCACCGAAACCCCGGTCTCGAACCCGGAAAGGCCGAGCGCCAGCTTCGGGAAGACCAGCAGCGCGACCCCGGCCATCAGCCACGGGTCCGGATGCTCCGAGAGCACCAGGTTCTGCCAGTTGACGACGAGATCGGGACTGGAGAACACGTGCGTCAGCGCGACGGCCACCACGACCACGTTGAGCGCGAGGAACGTCCCGACCAGCACCACCGCGACGCCGATCGCCTCGGCGAACCCCTTGAGGAACACCGCGCCGAGCAACGCGATCAGCACGAGCGTGATGAGCACGCCCTTGTCGTGCAGGAAATCCGGCACGAACGGGTTCTCGACGACGTGGGCGGTCGCGTCGGCGGCGGACAGCGTGATGGTGATCACGAAGTCCGTGGCGACGAACCCGAGCAGCACGAGGACGAGCAGCTTGCCCTTCCACCACGACAGCAGCCGTTCGAGCATGGCGATGGAGCCCTGGCCGTGCGGGCTTTCCGCGGCCACCCTGCGGTAGATCGGCAGCGCGCCGCCGAGGGTCAGCAGCACCAGCACGATCGTGGCCAGCGGCGAGAGCACGCCCGCCGCCAGCGCCGCGATCCCCGGCTGGTAGCCGAGGGTCGAAAAGTAGTCGACCCCGGTCAGGCACATCACCTTCCACCAGGGGTGGTCGTGCCGCTTGACCGGTTCGCGCCGCCCACCCTTGAGCTGTTCGGCGCGCTTGTGCTCCCCTTCGAGCAGCCATGCCGTGAACTTGCCCGGTTTCTTGCGCGTGGTGACGGTCACCTGTGGTCTCCCCGACCCCGACTTGGCTGGACGCGGCCCATCCTGCCCCTACGATGAGCGGCGTGACCACCGCACCCGCCGCACCCGCCACGGTCGAGTTCAGCGAGCACGGTCTCGCGGTGCTGACGATCGACGCCGGGCCGCTGAACCTGTACACCGCGCAGCTCCACGAAGCACTGGACGCCGCGCTGGACGAGGTCGAGGCCGAGCACACCAGGGCGCTGCTGGTGCGCGCCGAGGGCAAGATCGTCAGCGGCGGCGTCGACGTGGGCCTGTTCGCCGCGCAGGACGGCCCCGATCGCGCGAAGGTGCTCTTCGACCGCATGCTCGCGCTGCCGAACCGGATCGCGGCACTGCCGTTCCCGACCGTGTTCGCCGCGCACGGGCTGTGCCTGACCTGGGCGTTCGAGGTGGCGGTCGCGTGCGACCTGCTCCTGGCCACGGACAACGCGAAGTTCGGCCTGGTGGAAAAGGTCGTCGGGCTGACGCCGACGATGGGCGGCACGCAGCGCCTCGCCGCGCGGGCCGGTGTCGCCAGGGCGAAGGAGTTCGTGATGACCGGCGACCGCTACAGCGCGGCGACGCTGGAGCGCTGGAACGTGGTGAACCGCGTGCTGCCCGCCGACGGGTTCGACGAGGCCGCGCGCGCGTTCGCGGCCTCGCTCGCGGAAGGGCCGACGAAGGCGCACGCCGCGACGAAGGAAGTGCTCGCGCATTTCGAACGCGGCGGTGTCGACGAAGCGAACGAGCACATCACCGCGATCGCCGCGGATCTCTACCGCACGCGTGACCTCCCGGCCGCGGTGCGCTCGTTCCTGGCCGACGGGCCGGGGAAGGCGACCTTCACCGGCAACTGAGCCGACCCTCCACAGTGGACTAGGACGGCGGCGCCAGCACTACGCCGGTGTCGTAGCCGCCCATGCCGAGCGCGGATTTGAACACCAGGCCGTCCTCCATCACGGTGGGGCCGCTGAGCAGTTGCGGATGGGCCTCGGCGACCGGGACGGGCGCGAGGATCCTGCCGCGCTCGTAGCTCATGCTCGCGAGCGCGAGTTCGAGCATCGCGGACGCCGACTGGCAGTGCCCCGTCAGCGGCTTCGTCGAGTAGATCCCGGTATCGGGCCGGAAGAACCGCTCGACCATCGCGGCCTCCGCCTCGTCGCACTGCTTGGTACCGGGGCCGTGCGCGGAGAAGTAGCGGATGGCATCACCGGAGACGCCGGCGTTCTCCAGCGCGCCCGCGTAGCAGGCGTCGACCTCCGTCCACGCCGGGTCGATCGCGGTGGGGTGGAAGGCCTCGTGGGTGATGGCTCCCCCGAGCAGCTTCGCGTACGGGTTCGTGGCCTCCTTCGACACGATCATCGCGACGGAGGCCTCGCCGGGGACGAAACCGCGGCTGCCCTTCTGGAACGGGCGGCAGCCGTCGAGCGGCTCGGTGTCGGTGTGGGCCGCGCCCAGCCGCACGAAATGGGCCACGTTCTCGGGTGTCAGGGACACGTCGGTGGTGACCACGACGACGTCGTCGGCGAATCCGGAATCGAGCCACATCTTCGCGGTGAGCACGGCGGCGTTGCCGGACGCGCACATCGCGCTGATCGTCATGGCTGGGCCGTGGAAGCCGAACTCCTTCATCAGCATCGCGACCGGCGTCGACGGGAGCTGGGCCAGGTAGTCGCGCACCGGCCGCTCGCCGCCGCAGTCGAGGTAGAACTCCCGCCACAGGTCCGCCTCACCGAGCGAGACGCCGTGCACCAGCCCGACGCGCCGCCCCGGCCGCCAGCCCCGCGCTTCGGCGTCCGCGACGGCTTCGCGGGCGGCGGCCCGCATCGCCCTGGCGAACCGGCCGAGCCCGTCCTCCGGCTCTCCGCCGAACGGCACGTGCGCCACCCAGCCGCCGTCGCCGCCGTCCGCGTGGCCGTAGCCGTCGACACGGGTCGCCGCCGGTTTCCCGGTGGCGAGCCCGTCCCACAGGCACTCACGCCCCCAGCCGTACGCGCTGACGGCACCGATACCCACGAATCCTGACCCGTTACGACCCATAATCCGGCCTCGGCTTTCTTCTACCGTGTGACCGGCCCGGTCCGGACCGGTCATCCTGATCCGCGTCTGCTCGCGTATCGGCCCGACCACCGGATGTGATCCCAGGTGGTAGAGACCAATTTTCGTAGACAAGGGGTGTGCTCATTGTGCCTCCGCGGCTTACTGTGGGCACAGCGAACGCCCGTGATCGAAACGGGGAACGGCGGGACTGCGGATCGGACGGGACATGGAGGCAGGGGGCCACGACGCCACCGAAGACCGCGGCGCGGACGCCGTGGCCGGGCAACTCGCCGGCGCCGAAATCCCGCCCGCCACCGAAACCATGGCGAGCTGGTCTGCCGACTTCACCACGAACACCGTCACCTGGACTCCGCAAATCCCTCGTGTGCTCAGCTTAACCGGGACAAATCCGACCGAGATCCGCGACCGTTTGGCGGAACTGGTTGCTCCATTGACCGCATTGTCGAAGTCGTCGAAGGTCGGTGACGAGGTCGAACTCGACCAGGCCTACCGCAGCCCGGACGGCGACCAGCGCTGGATCCGTCTCCGCGCGAACACGGTGGGTGACCACATCGTGCGCGGGCTGACGGGCGTCGCGAGCGACGTCACCGACCAGCACACCGACCGGCAGGCGCTCGCCGACCTGTCCGACCGGTACCGGCTGCTCGTCGAGCTGAGCCCGGACGGCATCTGCGTCCACCAGAACGGCATCGTCGTCTACGCGAACCCCGCCGCGGTGCGGATGACGGCCGCCGCGAGCGCCGAGGCGGTGCTCGGCAGGCCGCTGTTCGACTTCGTCGACCCGCATTCGCTCCCCGAGCTGAAGTCGAGGATCGCCAGCCTGCGCGTCGCGGGCGCGCGCTCGGAGCCGACCGAGATGTCGATGCGCACCCTCGACGGCGAAACGCTGGCCGTGGAAACCGTGTCGGTCCGCACGACCTGGCAGGGCCGGTCCGCCTACCAGGCCATCATGCGCGACATCACCGCGCAGAAGGCCGCCGCGGCCGCGCTGCGCTACCAGGCCGCGCTGGTCACGCACGTCAGCGACGCGATCATCGCGACCGATCGGCACGGCGTCGTCACGAGCTGGAACCCCGCCGCGGAGACCGTGTACGCGCGCGCCGCGGTCGAGGCGATCGGCAAGCCGGTCCGCGAGGTCGTCGGCGCGCAGCTCGACCCGGGGTGGGTCGTGCGCTTCGGCGGGGTCATCCAGACGGCCCACCGCCGCGCCGACGGCGTGGCGCTCGCGATCAGGGTGTCCGCATCGGAGATGGGCGACGGCTACGTGCTCGTCTGCGCGGACGAGACCGCGCGCCGCCGCGCCGAACAGCACTTCAGCACGGTGGTCGCGTCGCTGGACGAGGGCGTGATGGTGATCGGGCCGACCGGGGTGATCACCACCGCGAACCCGGCCGCGCACCGGATACTCGGCATCATCGGCAGCGCCGCGCTCGTCGGCATGCGGACCAGCGAGCTCGCGCTCTACGACGAGGCGGGCCGCCGGATCCCGCAGGACGGCTACCCGACCGCGATGGCCCGCCGCTCCGGCGAGCCGCAGAACGGGCGCGTGGTCCGGGTGCGGGGCCCGGAAGGGCGCTCGGTGTGGCTCTCGCTCACCGCGCGCACGCTCAACCCCGACGATCCCGGCCCGCCGTCGGTGGTCGCCTCCTTCACCGACATCACCGAGCGCCGCGCGATCGCCGAGCGGCTCGCCCACGAAGCGACCCACGACCCGCTGACCGGTCTCGGCAACCGCACGCTCGTGCTGCGCAGGCTCACCGCCGCGCTCGGGCAGTCCGACGTGACCTCGGTGCTGTTCATCGACCTCGACAAGTTCAAGGTCATCAACGACTCGCTCGGCCATTCCGTCGGCGACCGCGTCCTGCAGGCCGCCGGGGAACGGCTGCACCAGTGCGTCTCGCCGCGCGATCTCGTCGGCAGGCTCGGCGGCGACGAGTTCGTCGTCGTGACCTCGACGGTCACCGACCGGGAAGAGGTGCGCCAGCTTTCCGAGCGCCTGCGCGCCGCGCTGACCAGGCCGGTCGCCGTGGACGGGCGGCAGCTCCACATCGACGCCAGCGTCGGCATCGTGCTCGCCGAGCGCGGTGACGAGCGCACCGCGGAGGACCTGCTCCGCGACGCGGATGTCGCGATGTACCAGGCGAAGACGCTGGGCAGGGGCCGGTACGAGTTCTTCGACGTGGAGCTGCGCGAGCGGATGCAGCGCAGGCTCCGGCTGGAGCAGGACCTCCGCGCCGGTGTCCACAATGGACAGCTTTGGCCCGCGTACCAGCCGGTGGTGGACATCGCCACGAAGCGGATCATCGCGGTCGAGGCGCTGCTGCGCTGGGACCACCCCGCGCACGGCCCGGTGTCGCCGACCGAGTTCATCTCGCTCGCCGAGGAAAGCGACCTGATCAACACGATCGGCGCGCACGTGCTCACCACGACCGTGCACGAGGTCTCCGGGTGGCGCGCGAAACACGGCGTCGAACTCGACCTCGAAGTCAACCTTTCGGTGCGCCAGCTCGAAGATCCCGGGCTCGTGCCCGCGGTCAGCGAGGTGCTCCGGATCACCGGCCTGCCCCCGAAGTCGCTGTGCCTCGAAGTCACCGAGAGCGCGCTGATGCGGGATCCCGCCGCGGCCTCCGGGGTCTTGCAGGAGCTGCGCGATCTCGGCGCCAGGCTGGCCATCGACGACTTCGGCACCGGGTACTCGTCACTCGCCCAGCTCCGCAAGCTGCCGCTCGACATGCTGAAGATCGACCAGACCTTCGTCGCCGAACTGGGCACCTCCCCGGATGCCGCCGCGATCGTCGCCAGCATCATCGCGATGGCGCACGCCGTCGACCTGACGGTGATCGCCGAAGGCGTGGAAACCTCGCGGCAGCTCGAAATACTGGCTTCGCTCGAATGCGACCAGGCGCAGGGGTACTACTTCGGGAAACCGGGCTCGGCCGCCGCGCTGCTCCGGCTCATCGGCCCGGACCAGCGCTGGGCGCCGGGATCCTGCTGACCGGGATGCGGCTGGGCGGGATGCTGCTGGCCTGAAGGGAGCCTTCAGGGCAGGGAGTTGAGGAGAGAGCACGGCGCCCCGGTGCTCATCGGATGAACCGGGGGCGCCGCAACGAATCGCGCCTCAGCGAGTGTCCGCGCCCGTTGCCACGACGAAGGCACGCCATGCGCTCGCGGGAACCCGGAGGGCACCCGCGTCACGAGCCTTGGTGTCCCGCACGCCGACCATGACGCCCAGGTTCACCTCCACGCAGCTAGTGCTTTGCTGGCTACGACTGGACTTCTTCCACTGACCGGTAACAGTCACCTTCTCGCTCCATCCTGTCGACCTCCGCGGCGATAAGGGACACCGAGTCGCTCGGGCTCAGCGCCACCTGGAACACCTTATCGGCCGCTTGCCGATATCTGGACACGTAATCGTCGTCGCTCAGGAAGAGACCGCTGATCCGAGTCTCGACCTGGACCACCGGCTGCGCCTCATCCGAATCGATGAGCACGAACGGTGTCTCCAGCCCAGGATGCCAGCCTGCGTCGAACGGAATCACTCGAATATCCACATTGGACATTTCGGCCAACTCCACCAGGTACCGGCACTGGTCGAGTATCACGTTCCGCCCGCCGATCATCTGGCGCAGCGCCGCTTCTCCGATCAGCGCAACAAAATGGACCGGATGCCGTCTGAGAATTACGTCGCGGCGCCCGATCCTGATGGCGACACGAGTTTCGATCTCCGAGACCGGAACGCCGCCCGCAGACATGATCGCCCTGGCGTAGTCGCCGGTCTGCAGCAGACCTGGGATCAACAGAGGAGCCATGTCGGTTATCACTGTCGCCGAGCGCTCGAATTCCAAGACCGCGGCGAGGTGTTGTCGTTGCTCCGGGAGGGTGACGGCGAGCCACAGCGGCCCGGCCGTGCCGCCGCGGGCCATCTCGACCAGTTCGTCGTACCGCGCCCCGCCCACGCCGAGCGTGGTGAGCATCCGGGCGATCTCGGCAACGTCAGCACCTCGCTTGCCGTTTTCGATGCGCGAGACCGTGCCGGGGTCCTTTCCCAACCGGCGGGCGAATTCGCGCAAGCCGAAGCCCGCTTCTTCGCGCAGTTCGCGGAGCGCCGCGCCGAGTGCGCGCGCTTTCGGGGTTGCTCTGTTGCCTGCCATGCAACGAACAATATGGCGGTTGACCTGCCAATTCATCCCTCGATCAGTGACTTGCGGTTCAGTTTCGCACCGGCTGTTTTGGTCACAGACAACAGCGCAACATCCGCAACAGAGGACTGGTCCCATGAGCTGGCGACGCGATATGCACGGCAACATCGAAGATCCCGACGGCACCGGCCCGGTCAACGACGAGTTCCGCCCTGTTGTCGGCGGCGTCCGGCATCGGACCGGCGAAACAGAGATTCCCCCGAACGGCGCAACGATCCGGATGCTGTGCGGATTCCTGTGGAAAGTGCACCGCACGAAGAAGTCACCGCACCTCTACGACTGCCACGCCTGCGAAGAGGAGTTCACCGAAGGCCACCTCCCGGACATGCGAGATGGACCGGAAGCGGGCGAGGGAACTTCCGGGACGCCCAGGTCACCGAAGGCGTCCTTGCGGGCATGTACTGGGCATTCACGGCTCGCGTCCCCTTCTCGTGTCCGCACTGGTGCCCCGAAGGTGCCCTTGAGGGAATCTGACGCCGCGAAGGGCACCTTCAGGGCATCAGCACCCCTCAGGCGAAGCGAACGAGGGACGAGATCGCGGCCTCAGATTCCCCGAAGGTCACCTTCAGGGACCCCCGCGGCTCCACACTCCGCTACCCAACTCACCCCGATCGACACACACATCATCACCGCGACCTCCGGGAACCCGAGCACCCCGAACTCCACCCCTCCGAAGAACCCGCGCCACCCCAACAGAGACCCCACATGCCCCGAAAGGGCCCTTGAGGGAATCTGACGCCGCGAAGGGCACCTTCACGGCATCAGCACCCCCCAGGCAAAGCGAACGAGGGGCAAGATCGCGGCGTCAGATTCCCCGAAGGTCACCTTCAGGGACCCCAGCGGCTCCACGCTCCGCTACCCAACTCCCCGGATCGACGCACACATCATCACCGCGACCTCCGGGAACCCGAACGCCCCGAACTCCACCCCTCCGAAGAACCCGCGCCACCCCAACAGAGACCCCACATGCCCCGAAAGGGCCCTTGAGGGAATCTGACGCCGCGAAGGGCACCTTCACGGCATCAGCACCCCCCAGGCAAAGCGAACGAGGGGCGAGACCGCGGCCTCAGATTCCCCGAAGGTCACCTTCAGGAACCCCGGCGGCTCCACACTCCGCTACCCAACTCACCCCGATCGACGCACACATCATCACCGCGACCTCCGGGAACCCGAGCACCCCGAACTCCACCCCTCCTAAGAACCCGTGCCACCCCAACAGAGACCCCACATGCCCCGAAAGAGCCCTTGAGCGAATCTGACACCGCGAAGGACACCTTCACGGCATCAGCACCCCCCAGGCAAAGCGAACGAGGGGCGAGATCGCGGCGTCAGATTCCCCGAAGGTCACCTTCAGGGCATTCACCCCGGAGCCGATCAGCCCGGCCGCAGGGCTTCCAGCGCTTCGCGGAGCTGCCCGCTGACCTCGACTGGGCGGCGAGAGGCCCGGTCCACGAACACGTGCACGAAATGGCCTTCCGCGATGACCTCGTCGTCCCGGTACATGCCGATCTCGTAGCGCACACTGGTCCGGCCGAGGTGCCCGACCCGCAGCCCCACCGAAAGCGTGTCCGGGAAGGAAACCGAACCGTGGTAGTTGCAGTGCGATTCGACGCACAGGCCGATCGTGTCGCCCTCGTGCATGTCGAGGCCGCCGCGCTCGATCAGCCAGGTGTTGATCACGGTGTCCATCAGTGCGTAGTGCACGACGTTGTTGACGTGCCCGTAGACGTCGTTGTCCTTCCAGCGCAACGGAACCCGCTGCCACTGCGGGTACGCGCTCACCACAGCGCCACCGAGCGGCGGAAGACGCCGGCGAGGTCCTCGGCGCCCGCTTCCCGCGGCGCGGTCGCGAGCAGGCGCTGCTGCTTGAGCGCACCCCGCACCAGTTCGTCCACATCGGACTCCGAATAACCGACGTCGCCGATGCCGTTCGGGATGCCGATGCGCCGCATCAGCGCCTTCAACGCCGCCGGGAGGTAGTCCGCGTCGGCGGGCACGTCCAGCTCCGGCGCCAGCAGGCGGGCGACCCGCAGGTGCCGTTCGGGCGCCGCGTCGAAGGTGAACCGGAACGCTTCCGGCGCGGTCAGCGAAACCGCCATCCCGTGCGGCACCATGGCTTCCTCGCCGGGGTAGCCCGCGGGGTGGAAGTCGCGCACCTGCCCCGCGATCGGGTAGGCGTTGGCGTGCGGGATGTGCACGCCCGCGTTGCCGAAGCCGAGGCCCGCGAACGTCGCGGCCAGCGCCAGATCCTCTCGCGCGCGCACGTTGCCGCCGTCCTCCACGGCCGCGGGCAGCGCTTCGCGCAACAGGTCGAGCGACTTCTCCGCGAACATGTCGGCGAGCGGGTTCGAGCCGCAGTACGGCACCCGCTGTTCGGGGCGCTTGCGGTCGAACTCGGTGTAGGGCTTCGCGGTGTAGCTTTCCGCGGCGTGGCACAGGATGTCCATTCCGCTGGCCGCCGTCACCCCGGCGGGCTGGCTCAGCGACAGCCTCGGGTCGACCACCGCCAGCGTCGGCCGGAGCCTGAGGTGGCTGATCCCGCTCTTCACCCGCAGCGACAGCACGTCCAGCACGCACACCGTGGTGCTCTCGGCGCCGGTGCCGGTGGTCGTCGGCACCGCGACGAACGGCTTCAACGGCTTTTCCGGCGCCCTGCCTCCACCGACCGGCGCGTTGACGTAGTCCATCAGCTCGCCTTCGTTGCTCATCAGCAGGTTCACCGCCTTCGCGGTGTCGATGCTGGAGCCGCCGCCGACCGCGACGAACGCGTCCCACGGGCCGGTGCCGCGCGCGTGGTCGACCGCCTTGCGCATGCTCACGTCGGTCGGTTCCACGTGCACGTCGTCGAAGACCTCGGCCGCGAGGCCGTAGGACACCAGTCCCTCGGCGATCCGCTGCGGCCAGCCGGTCGCGGCCACTCCGGGATCGGTGATGACGAGGACCCGGCGCGCGCCGAGCTGGCTCAGGTCGTAGCCGATTTCGTCGCTCGCGCCGCGGCCGTACTTCAACGCGGGCGCGCCGTAGGTGAACACGGTCTCGCGGTCAGGTGTCACGTCCACGCCCCGAGCTTAGGGGCCGCGCGACCGGAGAAGAAGATCGCGACAATCCGTCATTTCGGTCATTCCGGTGAATGATTACCGAATCCAGTCAACTCTGAGGTGCTTCTCGCTCCGCTAAGTAAGTGACCCTTCACTTGACCGGGTGATCAAGGCGCCCTTAACTTGGCCCATCAGGTATCACCGGGGTTGGACCGTCGCACAGACGGCCGTACGTATTCTCGCCGAGGCCGGCGTGCGTCGCGCGTACACGGTCCCCGGCGAGTCCTTTCTCGAGCTCTTGGACGTCCTGCAGCTCCAGCGTTCGATTTCGCTGATCACCACGCGGCACGAAGCGGGCGCGGCGTTCATGGCCGAGGCCGAGGGCAAGCTGCGCGACGTGCCCGCGCTCGTGCTCGGCAGCAAGGGCCCCGGTATCGCGAACCTCGCGATCGGCGTGCACACGGCGTACCAGGACGAGACGCCGATGATCGTGATCCTCGGCGAGACCGCGTCGAACCTGCTCAAGTACAGCGGCCCGAGCGATCCCGACCTGACCGGCATGTTCTCGTCGTTCGTGAAATGGGCCGGGAAGGCCAGGAGCGCGACCGACGTGCCGAAGCTCCTCGTCGAGGCGATCAACGCGGCCAGGACCGGGCGGCGGGGGCCCGCGGTGCTCGCGGTGCCGAGCGACTTCTGGGTGGCCCCGTTCGACCAGTCGCTCGCCGATCCCGACCTGGCGATGCGCACCGGCACCCTGCACCGCTCCGCCGACGAGGTCGCCGCGCTGCTCGCCGACTCGAAGTACCCGGTGGTGATCGCGGGCGGCAGGGCCCGCTGGGCGCGCGACGAGCTGGTGATGACCGCCGAGCACCTCGGGTTCGCCGTCTACAACGCGTTCCGCAGGCAGGACGCGTTCCCGGAGACGCACGAGCGCTACGCCGGGCACCTCGGCATCGGGATCCCGGCGCGCCAGCTCGACGCGCTCGAACGTGCCGACCTCGTGCTGTGCCTCGGCACCCGGCTCGACGAGGTGACCACCCAGAACTGGCGCTACCCGCTGCCGTCGCAGACGCTGGTGATGGTCGGCACCGGGCCCGCCGACGCGCGGCGCGGCGGGCTGACCTTCCGGGTCGCCTCGGAGGTCGAACCGTTCCTGCGCGAGCTGCGCTCGGTCGCCGCGCCGAGGACGCGCCGCAGCTCGGCGGCGAACGCGGCGGTGCACACGTTCATGACCCCGCCGGACACCCGCGACAGCGTGCTCGTGCACCCCGCCGACGTCGTACGGACCGTGCGCCGCCACGCGCCGGAGGACACCATCGTCACGAACGACGCGAGCGCGTTCGCCGGGTTCGTGCACCGCTACTGGTGCTTCACCGCCGCGCGCTCCCAGCTCGGCCCCGCGAACGGCGCGATGGGGTACGCGGTGCCCGCCGCGGTCGCCGCCAAGCTCGCCGAGCCGGAGCGCACCGTGTTCGCGATGGTCGGCGACGGCGCCGCGCTGATGACCGGGCAGGAGATCGAGACCGCGGTGCGCTACCGGGTGCCGATCATCGTGATCGTGTTCCAGAACGGCGTGTACGGCACGATGGCGATGCACCAGGCCAGGACGCACGGGCGGCTCGCCGGGGTCACCCTGCCCGCGGTCGACTTCGCGGCGTGGGCGCGCGGGCTCGGCGCCGCGGGCTACATGGTCGAAGATCCCCAGGAGCTGGAGCCGACGATCTCGCGCGCGCTGCGGCACCAGCGTCCCGTGCTGATCGACGTGCGCACCGACCCGGACGTGATCACCCCGGAGACCCGGCTGAGCGAGCTGTACCACGGCGATCGCTCCGGGTGAGGCGACACGCACCGCCCGTGGGTTGGCGGGCGCTCCCATCTGTGCTTTACTTCCAGTGGTCTCAAAGTTTTTGTGTTCGTGCTAACCCACGCTCGCAAGACGTAGCGGGCGTAGTGGTTCCCCCGGGAAGCAAACCGCCTCGTGTTGAGCCCGAGGTGCCGAAGTGGCTTCTCGTTTTGTTTGTTACACATGGAGATACTTTTTATGACGCAGGGCACTGTGAAGTGGTTCAACTCCGAGAAGGGGTTCGGCTTCATCACCCCCGACAGCGGTGGCGGCGACGTCTTCGTGCACTACTCGGAGATCCAGGGTAACGGTTTCCGTACCCTCGAGGAGAACGCGCGAGTCGAGTTCGAGATCGGCCAGGGCCAGAAGGGTCCGCAGGCGACCTCGGTCAACGTCATCTGACGAAGACTTCGAGAAGAAGCCGTCGCCCCACCGGGGCGGCGGCTTCTTTCGTGTCCGGGTACCCCTATACCCCCTTGGGGTATAGTCGAAGCTGAAGTGGAGACGAGGAGCGAGCGATGCGCGGATACACCGACGACAAGGACGCCTACGTCAAGCGGCTGCGGCGGATCGAAGGCCAGGTACGCGGGCTCGCCCGGATGATCGAGAACGACGAGTACTGCATCGACGTGCTCACCCAGATCTCGGCCGCCACCAAGGCACTGCGGTCGGTGTCGCTCGCGCTGCTCGACGAGCACCTCAAGCACTGCGTGGCCGAGGCGCTCGAAAGCGGCGGCGACGAAGCCGACGAGAAGGTGCGCGAAGCCAGTGAAGCGATCGCCCGCCTCGTCCGTTCCTGACCAGCAAGGAGTGCCCTCGATGACCGAGTCCAGCTACACCGTCACCGGAATGACCTGCGGCCACTGCGCCGGTGCCGTGCGCGAAGAGGTGGAGGCGCTCGCGGGCGTCGCCAAGGTCGACGTCGACGTCGAGTCCGGTTCCGTCGTGGTGACCAGCGAAGCGCCGCTCGCGGTCGACGACGTGCGCGCCGCCGTGGAGGAAGCAGGCTACGCGCTCGCCTGAGTGCGTTCAGCGGGCTAAACGCACTTGAGGCGATTCGGGAAAACCCCCGCCGGCCTGGGGGCTGACCCGGCTCCCGCGGCATCGGAGCGTGCCTAGCGTCGAGCGTCGTGAAACTCACGTCGCTGACGCTCGCGCTCGCACTGACCACCACCGGAACCGCCTACGCCGACGGGCTCCAGCGGCCCGTGCTGCCGCCGCCGAGCGGTCCCGCGCAGGTCGGCACCGCCTCGCTGCGGCTCGTCGACCCGGCGCGCCACGATCCGTGGAAGCCGGAGAAGCCGTACCGCGAGCTGATGGTGAGCGTCTTCTACCCGGCTCGCGACGCCGAGCGGTACCCCGTCGCGCCGCACATGCTTCCCGGCGCCGCGAAGGCGTACGACGAGTTCGCGGGACCGGGCAACGCGGGCGTGCCGACCGGTCTCGTCGACTGGGCGGCCACGAAGACGCACTCCCACGTCGGCGCGCCGGTGGACCTTCGCGGCGGGCCGCGGCCGGTGGTGCTCTACGGCGCGGGCGCCGGCGATCCGCGCACCTGGAACACGACCGCCGTCGAGGACCTGGCCAGCCGCGGCTACCTGGTGGTGACGGTGGACCACACCTACGAGGCGGCCGGGGTCGAGTTCCCCGGCGGCCGGGTCGAACGGACCGTGCTGCCGGAGCTGATCCCGCCGGAGGGCCCGCCGCCGGCGAGCCTGCTGCGGAACACGCTGACCCGCCGCGTCGGCGACCTGCGCTCGGTACTGGACCGGCTGCCCGAAATCGGCGTGCGCGTGCCGGGCCTGCTCGGCGCGATGGACCTCGGCGAGATCGGGGTCTTCGGCCACTCCGGGGGCGGGTTCGCGGCGCTGCAGACGATGCACGACGACCCGCGCGTCAAGGCCGCAGTGAACATGGACGGCCTGCTGTCCCACACCCCCGAAGACACCGGCGACGAGCTTTCGAGCGTGGCCGCCGACGGTGTCGACCGGCCGTTCCTGCTGCTCGGGCACGAACGGGGCGGGCACCACGCGCGGCCGTCGTGGAACGCGCTGTGGCAGCACTCGACCGGCTGGCGCGGCGATCTTCTGCTCCGCGATTCCAAGCACGCGTCCTTCACCGACGCCGAAGCGATCGAGCCGCAGTTGCACGGCCTGCCGGAACCGGCGTCGGAGCGGATCGGCACCGTCGACCCGGCCGCCGCGCTCGCCGCGAACCACGCCTACGTCGCGTCGTTCTTCGACCGCTTCCTGCGCGGGGTGGACGACCACCTCCTGGACGCCCCTTCCCCCGCCCACCCCGACATCGACTTCGTCTCCTGAAGGTGCCCTTGAGGGAATCTGATGCCCCGGAGGGCACCTTCAGGGCATCGAAAAGTGCGCTCGGAATACCTGACGTGATCTGTCAGGTTTGCCGCATAGCGTTCCACGCATGACATCAACCGCAACGCTCGTCATGGTCACGCTCGACTGCCCCGACCCCCGCGTCCTCGCGGAGTTCTACCACCAGGTGACCGGCTGGGAGATCGCGCACAGCGAGGTCGACTACGCCATGGTTTCCCGGGAAGGCCAGGTCCCGATCGGCTTCCAGCGCGCCGACGAGTTCGCGCCGCCGCGCTGGCCCGGCGCCGAGGTGCCCCAGCAGTTCCACCTCGACTTCGTGGTCGAGGACCTGGACGCCACCGAGAAGAAGCTGCTCGACGCGGGCGCGGGCAAGCCCGAGTTCCAGCCGGGCGGCGACAGGTGGCGCGTGCTCACCGACCCCGCCGGGCACCCGTTCTGCGTGTGCCTGCGCAGCAGCTGATCCGCGTCACTTCCCGGCGTACGGGTACCTTCCGTCCGCGCTGAACCCGCGGCACGCCGATCACACCGTCACCGTGCGCGGAGATGTCCCGGCTGCGCCGCATCCTCGACGGCAGGCCGTACCACTTCGCCGACGTCATCGAGGCCGAGCACCGCGCAACGGGGCCACGCTGATTCCCTGAAGGTGCCCCTCAGGGAATCCAACGCCGTGAGGGGCTCCTTCAGGACATCCGAGCAATCTCACCTCGAAGGCGCCCGCCCCCGCGAACATGCCCCAGCGAAAACCTCCCCCGCCATCTCCACCCCGATCTCCACCGCAGTGTGGTCCCCGGGAAGCGCCCGGGTTCCTACCGTCCCGGTCATGAAGAAGGAAGACCTGATCCGCATGGCCGCGAACAAGGCGCAGGAATCGATGTCGGGAGGCAAGATGCAGGGCAAGACGCTGATCACCCTGGTGATCGTCGGCGTGGTGGTACTGCTGGGGTTCCTCGCCTACCGGCTGATCCTGGTCGAGCTGATCACCAAGCTGAGCGATCACCACTGACCACTCCGCGAGGTGCCATGCGGAAGCTGCCGGACAACATCGCGCCGGCGTGGCTCGTGGTGCACGTACTGGGCACGCTGTTCATCGCCGCGACGCTCGCGACCGCGCGCGAGCATTCGCCGTGGGTATGGGCGGGGTACGGCGTCAGCGCGGCGTGCTGGCTCGCGTTCACCCTGCTCGAACTGAAGCGGACGCGGCTGGGGCTCGCCGCGGTGATGCTCGCGCTGACGACGCTGCTCTCCGGCGCGCTGGTCGGCTGCGCGGACGACTCGTCGGCACTGATCATCAGCATCATCTCGGTCGGCCGGTTCGCTTCGCTCATCACGCCGAGCGTGGCGGCGATCCTCGCAGTCGGCGTCACCGACATGGTGCTGGCGATGTTGCCCGCTTTCCTGGCGCAGCAACCGTTTTCGGACACCCTCATCGACTCCGGCGTGCTGCTCCTCCTGCTGCTGCTCGGCCTCAACCGGCGCCAGTACGAACTGCGCGCCTACCAGGCCGAGGAGCTGCTCACGCAGACCGAGCTCGCGCAGGAGGAACACGCCCGCGCCGCCGCGCTGGACGAGCGCAACCGCATCGCGCGCGAGATCCACGACGTGCTCGCGCACTCACTCGGCGCGCTCGGCGTCCAGCTCGAACTGGCCGAGGCACTGCTTGAGAAGTCCGATGTGGACACTGCGATGAGCACGGTGCGGCGGTCGCGGCGGCTCGCCGCGACCGGGCTCGCCGAGGCGAGGAACGCGGTGACCGCGCTGCGCCGGGACGTGCCTTCGCTGGCAGCCGCGGTGACCGGGCTCGTGGCGGCGCACCGCGCGGACCACGCGACTCCGGTCCGCTTCGACACCACCGGCACCGAGCGCGCGCTGTCCTCGGCCGCGGCCGTCTCGCTCGCCGCGATCGCGCGCGAGGCGCTGACAAACGCGGCCAAACACGCGCCAGGAGAGCCGATCGCGGTCACACTCGACTTCGACGCGAACGCGGTGCGCCTGGAAGTGCGCAACGCCGCCGCGGAAGCCGAACCCGGCGAGGGCTTCGGCTTGACCGGGATGCGCGAACGGCTCGCGCTCGCCGGTGGCACGCTGTCCTCCGGGCGGCGGAATGGCGAATGGATCGTGACGGCGGAGGTTCCGGAGTGATCAGGGTCGTGGTGGTCGACGACCAGCAGGTGATGCGCGAGGGCCTGGTGGCGCTGCTCGGCCTGCTCGACGACATCGAGGTGGTCGGCTCCGCGGGCGACGGCGCGCAGGCACTGGCGCTGCTCGCCCGGCAGCACGCGGACGTGGTGCTGATGGACCTGCGCATGCCGGTGCTCGACGGTGTCGAAGCGACCAAGCGCGTCACGCGCGACCATCCCGGCACCGCCGTGCTCGTGCTCACCACCTACGACGACGACGAGTCCATCGCGGGCGCGCTGCGGGCGGGCGCGCGCGGCTACCTCACCAAGGACGCCGGGCGGCTCGAAATCGCCTCCGCGCTGCGTTCGGCCGCGGCCGGGCAGTCGACCTTCGACGCGGGCGTGTCGGAACGGCTGGTCGCGGCGCTTTCCGGGCAGCGGCGCGCGAAACCGAAGGCGGTGCTGCCGGACGGGCTCACCGCGCGCGAGGCCGAGGTGCTCGGCCGGATCGGTGCCGGGCTGAGCAACGCCGAGATCGCCAGCGAGCTGTTCATCGGCGAGGCCACCGTGAAAACGCACATCAACAACGCCTTCGCGAAGATCGGCGTGCGCAACCGCGCCGAGGCGGTCCGCTACGCCGTGGACCACGACCTGACCTGATCGGATACCTTCGTGCCCTAGTGACTTCAGGGGTGGAGGGCTGTGCGATGACGAGCACCGCGACGCGGACGGGCTCGCCCGGCGGGACGGAATCGCCGCCGGCCGACTCTCGATCGGGCCTCGCCGGGCTGCTCGACCTCCCCGCGGCCGCGGTCCGGGGCATCGCGCGTTCGGCCGCGAAGACGCCGGGGCGGCTGTCGGTCATCGCGGTCGGGCTGGTGCTGCTGTCGCTGCTGACCGGGCTGGTCGGGACCATCGTGATCGGTGACCGCAAGGACACCATCAACGACCTGATCGACCACCGCGAACCCCTCGCCGCCGCGTCGCAGCAGGTGTACCGGTCGCTGTCGGACGCGGACGCGACGGCGGCGAGCGCGTTCCTCTCCATCGGCACCGAGCCGCCGGAGCTGCGGCAGCGCTACGACACCGACATCGCGCAGGCCGGTGCCGCGCTCGCGAAGGCGGCGTCGGACTCGGCCGGGGTCGACGACGCGGCCGCGCAGGTGGCTGTCCTGAGCCAGCAGCTTCCCGTCTACACCGGCGTCGTCGAGACGGCGCGCGCGAACAACCGGCTCGGCTACCCCGCCGGTGGCGCCTATCTGCGCGAGGCGTCGGAGCTGATGCGCTCGAAGATCCTGCCCGCCGCGCAAGATCTTTACCGCATCGACACCGAGCGGCTCGCCGAGGAGCAGGACGACGCGACCGCGGTGCCGTGGTTCACCACGCTGCTGGTGCTCGCGCTCGTCGCGGCGCTCGTGGTCACGCAGGTCTACCTCACGCGCCGCACCAACCGCGTGCTGAACATCGGGCTCGTCGTCGCGACCGGCGCGGTGGTGCTGGCGCTGCTGTGGGGCGCGGTCGCCGTCGTCGTGCAGGGCGTGCTCGTCGGCAACGGCGCCGACGACGGCTCGAAGCAGGTCGACCAGCTCGTGCGGGCCAGGATCGCGGCGCTGCAGGCGCGGACCGACGAGACGCTGACGCTCGTCGCACGCGGCGAAGGCGGCGCGTACGAGAAGGACTTCATGGTCCTCGCGAGCGCGCTCGCGAAGACCGACGGCACCGGCGGCCTGCTCGGCGAAGCCAAGGACATGACGGCGGGGCAGGATTCCGCGGCGCACGTGGAGGCCGCGATCAAGGACGCGAAGGCGTGGTTCGCCGCGCACGGCGAGGTCCGCAAGCGCGACGACACGGGTGACTACAACGGCGCGGTGACGCTGGCGATCGACCCGAAGGCCGAGGGCAGCGCGGCGGCCGCGTTCACCCGCCTCGACGGCAACCTGGTGGCGGCGATCGACGTCGGCAGGCAGGCTTTCCTGGACGCCACCCGTGGCGCCGACCGCGCGCTCACCCTGCTGGCACCGGGATTCGCCGTGCTGGCCGTGGTCGCGGCGGCCGGGGTCACGATGGGCATCCGCGAGCGGCTGAGGGAGTACCGCTGATGAGGACGCTGACGACCCGGGGCACCAGGGTCACCTTCGCCGCGCTGGCCACCGGTATCGCGCTGGTCGCGGCGGGCTGCGGGAGCGCGGGCAAGCCGATCGAACCGGCTCCCGTCGGCGCGGCGGGCAGGCCGCTGCCCGCGAACGCCGAGGTGCCCGCGAAGTCCGCGGGTGGCGGCGGAGCGGCCGACGCGAGCTGCGACACGCGCAGCACCGCGCCCACCGGCACCTCGGTCACCGCCGGCTCCACCATGGCGAAGATCAAGTCGCGCGGCCAGCTCATCGCGGGCGTGGACCAGACCACGTACCTCTTCGGCTTCCGCAACCCGACGACCGGTGAGCTCGAAGGCTTCGACATCGACATGGTCAAGCAGATCGCGAAGGCCATCTTCGGCACCGACCAGGGCACCATCCGCTACCGCGCGATCCCGTCCTCGCAACGGATCCCGGTTCTCAAGAACCACGAGGTCGACGTCGTGGTGCGGACCATGAGCATCACCTGCGACAGGTTGAAGGACATCAACTTCTCGTCGAAGTACTACGTCGCGGGGCAGCGGGTGCTGGTGAACAAGAACTCGCCCGCGAAGAAGCTCGGCGACCTCGGCGGGAAGAAGGTGTGCGCGACGAAGTCGTCGACCTCGCTGCCGCGGATCGCCGCCGAAGCGGCGAAACCGGTGCCGGTCGCGGTGGACAACTGGTCGGACTGCCTGGTGATGCTGCAACAGGGCCAGGTCGACGCGGTGTCGACCGATGACGTGATCCTCGCCGGGATGGCCGCGCAGGACCCGACGCTGCAGGTCGTCGGCGACCGGTTCAGCACCGAGAACTACGGCATTGGCATCCCGAAGGACCAGACCGACATGGTCGGGTTCGTGAACTCGGTGCTCGACACCGTGCGCGCGGGGCCGTGGCGCGACAGCTACAACTCCTGGCTCACCGGCAAGCTGCCACCGGCCGATCCGCCGCAGGGCGAGTACAAGTAACCGCCACCGGCCAGGCGCGGGCTGGTGCTGCCGGGAGGGCTTGGTCCCTGAAGGACGCCTTCAGGGAATCCGACGCCACAATCCCGCCCCTCACCACATACGACACAGCCACGCCCACGCCCTGAAGGCGCCCTTCGCGGCGTCAGATTCCCTCAAGGGCCCCTTCAGGGCACGCAACACCGCGGCCGCCACCGCACGCGACATGACGCCACTGGTGCCCCGAAGGTCAAACTTCGCGGCGTCAGGAGTCTCCGAAGGTCACCTTCGCGGCATCGATGCGCGCGTCCATTCCGGTGCGATGGGTGGCAGAAACGCGAAGCCGCCCGGGGCGCCGCCGGGACTTGGTCCCTGAAGGACGCCTTCGGGGAATCCGACGCCACAATCCCGCCCCTCACCACATACGACACAGCCATGCCCATGCCCATGCCCATGCCCTGAAAGTGCCCCACGGCACCACATTCCCCCAAGAGCACCTTCACGACACGCGACACCGCACTCCTGACGCCACAGCCAGAGCATGGCGCTGCCGATGCCCCGACCTCGGGGCGCGGAGTTCACCGGATCGCGCAAGAGGCGTAACACCGCGGCGCTCTTTCACGAGAAACCACCATCCGGCAGAGTTTCCGGATGGGGAGAGCTGAGGGCAGGCACCGTGAACAGATCTCACGTCCGCGCCACCGCCGGGGCGGTGGCCGTGCTGGCCGTCACGGGCGCGTGCACGGCGCAGGCACCGGCACCGCCGCAGGCCGAGGTGACGGTGACCGTGGCAGGGCCGCCGAGCACCCGCAACGTGGCGCGCGCATCGGCGGCGCCGGTGTCGAAACCACAGCTCATCGAGGTACCGGACGTCGCGGGGATGAACCACCAGCAGGCGCAGGACACCATCCAGGCGGCGGGCCTGCACAACCTCCGCGAGGTGGACGGGAAGGGCCTCGGCAGGCCGCTGCTCGTCGATCGCGACTGGGTGCAGGCTGGCCAGGATCCCCCGGCGGGCGCGAAGGTCGCCGCGGACACCACGATCACGCTGACCGCGACGATGTACAGCGACCACTGACCAGCACCACCCGCGAGCGCGCCGACCCGCGCCGCCCGCGTGGCCTCTAGGATCGCAGGGGTCACCCGCGGCGAGCTGGAGGAGGTAGCCGTGTCGGAGGAGTCGCGCCGTGCCCGTCACCGGGCACCCGACGAGGACCCGGACGAGGCGACCGGCGAGTTCGCGCCGATCGACCGTGCCACCGGCGACCTTTCCGATGGCCCCGGCACCGGGTGGACGCGGTCGCCCGACGTGCTCACCGGGTCCCAGCCCGCGCCGCGCCAGGACCCGCCGACGGTCATCCGGCCCGCGGTGCTGCCGCCAGCGCCCCCGCAGCCGCCCGCGGCGCAGCAACAGCAACCGCCGCCCGCCGCCACGCAGCACCAGCCACCGCCCGCCACGACCGGGAACCAGCCGCACCCGCCAACCGGGAACCGGCCGTACCCCCAGCCCGGCAACCAGCCCCACCCGCGCACCGCCACCGGGAACCAGCCCTACCCGCCGCGCCAGGTGCCCCAGTCGCCCCAGTCGCCCCAGCCGCCGCAGGGATTCCGGCAGCAGCCGTGGCAGCCCCCGCAGCCCACCAGCGTGCTGTCCGCGCCCACCCCGGAGACGCAGAGCATCCAGCCGCCCACCCCGCTGGTCAACGCGGGCCAGGACGTGCCGCTGCCCGACCCCGGCACGGAAAGCGTGCTGCCGGAGCGATCGAGCGACGGCAGGCATACCGGGACCGGCCGCGGCAGCACCGGTACCGGCCACGGCACGGGGTCCGGCACCGGCTCCGGCGCGTTCCCCGGCACCGGCCGCCGGACGTCGTCGCGCACCTCGCGGCGCGGCAGGCTCGGCGCCGGGCTCGTCGACGTCCCGCAGGTGCCCTACCGCGATCCCGCCTCGGCGGTGCTCGAAAACCCGGTGGTGTCCGAGGAAAAGCGCTTCTGCGGCAAGTGCAGCGCCAAGGTCGGTCGCGGCACCGGCACCGAACCCGGCTCGCCCGAAGGCGTCTGCGAAAACTGCGGCACCGCGTTCTCGTACGTGCCGAAGCTGCATCCCGGCGAGCTGGTCGGCGGCCAGTACGAGGTGCTCGGCGCGCTCGCGTACGGCGGCCTCGGCTGGATCTACCTCGCGCAGGACCACAACGTCAGCGACCGCTGGGTCGTCCTCAAAGGACTGATCGACTCCGGTGACGAGACCGCGCTGACCGCCGCGGCGAACGAGGTGCGCTTCCTCGCCGAGGTCGAGCACCCGAACATCGTCAAGATCCACAACTTCGTGCAGCACGCGGACGAGAAGACCGGCAACTCGGTCGGCTACATCGTGATGGAGTACGTCGGCGGCCAGTCGCTGCGCCAGCTCGCGCTCGCCCACCACCGGGCGACCGGGCGCGCGGAGCCGCTGCCGATCGGCCAGGTGATCGCCTACGGGCTGGAGATCCTGCCCGCGCTCGGCTACCTGCACAGCCAGCACCTGCTGTACTGCGATCTCAAGCCGGACAACGTGATCCAGACGCACGAGCAGCTCAAGCTGATCGACCTCGGCGCCGTGCGCCGCATGGACGACTACGAGAGCCCGCTGTTCTTCACCACCGGCTACAGCGCGCCCGAGCTCGCGAAGCGCGGCGCGTCGGTGGCGTCGGACCTCTACACCGTCGGGCGCACGCTCGCCGTGCTGAGCTTCGAGTTCTCCGGCTACACCAGCAAGTACAAGACCACCCTGCCCGGGCCCGAGGACGTGCCGCTGTTCGCGCTCTTCGGCTCCTACTACCGCTTCCTCAAGCGCGCGACGCACACCGACCCGGACCGCAGGTTCATCTCCGCCGAGGACATGGGCGACCAGCTCACCGGGGTGCTGCGCGAGATCATGGCGCTGGGCACCGGGAAACCGAGGCCAGGATCGTCCACTGTGTACGGTCCGGAGACGAACACCTTCGGCGTGGACATGGTGGTGCCGGAGCAGGGCCAGAACGTGCCGCTCCCGGACACCGGCGAGGTCGTCGCCGGGCTGCCGATCCCGCAGGCCGACACCGGCGACGCCGCCGCGGGCGTGCTCGCCACGGTCGTCTCCGCCGATCCGCGCACCGCGATCGAAGCGCTCGCGGGCGCGCCGAGGGAGTCGATCGAGGTCCGGCTGCGGATCGTGCGCGCGCGGATCGAACTCGGCGAGCTGACCGAGGCGAACCGGCAGTTGCAGGCGGCGCAGTACCTCGCCATCAAGGCCGGTTTCCCGCACGACTGGCGGATCGACTGGTACCGCGGGCTGATCGAGCTGACCGGCGGGCGCCCGCGCGTCGCGCACGTCGCCTTCGAGACCGTCTACGACGACCTCCCCGGCGAGATCGCGCCGAAGCTCGCGCTCGCGGTGAGCGCCGAGGGCATCGGCGACTACTTCGGCGCGGCGCGGTTCTACGAACTGGTCTGGCGCACCGATCATTCGTACGTGAGCGCCGCGTTCGGTCTCGCGCGCGTCTACCTCGCGCAGGGCGCGCGGGCGGGCGCGATCGAGGTGCTGGAGTCGGTGCCGAAGTCGTCGACGCACTACACCGCCGCGCAGGTGGCCGCGATCAAGATCAAGACGCGCACCGGCCATGACGCGAACGCGGTGTCCGAAGCGGATCTCGTGGACGCCTCCGGCAGGCTCGAACGGCTCACCCTCGACGCGGAGCGGCGCACCCGCCTGTCCGCCGAGGTGCTCGAAGCCGCGCACGCCTGGGTCGGGAAAGCTGGCTCGGGGCCGCGCCAGGGCAGGGTGCTCGGCTGCGCACTGTCCGAACGCGACCTCCGCTTCGGGCTGGAGCGCTGCTACCGCATGCTCGCCAGGCTCGCGGGCAGCGTGGAGCAACGCGTCGAACTCGTCGACAAGGCGAACGCGATCCGCCCGCGCACCCTCACCTGACCCGGCCCGCGCGCCGTGTTTCGGGCGCACGGTGCCGTCATGGTGGCCATCAGGGGCGAAAGCCCCGGCGCGTCAGGGGTTCACGCGGTTCGAGTCGCGCATCTTCTTCCACGCGTTGGGATCGCCGTGCGTGGTGAAGTGGTCGAACTCGACCGTGACGAACAGTGCTCGCGCCCGTACCGCGACCGGCCCGTCCTCGGCGTCGAGCCTGCCCTCCGCGCTGACGTAGATCTTGCGGCCGTCCATGCCGTCGAGCGTCGCGGTGATGAACAGCGTCGACCCGACCGGCACCGGTCGCCGGAAGTCCGTTTCGAGCCGTCCGGTCACCGCGGGAAGGCGCAGGAGGTTCCCCGCCACCGAGCCGAGCGCCTCGTCGAACGCGCAGGCCAGCAGCCCGCCGTGGGCGAGCCCCGGCGCGCCCTGGTGCGCCTCGGTGACGGTGAACTGCGACTTGACCGTCAGGCCGTCGCCGACCGTCGACTCCATGTGCAGGCCGCCGTCCTGCTCGTCACCGCAGCCGAAGCACTCCGAGAAGTGCACGCCGAGCTTCGTCCCTGGTCCCGGCGCGTCCGGGTGCGCGGCCACCGGTTCGGTGCCCTCCGGCGGCCACGCCTCGCCTGAGTTCTTCATCCCGCAACGGTAACCGGCGCTCAGCCGGTGGCAGGGACCGCCTTGGCCCGCTTGCGCTGCGCGATCCGCGAGTTCACGATGCCGCGCAGCGAAACACCCGCGGTTTCGGGCAGGAGCAGGATCGGCACCGCGGCCACCGCGGCGGCGCCCATCAGGTAGTAGGCCGGCCACAGCGTGTTGCCCGTGCCGTCGACGAGGCTGCTCACGACGTACGGCGCGGTCCCGCCGAACGCGGCGGTGGAAACGCTGTAGCCGATGGAAAAACCGCCGTACCGTTCCTGCGTCGGGAACATCGCGGGCAGCGTCGAGGCCACCACGGACAGGATCAGCACGAGCGGCACGGCGATCATCACGACACCGAGCGTCAGCTGGAGCGCGTTCTTGTCGTCACCGGCGGCGCGCATGATGCTGAACGCGGGGATCGGCAGCGCAAGGAACGACAGCACGCAGGTGATCAGGATCGGCTTGCGGCCGATCCGGTCGGACAGGCTGCCCACCGGCACGATCAGCAGCAGCACGCCGACCATGGTGGCGAGCATGATCAGCAGCGGGGTGTTCCCGCCGAACCCGACCACGTCCTTCAGGTAGGTCTCCAGATACGTGATCACCATGTAGTCGGCGATGTTGAGCAGCACCACGATCCCGATCAGGTGCAGGATCGACGACCAGTGCTTGGTCAGCAGCGTCTTGAGCGGCGCCTTCTCGACCTTCTGCTTCTTCGTCAGCTCGACGAACAGCGGGGTGTCTTCGAGCTTGGTCCGCAGGTACAGCCCGACCAGGCCGAGCGGCCCCGCGATCAGGAACGGCAGGCGCCAGCCCCAGTCGAGCATGGCCGCCTCTCCGAAAAGGACGGTGAAGAGCGTGACGAAGCCCGCGCCCATCGCGAATCCGAGCACGGTGCCGAATTCGAGCCAGCTCCCCCAGAACCCGCGCTTGCGGTCCGGCGCGTACTCGGCGATGAACGTCGCCGCGCCGCCGTACTCGCCACCGGCGGAAAAGCCCTGGATGGCGCGCAGCAGCACCAGGATCACCGCGGCGGCGGGCCCGATGGTGGCGTAGGAGGGCATCAGTCCGATGAGGAACGTGGTGCCGGACATCAGCATGATCGTCAGCGCCAGCACCTTCTGGCGGCCGATGCGGTCGCCGAGCGGGCCGAACACGAAGCTGCCGAACGGCCGCACCACGAAGGTGATGGCGAGCACCGCGAACGTCGCCAGCGCCCCTTCGGACGTGCTGGCCGCGTTGAAGAACACCTGCCCGAGGATCGCGGGCATGAAGCCGAAGACCCCGAAGTCGTACCACTCGATGCAGTTGCCCATCGCGGATCCCGCGACGGCCTTCCTGATCTGCTCGGGTGGCGCCTCCTTGGGCGCTTCCGTCTCCCCGAGCACCGCTTCTTCGGCCATCGCCGCCCTCCCAGTCCGTGCGCACACGCCCTTCGCAGTGCCTCGACCGTAGGGGAACTGTCTGTTTTGTCCAGTCCGCTGACCGCTTCCGGCCAGCCCGACTCACTCGAATGGGCTACGTTACCGCTGGTCGGAGCGGGAGTCGGAAATTCTCAACTTTTTGCGCTGGCGGCGGGTCGCGGCCGAGCTAGTTCGAGGCGCGGGCGAGGAAAGTGGCCCAGGCGGCCGAGGAGACCTGGAGCGTGCCGCTCACCGGGGCCTTGGAGTCACGGACGCCGACGACCTCGCCCGTGATGCGGATTTCAACACAGTTGTCGTTGGCGGGGCTACTGTGGCTGGTCTTGAACCAGCCGGTATCGCGGGTCATGTTGCTCGTCCCTTCACCAGATCCGCAACGAGCCTACGGGACTCGTCCGGACTCAGGGCCAATCCTTCGAGCTTGCCGAACACCCGCATCAGCGGGCCAGTGTCCTCCGGCTCGTCGAAGTAGGTGGAGGGTCCGTAGACGACCGGCAGGAAGCCGACCGGGCGCAACAACTCGCCGAAGTGCAACAGGATCAGACCGCCCGAGCGGGCCGGGTTTTGCGGTTCGGTAGCGGACAGCACTTGCACGGTGACATTGGGGTGTTCATCGATGACCCGCAGGATGTGTTCGAGCTGACGGGTCATGATCCCCGTGCCGCCGATGGGCGTGCGCAGTGCGTCGTCGGTGATGATGAACCGAATCGCCTTGGGCTGCTCCGCTTCCATGACCAGCTTCTGGCGTTCCAGCCGGAAGGTGATCCGGTTGCGGCGCTCTTCCCAGGACGACTGCCACCAGACACCGTCGGCCATCATCATCTGGGCTTCGATGTACTCCGGGATTTGAAGCAGCGCCGGGATTTCACCCACTTCGTAGCGCCAGATCTCGGACGCCATCGACTCCAGATCGGTGAACCGTTCGTAGGCGCCGGGCAACAGGTCCGTGTAGGGGCGCCTGCTCGCACGTTTGCGCGCCTCGACGCCAAGGGCGAGGAGTTCCCGCTTCTGCTTCGGTGTCGCACCAAAGAAGTCGAGCAGTTGCTCCAGCTCGTCGGCGGTGATCGTGCCTTTGCCGTCGATCACCCGGATCAGCTGGATCCGGTTCCGGCCCGTGGCAGCGGCGGCCTCGTCCAGCGTCTTGCCGGACTCGGCGCGCAGCCGCCGCAACGCCTCACCGAGGAACAGACGCGGAACGGTCGGCACTCCAGCCATCAGATCCTCCCGGAGGTTCACCCGTTTGCACTCATGGAAAGCATTACAGAACTCTTAGCATTGGGTACTGTACACAACACTGTCGGTGTTCAGCCGCACGGCCAGCGTAGTGATCGGCCACCCCGGCGCGGGCACCGCGACACGGCGAAACCACGGAGGAAGTCATGGGCCACACGATGGGGATGTCCGCGTGGGCACGGATCGAGGACAGCACCGAGATCACGTTCCTGACCTGCCACGACGGCTGCACCGAATTCACCTTCGACCGGGAGGCCGCGGGACTGGTCCTCGACACCAGCGAACGCGGCCTGCACAAACTGGCGGAGGTGGTGAACGCGGCCGTCGCCGACCGCCGCGCGAAAGCCGAGGCGGAATCAGCGGAGAAGAACCGCTGACCACCGCAGCACTACCACCCGGGACCAGGTCGCGAATACCGATGCAGCAGCGCGGGCGAGGGCCGCAAGAGCCGATTGGCGACAAAGAAGTTCACGCCTGTCAACGCAGCGATGAGAACAGGAGACAGCATGTACAAGACTATGGGTAACGTGAAGTGCAACTGCGGTTGAGGAGGATGATTTCCCGAATCCAATACCGCAACCGGATAGAGAATGATAAAACTCGAGAAAGCGCCTAGCGATCCTGCGAAGGCAGTGGAAAGTGCTGAGCGGCAGTTGTAAGCAGTTTTACACTTCAGCCACCCAGTTGAAACGCAGGATCGCGAAAAGAGGACAACTGCACCCGAAACGAGGAGGCAAAACGCGGCGAAGCCGCCCAGACTGGCCGTGACGGCCGTAGAGCCAGCATAAGAGGTCGGCAATTGGCAGCCGACGATCGGGATGATTACCGCGAGGACCACCCCCAAGACCATGGTTACCACCCCCAAGCGGGGCAATATGCCGCGTATCCTGGCGACAATCTCCAGCGGAATCCAACGGTACTCAGGAGCGGACGTATACGGCGGTTGCGTCATTACCTGACTTCCCAGGCCGACTTCTCGGACATGCCGCCGGTGTCCGTGCTGGCCCACCGGCCGCCAAGCTCCTTGATCTTGTCCACGATCGCGTTCTGCTGGGCGGAGACAGTGTTCACGAGGGATTCCACCCCGCCGACGGCAGTGAAGATCGCGTTAATGGCGGCACCGATGGCCCCGACCAGCACAACAAGGGCGGCAGGTATCCCTACGACGGAGGCGGCGCCGAGAATCGCGGCCAGCACGGCGATGGCCAGCGCAGAGAGTGTCGCCCTTACCATGAGCCAAAAAGCTTCTATGCCATTTGCCAGATCGTTCATGGAATTGCGCATCTGAATACCAAGGTCTTTTATTGCATTCAGGCCGTCAACCTGGGTCGGCACGCTGGACTTGTACGTTTCCGCCGCACGGCCCTCCCATTCGACCTGCGTGGCGAGCGCTCGCATAGTGGCGGTGTTCGCCGCCGCGACCACGTTCGCGTGCAGGCCGCGAGGGTCGACCGCCTGCTTCCAGCCGCCCCACCTGTGTCCATCCATCTGCGCAGCCCCCTCGGCCTTGCCGGTTCGACCAGTTGGCTTGGCCGCCCAGCCGAAATCGACGCAGACACGGCACGCTTCCCTCCCCGGCGACGGCCTCAGTCTTCATGATGGAGCGTAGTCGGCCGGTGTCTTTAAGTAAATGCGTCGCAGACGATGCTCCCTTGACCTCTCACCGGCGGAGAAGCATGCCGAGGGGGTCGCGCTTCATCGATCAACGCCAGGGTCGGAAAATTTCAACTTTTTGGTCTCGGTCAGCACCTGCCGCGCGGAGGGATGTCACACTGCGGCACCTGGTTACCTGATCATGCCCCTGCTGGCGCATCGCGCGCCGTCAGGTATCGACAACGCGTAACCAAGTCGAGGTGGTTTTGTCGCGCCGGCACGGGCAAGATGGTGCGGCCGGACGAGGAGGAGGCGGGCGTGGAGAAGGTGCCGACGAAGGCGAAGGCAACGGCAACGGCGATGGCGACGGCGACGGCCGACGACGAATACGACACCGTCCTGCCCGGCCTTGCCGAGGCAGTGACCCTGCTGAGCGAGGTCACCCAGCGGATGACCCCGGTGTCACCGGTGCTCGACGCCGTGCTGCGCGGCGACGTCGCGATGGACGCCACCACGCTGGAGATCGTGCGGCAGGCGAAGCGCTCGATCGCGGCCACGCCGGACGCCAAGGCGACGAGCACCGAGGAGCGGCTGCGCGCGGCGCGGCACCACTACCGGGCCGTCGACGACACCGAACTCCAGCCCCCAGGCTCCCGGCGGGCCGACTGACGCCACGACCGCGGAGCCATGGCCGCATTTCCTCCACAGTGGACTGTCCCTTGTGGAGGAAATGACTAGCGCCCCGGCGTGCGCGGGCGCGTCTCCGGTGGTGCCACCATCGACGGTGTCGAGGCCGCTGGTGGAGCGGGCGGGTGCTCAGCGGTCGACGTCCGCACCGGTCCGCGCTTTCCCTGCTGTGACGGCGAGCTTTCCGGCCTTGCCGTTCGCGACGGGTCCACCGGCGCGGGCGGCGCCGGCTTGGGCTCGCTCGACGGGGGAGGCGCCGTGACGGACGACGTGACCACGTTCGGCCCCGCGGGCTGCACCGGCGGGGCGGGGGTGCGCGACGGTGCCAGCAGCGCGACCGCCGCGATCGCGCCCGCGGTGGCCACCGACGTCGCGGCGACCGCGAATCCCTTGCGCCGCCGCCGGATCCGGCCACCACGGCCGATGATCTCCTCGGCGGAGAACCCCATCGGCGGGCCGTCGGCCGCCCCGGCGGTGCCGAGCAGTTCCTTCAGGTCCTCGTCGGGCATCAGGTCACCTCCCTTCCGGTCCCGGACAGCACGCCGCCGAAATACGGCCCCAAACGCTTGCGCAGGGTGTCGAGCCCCCGCGCGCTCTGGCTCTTCACCGTCCCGGTGGAGCAGCCGAGCGCCGCGGCGGTCTCTTCGACACTCAGATCGTTCCAGTACCGGAGCACCAGCACGGCCCGCTGTTTCGGCGGGACCGAGCCGAGCGCGTGCAGCACCAGCATCCGTTGCTCGGTACCGGTATCGCCGTCGCCGGGCAGTTCCGGCGGCACGTCCGTGAGCCGCTCACGACGGCGCCACGGCCGCCGGTGCTCGGCGAGGAACGTGCGCAGCACGACCTTGCGCGCGTAGGCGTCGAGCATGTCGCGCCGCGACAGCCGCGGCCACGCGAGGTACAGCTTGAGCAGGGATTGCTGGGTGATGTCCTCCGCGTGGTGCCAGTCGCCGCACAGCAGGTAGGCGGTGGCGCGAAGGGTGTGCGCGCGCTCGCCGAAGTACCGGGCGAACTCACCGTCCCACGGCGAGCCCCGCCCGGTACCCGGGAGGTGCTGGTCGGTCACCAGGTCAGTTGCCACCGAAGATGGCAGGGAGGTGCAGGTCGCCGGTCGGACCGGCGGGCACCTTGCCCGGCACCGCGGCAGGGCGCCGCTGGGCCGGGGCGGTGGTGGGCCTCTTGTCCGCCGGCGCCGGGCGCGTGACGGTCGGCTTGGCCTCCGGCGGCGCGGGCGCGGGCTGCGCCGGCGCGCCCGGCGCCGAGGTGGGCACCGGTGCCTGCGGCGTCGAAGGCTGCGGGGTCGCGCTCGCCACGGCCGTCCCGGCCGCGATACCGCCCGCCAGCAGCAGTGCGCCGGCCCACAAGGTGATTCGAGTGCGCAAGGAGTCTCCTAGGTCCGTGGCACCGCCGTCGTTCGGCGGCGCCTCTGCCGTTAGACATGCGCGCGGGGCCGAGGTGGGTTGCATCGATCTTCACGGGTTTCCGCCCGCCTCTCCGGACAGACGGACGGCCAGGAAGCCGTCAGTGGCTTCCTGGCCGTCCGGTGTGCTCATGCTCAGCTGTTGAGCGCCGACTTCTTGGACCAGTCCTCCCAGGAGTAGGTCCAGTCCGAGTAGTCGCCGTCCTTCGCCGAGAGCTGCTGGGTGCTGCCCTCGATCTCCACCGGGTCGCCGGGGAGCACGCCGTCGAAGTACTCCTTGGCGTTCTTCGGCGACAGGTTCAGGCAGCCGTGCGAGATGTTCTTCTTGCCCTGCGCCCAGATCGACGCGGCGAGGCCGTGGATGAACTCGCCGTTGTTGGAGATCCGGACCGCCCACGGCACGTTGACGTCGGTGTAGTTGTAGCGCGGGTTGCTCATCGAGTACGTCGGGTGCTTGGACATCACGACGTGGGTCCCGCTGTGCGTCACGCGGCCGGGATCGGAGTCGAGCCCGTAGCTCACCGGGTAGTCGGCGATCTGCTGGCCGTCCCTGACCACCTGCATGCGGTGGGACTGGGTGTTGCCCTTGACGATCTGCGAGCGGCCGATCTTGAACCCGGCCGCGACGTCCTGCTTGCCGTACACGCCCTCGCCGATCTTCACGCCGTAGAGCTTGGCGTTGACCTTCACCTGGGTGCCCGGCTTGAAGTACTCCTTCGGCCGCCAGTGCACGGAGGTGTCCCCTTCGACCCACGCCCACGAGCCCTCGGCCTTCGGCGTGGTCTCCACCGAAAGCGCCTTCTCGACCGCGGCCTTGTCGGTGACCTTGCTCCCGAAGGTGAGCGCGATCGGCATCGCGATGCCGTACTCCTGCCCGTCGCCGACGTTGAGCGAGCCCTGCATCTGGCGCTTCGGCACCACCGTGGTGAACGCGCCGGAAAGCTGCGCGGGCTTGCCGTCGGTGCCGACCGCGGTGCCCGCCCAGGTGTAGGTCTTGCCGTAGCCGAGCGGCTCGGTGGTGGCCCAGCTCTTCTTGTCCGGCGAAGGCTCGCCGCCGACCTGCTTGCCGTCCTGGTTGGTCAGCGTGACCGACTGGATGGTGCCGTCCGCGACGGTGACCTTCACCGGATCACCCGGCGCGACGCTCTGCGCGCCGCCGGCAGGCAGTGCGGTGATCTTCGCAGCCGCGGCGGGTGTCTCCTGCCCGCCCGCGTGCTGATCCTGGTTCGCGGCCGGCGCTGCCTCCGGCGCGCTCGAACCGCTGGAGCAGGCGCTCATGCCGATCGCGATGCTCAGTCCCAGACCGAGGAATGCGGTGGCCGCCCGCCGACGGCGCCTGCTGTCGTTCATTGTCACCCGTATGCCCCTTTACTCCCCTTGTCCCCACAGAATGACGCCCGGCCAGGCCCGGAAGTTGACCGGATGAAACGTGACAAAGATCACGATCATCGGGGTTGAGGTCGCTCGTCGTGCTTCCACCGCCTAGGCGTCGCGGTGCGGTCAAGAGCGTAACGGGTGGGTCCGACAGGACCTCGGCGCGGCATGCAACGTTTCGGTGACCGGCGTCCGGCCATCAGGGGGAACGGGGGTTTCTGTGGGGTTCAGATTTCGCCAGATCCCGGTAAGCTTCGTGCCAGGCCGTCGTTTTGCGTGTTCGTGGCTTCACACTCGCGGAACTTCTGACGCGAGCCAGGGAGCCGACCCGCTCTTTGCTCGACTCGTTGGAACCGCCCGGGACGGCCCGGCGTTCGCCACGGCGGTCGCCGATGCGGATCTGTAACGAGGAGTAAAGCGGTGGCGCAAGGCACTGTGAAGTGGTTCAACGCCGAGAAGGGCTTCGGCTTCATCGCCCAGGACGGCGGCGAGGGCGACGTGTTCGTGCACTACTCGGAGATCGATGGGCGCGGATTCCGCACCCTCGAAGAGAACCAGCGCGTGGAGTTCGAGGTCGGTCAGGGCCAGAAGGGGCCGCAGGCCCAGAAGGTCCGTGTCATCTGAGGTCCCACGCGGACGAAATCAAGCTCGTGTCTCGGGCCCGGCGCCAAGCGCCGGGCCCGTTTCATGTCGCGGGAAGGTCGCCGGCCACCGTCAGAGCCGGCCGGCGACCGGCTGCTCCGGCCACGCGTGGTCGAAGTGGAACTTGTCGGTGAAGTCGTCGTCCATGACGGGGGCCGCGGGCCGGGCGGGCGGGGCCTGACGACGCTGCTGCGACGCGGCCTGGCCCTCCCAGGACAGGCGCTCGAGGATCCACTCCTGCGCGAGCGCCTGCGGTGAGGTGCCGCGCTCGTGGGCGATGTCCTTGAGCTGCTCGCTGGCGATGAGGTTCATCCGAAGCTGGTAGACCTGCGCCTCGCCGAAGCGCTTGCCGGTGCCGGTGCTCTCCGGGTCGGAGTCGGGCGCGAGCGCGGCGAGGTAGCTGGTGAGTTCATGGTCTTCGACAGCGGTCTCCGCTTCCTTCGCGGCGGAGTTCCGGTGCTTGCCCGGATTCACGGCCTTGAGGTTCGTGCGGGTGCTGAAACGTCCAAGTGAGGGAAGAGGCACCCCGTCACGATAACGGTTCGGTCTCGAGCACCAAGCGTCTGTGGCGTGAGACACACGGCGTGTCGTCAAAACTCGCGAAACGCTAGGCCGTACGGCTGATTATCGCCTACCCGGCCCACATGCCACCTCACGCAGAGCAATTAACCGGCGTTCCCGGAATTGCGAGTGCGGACATGGAGAGGCCCCCGCGCCAGGGGGAGGAACGCGGGGGCCGGAGGGGATCTCCACAGGCGCTGACCGGGGGTGTGTCAGCACGATGATTGTTACACGAGTTCGGCGGAACGGCGAGTGGTCGTGACAAAAATTCCGACAGAGGTGTCACGTTCTCGTTGCCATCGGTTCATCCCACCGCTACGCCGTTCGGCACCCTGCGTGTCCACAGGTTCACTCTGCGGGGGGCTGTGTGGGGCCTCTCGCGCTCAGTAGCCTCGCGGCCAAAGTTGTTGTTGAGCCGTACGGAGGAGCTATGAGCGGGTCTGTGGAAGTGCGGCAGTTCCTCCTGCGGCACGAAGGCGGCGAGATGGCCGGTGGCGGCGTCCCCGCCCAGCGGAGCGGCAATGGCGACAGCCAGCGCGTGTCGGACGATCAAGTGCGGCGGGCGCGCCTGGCCGTCGCCCGGGGCGCCACCGATGTGGAGGACTGCTCGCGGCTGCTCGACATGCTGGGCCTGACCCCCGACGACGACGGGCAGGCCCCGGTCCAGCGCTGACCAGAAACGCACGTGGGGACGGGTGCACCCCCTGGTCGCACCCGTCCCCACGCACGAAAAACATACTGAGGCCAGGGGCCCCGGGCAAACATCCATCCCGCGTGACCTTCAGTACGTCGGAAGTTCTTTCGCCGATCAACGTCGGCGGAAGTCGGCTGTAACGCCGTTTTTCTTGATCGTTCCCGCCTGGGATCCGCGCCCGCGCGTCGGCTCCACCCCCTTCGCGGGGTGTCGATCTTCCGCGGTACGAGCCACATTCCCGCGCCCTTCGCCCGCGTTCCACGGCAGTCACCCTCGCCGACACCGCTGCGGCCCCCGAGCGAGCGGGTACCCGTCCGCTCACGGTGCGCGACCACCCGTTCGGCCGCACCCGGGCGAGCCGCGCGGCCCGCCCGTTCGCGAGCTGTTCATTCGACACCCCGCGGCCCCGATGACATCATCGATGCAGCTCAAGGAGCCGTGATCGGCTTAGCCCACCCCGGTTTCCACGGGTGGTCATCGCGTGCCGTATGCTTGGCTTCGCTCCCAGGGGGACCTGAGAGCGCGGTCGGTCGGTTCGCCGAAACTGATCGGGCTCCCATCGTCCAGCGGCCTAGGACTCCGCCCTTTCAAGGCGGCAACGCGGGTTCGAATCCCGTTGGGAGTACGCAGTACAGTTAGACCAGGCACAACAGTAAGGCCCTGTGGCGCAGTTGGTTAGCGCGTCGCCCTGTCACGGCGAAGGTCGCGGGTTCGAGTCCCGTCAGGGTCGCTCGTTTTGGTGTAGTCGTGTCCGCTTGACACCGGACCATCAGCACTCGCCGAAACTCCCGGGGGGCCGAGCCCCCCGGACCCCCACGGTGCGAGCTCGTTGCGTTCCGACGTGGTCCGGTCATCGGAAACCAGCACCGGATCTCGTGGTGACCTCCGAGTGTTCCGGTGGGACGGCCAGGTAGCTCAGTTGGTACGAGCGTCCGCCTGAAAAGCGGAAGGTCGCCGGTTCGATCCCGGCCCTGGCCACAGTCACTACCTGCGAAAACAGCCCCCACCGGCTTCGGTGGGGGCTGTTTCGTGTCTCGGCCGTCTCAGTTCCCGTCTCAGTTCCCGTCTTCCGGGGCCTTCCAGAAGAACGCGTTGAGCTGCTGCGCCAGGCTCTCCAGCATGGTCGCGGTGACGTGCTGGTAGCGCTTCGCCTGGCTCGAATTCGACCAGCCCATGATCTCCATGACGATCGGCAACGGCACGCCGAGCAGCAGCAGCACCGTGGCCGCCGTGTGGCGCGCGTCGTGAAGCCGCCCCTCGCGCACCCCGGCCTCCTCCAGCAGGCCTTTCCACTCGTCCAGGTCGCGGCGCGGGTCGATCGGCCGGCCGTTGGGCTGGGTGAACATCCACCCGCCCTCTTCCCACTCGGAACCAGCGTGCTCCCGCTCCTTCGCTTGCTCCTGCTCGTGGCGCATGAGCAGGTCGAACAGCTGGTCCGGAACCACGAAGCCGCGGCGGCCAGCCTTCGACTTCACGTCCACCTCGACCAGGCCGCCGCCGTGTCGCTGCGGACACCATCGGGCATGGCTCGTGCAGTCGGCCGGGCACGGCGATGGACAGGGCTTGCGGTGGTGCCGTTTGCAGTCCTCCTTGCAGCGGTTCGTCTTGTGGTACTTCGCGCCGCACTTGTGCGGGTTGTCGCACCCGTGTTTCCACGTCTGCCGCTGCAGCTGCTTACGAACGCGCAGACGCTTCGTCTTGCGGTTCAGCCGCTCCCACTTGAGTCCGATCGTCTCCCCCTGCCGGGTGCCCAGCACCAGGCCGAGCACGAACCGGACGCCGTTGCGCCGGGCGAGCGCTGTCGCCAGCAGTTGGGCGATTTCCTCTTCGTCGTACGGCTCGACCTCTTCCTCTTCAATCCGTGGTGCGGTGGCCAGCTCGACAGCATTCCGTCGCATCACCTCGCGCTTAGCAGCTACGCCGAACGCGGTCCGGGCCGTCCTGTGCACCTGATGGGCAGTTCCGGGTTTTGCCCCGGCATCCAGCATTTTCGCGTACAGCTTCTCGAAGTGGTGCGGCTCGATCTTGTCCATCCAGTGGTTGCCGACACCGGGGACCAGGTGCCGGTACACCGCAGTCCGGTAGCCCGCCAGCGTCTTGTACCGGCATTTCAGCGGCGCGATTTCCTCGACCCAGTGCGTCAGCCAGTCCCCGACCCGCCAGCGCTTTTTCCCGGCCTTGGGCGCGGTTCCGTTGTCCCGCTGGGTTTCCAGCTCACGGACAGCGTCGATGGCCTCGGTTTCGGTCTTTTTTTCGACGTGTCGGCGGTCGGGTGAGCCGTCTTCCTTGACGCCCATGGTCACGCGGCCGTGCCATTTTCCGTCTGCGCCGAGGTAGATGGAGCTGGCGCCGTTGGGTGCGCGTGTGCCCTCGGGTCGTTTCTTACGTGGCATGGCTCCTCCTAATCTCAAGCCGATTTGGCGACGGAAAGCTGTTCGATGTACGTGATCAGGGCGGTCTTGGGCACGAGGCGACGGCGGCCGACACGAACGGTGGCGACCTGTCCAGCCTTAATCAGCGCGAACATGGTGGTTCGGCCGATGGACAGCTGCTCCGCTGCGGCTTCGACGCTCAGGAGTTCGCGCGGCTTATGCGTGATGGTGTCCACTGTGGTCTCCAGGTGTCAGGCTTCGGGCAGGTTGTCGATCCATTCGATGAACCGAGCGCGGGGGATCTCCCAACCGTTCGCGGTGCGGATCGCGGGAATGGTGCCGTCCTCGACGTATTCGCGGGTGAGATCGACGGACAGGCTGATCAGGTAGGCGGCCTGTTCGACGGTGTAGGTGGTCTTGCACGGGTCGATCGTCGGGATGGGGCCGGTGTAGGGCGCGTCCTCGTGAGGTGCGGCGGTGTCGGTCTGGTGCGGAAAGCGGATCAGCTGTGCGTCCATTGGGGGTTCCTTTCGGGATGGGCAGGCTGGGGCCCGGGTGCGAGGTGCTGGCGGGTTAGTTAGCGGGGTCGCGTGCTCGCGCAGCTGCGCGACGGCGGGGTTTCGCGGGCCCGCGCGGGCGGGCTAACTCGGCTAACCCGACTAACTTCCTGCTGGTCGCGGGCCGGTTCCGGGCGGCTAACCCGTGAGTTAGATTTCTAACTCGGTTCGGCGGGGCTAACTCGGGTGCTAACCCGCTGCCGGGCGGTGTGGTCGGCGGGGAGGGAGGCTGGCAGGAGGGGGAGAAGGGCCTGGTTTCGGCTGGCCGGCCAGCTGGCGGCCGGGAGACTCCCCGGTCCGGTTTCCCTCCCTCCCGCTGGTCAGCGGGGGGAGGCACCGCGGGGAGTCGGGCGGGGAAAACTCCCCCGGGCCCGCCTACCTCCCTGCCAGCTTCCCCTGCCGGGGACGGCCCGGCGGTGACGGGCGCGGCGGGTGCCGATCGGTGGCCGGGTGCGGTGAGGGAGGGAATGGGGCCCGTCCCCTCCGTACCCGCCGTTTCGGGGGTCTGGCGGGCCGGAGCCCGGTCGTTCCCTCGTTCCCTTCGTTCCCTTTTGGGCCTGTTCCCGCAGGTCAGGCCGAGGGAAAGGGGCAAGGGAACGGGCAAGGGCATATTCCCTTTACCTTCGGTCGTTCCCTCCCGGATTCCCTTCCGATTCCCTCCCTCGCTCACTTCCTCGGCGGCCAGTGAGTGGATGGCACGGTGCTGCCGCACGGCCCGGTTTCCCGGGCGCTGGCGGCCTGGTCGGCGCCGATCCACTGACCCACTGGGATGGGCTTCGCGCTGGTCGCGGCCAGTGGATCGGGTCAGTGGATGGCTCAGTGGGGATCCACTGCCCCGGCCCGGATCCACTGGCCGGGCCACTGGCGCGGACGCGTCGACGGCGGGTGAACAGGTGGGTGAATCGGTGGGTGAGTCGTGGGTGAACGGGTGGGTGAACGGCGCGCGGGGAGGTGGAAATGCTCCTCGGTGTTCACCTCCCCTGTTCACCCACGCTGACCTGCGGTGACGGCAGGAAAGGTGAGAAAGGTGAGCGGGTGAACGCCCCGCCTGGACGGGCCCGTAGACCCGGTTTTCGCGGTCCGGTCGGTGGGTGGGGCGCGTCGTCGACGCGGGGGCGCCTGCGGTGGTGATCCGGTCGTCAGCGGACGCGCTGGTCATGGGCGGAGCTCCTTCCTGGTCGTTGCTCGGTGGTCCGGCCGGGCGCGGGCCGGAATGAGTTCGGCGGCCGGGCGCGCGTACCCCGGATTTCGGGGGTTTCGGGCCCCTCGCGGGGGTCGACTCATCCGGCTCATTCGCTTCATTCGCCTCATTTCCGCAGGTCACGGGCTGGATGAGGCAACTCATCCCGGAATGCAAAACTCATTCGGTCCGGGCCGAACTCATCCGCCAACTCATCCCGAACTCATTCGCTGGCAGGAGGGGGAGGGGCCCCGAAGTGAGTTGGGCGGCCGGTGTCCGCGACCCCGGATTTCGGGGGTTTCGGGCCCCTCGCGGGGGTCGACTCATCCGGCTCACTCGCCTCACTCCAACTCACTTCCCGCAGGTCAGAGGCCATCCGGGGCCCAACTCACCCCGAGTGCAATAACTCACCCGGTGTCGGCCGAACTCACCCGCCAGCTCACCCCGGAACTCACTCGACCTCACCCCCGGTTTCCGGTGTCGGCGGGCCCGGCCGGCCACGGCGTGACCGGTGGCCGGGCCGCTGGCGACGGGCGCATGGTCCAGCTCGACGCGCGTCGCGTCCGGCGCCGCCGACGCGGCGGGGTGGCCGGGCGCGAACCGAGCAGGTTCGACAGGTGCGCGTCGATCACGCGCATGACGAACTCCAGCAGCCACGCGGCGCCGAGCAGCGGCAGCCGGACCAGCTGGACGGCGACGAACAACGCGAGTGCCGCGGTGAACCGCACCAGCGCGAGCGTGCCGAACTTGGACAGGACTTCGAACGCGGACATGGGGATCTACCTCCTGGAGGGGTGCGCGGTTAGCGCGGTAGCGCGGTAATGCGCTGACCTGCGGTTTTCGGGGTGGGTGGTGGTGCATTACCGCGCACGGTGCGCGGTAATGCAGGTCGGGGGTGCGGTGTTTGTGCTGGTCAGCGCATTACGGCGCTACCGCGCTTACCGCGCAGGGGTCAGAGGCCGCGCGGGAGTTCTGCGGTGACGACCTCGGTCGCGCGGCCTTTGCCGCTCGCGGACGGGCGTTTGCCGACCGTGACGCGTCCGGCGTCGATCAGCCCGGTCAGGATGCGTTTGACCTCCTCGGCTTTGTCCTTGTGCTTGTGGCAGTAGTCGGTGCGGATCTCGTCACGGGTCCGGCCCGCCGGACCGGAGTGCGCGATCCAAGCGAGCAGCTTGGTGACTTCCTGGTCGTTGGTCAGCGCGGTGCGGGCGCTGGCGATGGAGTAGCGGACCAGCGCGGCAGCCGCGGTGAGGTGGCCGGTGTCGATCGCGTCGGTGCGGTCGAGCGCGGCGTGGATCGCGGCGATCCGCAGGCAGTACGGGGCGGCGCGGGAGATGAACTGCTCTACCTGCGGGGCGTCGCCGTGGTCGCTGCCGAACTCGACGTAGAGCCGTCGCCACAGGGCTTGTCCGGCCTGGGTGAACCCGAGCGAGCCGAGCTGCCCGCCGGTATCGAGGCGTTCGGCCATCTCGGCACCGATGCCCTTCACGATCGCGTCGGGCGCGCCCTGCCCGCCGGGCAGGAACTGGGTGCGGGAGACCATGATCGGAAGGAACCGGTTGTAGGTGCCCCCGGCCAGGTCCGACGCGCGGACCTTGTCGCGGAACTCCTTCGGGGTGATGTGCCCGATGATCCCGACGTGCGATTCCGGCGCGATGCGCGCGGTGACGGCCATGGTCGAGAGGTCTCCGCCTTCCCACGCGCCGCGCAGCGTGGCGGACAGGCTGTTGCCGTCGCGTTTCATCCGCTCCATCACCCCGGCCCACTCGCCTTCGAACACCAGCAGCCGCCGGTCTCCCGGCGGGAGCCGTCCCCCCGCGCGGCGCGGCGCGTCCTCCGCATCCGTCTCGGTTTGGGCGTTGGGGTCGTCGGTGAACATCGCGGCCAGGCCCTCACCGGAGGTCAGCCCGGATCGCAGGTTGCTGACCATGAAGTCCGGTGCGGCGGCGAGCGCGACCCGTTTCGCGCTGGACCATCCGGCCCCTTTGCGGCCGGAGTTGGTGCGGCCCACGATCAGCGGCCACACCAGCAGCGGGTGCAGGTCGTCCCCGGCCCGCACGTGCGGGCTCTGTCCCAAGTGGACCCCGGCCACCGCGATGAGCGACACGAGCAGGTTCACCGGGTCGCCCTCGGTGTAGTCGGCCACGGAGTCCACCACGGTCCCGAGGTAGCAGCCGAACGCGGCCGGATCGAGCGCGGGCAACTCGGCACGGGCCCGCGCGATCTCCGCCACCGCGGCCGCCTCGTCAGCGGCCAGGTCGGTATCGGCGGGAACGGGGGTGCCGGTATCGGGGTGAGTCACGAGTGAACTCCCTTGCAGAGGTTGAGCAAAATCCCAGAGCGCGCGACCGTCCGCGCTGCACGATGCGGCTAGTTACCGCCACCACCGCGCGGCACCGGTACCCCGGCCGGGACCGGACCGACATCGGCATAGATCGCGTAGCCGAGGAACTCGGCGGTGCCATCGGCGCGGGCCAGGAACACCGGCAGGAAGTAGCGGCCGTGTCCGTCGGTGAGCAGACGACCGGTCACCCCGCCGTCGCCGGACTGGGATCGGTCGCGGGGGTTCGGGGACGGGTTCATGGGCGGGGTCTCCGTTCACGGATCGAGGTCGAGGGACCGGCCCCGGGCGGGGTCGATCGGGTCCGGGTCCGATCGAGCGGACTCGTGCAGCTCAGCCGCGCGAATCGAGCCCGATCGGTCCCGGACTGGTCCACGGGTCGGGACCAGCGGCGGACCGGTGGCGGGATAGGTCCGGGACCGGGGTGGGCGGTGTGCGGACCAGCTGGCCCAGCGCGGTCACGCGGCACACGCCGTCGGGGCGGGCTGGGTGGTCGAGCTGGCGCGCTGCTCGGGCACGACCGCGGTGGCCGCGGTACGGGGCGCGGGCTGCGAGCTGGCCAGGTAGGCGGCCAGGTCGTCGGCGGTGACGAACAGCTGCCTGCCGATCCAGTACGTCGGGAAACGGTGCTCGCGGCTGGCGCCCCACAGGGTCCGGTACGGCACGCTGACGCGGGCGGCAGCCTCCTTCAGCGTGAACAGCGCGGCACCGGCTGGCGGCTGACGGCGTCGGCCGGGTGCCAGGTCCGCGAGTTCCGGCCGCAGCTGCCTCACACCCCTGACACAGCTGGCCTTCGCGGTTTCGGCGAGGCGCCCGGTCAGCGCGCCTACCGTCTCGTAGGGCAGCCCCTCCAGGTGGTGCAGCTCGATGTCTCGCCGCCGAACCGGGGGAAGGCCGTCGAGAGCGGCAGCCAGCTCCGGGGACAGCTCAAGCTCACACTCCTGCTCGTCCTGGCCCCGCAGAACGCGGTCAGCTTCGACGTCGGCGGCCCGCTGCTGCTTGCCCCGCTCCCACAGGTGACGACGCATCACGATCTTGGCCTGCCCGTAGAGCCACGCCCGGAAGCAGCCACCCTCACGCGGCTCGTAGTCCGTGAGGTCGGTCAGCAGCCACGTGAACAGCTCCTGCACCAGGTCCTCGGCGTCGCCGGGGTCCGGGGCGTGCGACCGCATCCACAGGAACATGCGCCGGTAGTAGAGCCGGTACAGCTCGCCGAACGCCTGCGGGTCTCCGGTCTGGGCCGACAACACCAAGGTCTGCACTTCGGTGTCGTCGAGGTCTTCCTGTCGCTTCACCGACACCGGCAGCGGGTGCCACGTGCTCAGCGTGCGAGTCATGATCAGTCCCTTTCGGACAGAGTCGTACCGGGAGCAGGCATGGCGGTGCCCCGGAACGAATGCGAGAAAATTCGGGAATATGGCGCGGAATGCGCTCAGAAACGGGTCAGGCGGCCGACACGGTGGCGCTGGCGTCGAACTCGTCGTGCATGGCGTGGCGGACCTGGTCGATCACCCGGGCCATCCGCATCGCCACCAGGCCATGCGGACCGGCGAACAGCCCCCGCAACTCCTCGTGAGTCCGGTCCAGCCAGTCCAGCCGGTCCACCGGCGTCGACGACGCGGGCGGCATCTCAGCCAGCAGCCCCGACAGCTCAGCCGGAACGAACAAGCGATCAGCCGGAACGATGACGTTCTCCATGATCACGCCACCTCTTCCGCACCGTGGCCGGCCACGTCCGTCCCGGTCTCGGGGTTGTCGGCCTGCTCTGCCGACGCGTCGCCCTCGAAGAACTCGCGGGCGGCGGCCTCCGTGCACTCCCCCAGCCAGATGTTCACCGAGAACCCGGGGATGCGAAGCACACCCCGGCCGGTGCCGATCTTCAGCGCTTCCAGCTCCCCGGCCTCGATCGCCCGGTAGATCGTGGACCGGTGAATGTCCAGCAGATCCGCCAGCTCCTTGACCCGGAACACCCGGTTATCCTCAACCTGCATCGTGGCTCCCAAAGGTTTCGATGTAGGCCCCGGCCGGTGCTCCAACACCGCCGGGGCCGCTTGCGTTTGGTGCGCTCTGTGCGACATCAGCGACGCTAGACTAGACCGACTTGTCCGTCAAGCTTGACCGACAAGCTGGCGCGTAGCCTTGGCTGGCAAGGAGGTAAGGACAAGCCATGGCTAAGGAATCGATCGCGCACCAGATCACCGCAGACCTCCGCGACAAGATCGAGGACGGAACCTACGGCCCTGGTGCACTGCTGCCATCTGAGCCGGAACTGGCGCAGAAGTACGCCGTGAGTCGTCAGACCGCGCGGTCTGCGCTGAAAGCCCTAGAGCACGAGGGGCTTGTCGTCGTGCACTCGACGCGGGGGCGAACCGTACGTAATCGTCCGCCGCTACGACGGATATCTTCTGACCGGCGACACACTTCACGCCGCCAGTCAGGTAAGCCTGAGTTTGATACAGAGGCCATCGCGCAGGGGCAAGTAGCATCGCGGAAAATACTCATGGTGGGCCACGGGGAAACTCCCAAGGACGTGGCGAAAATTCTTGGCATTGAGCCTCACCAAGAAACGGTGATCCGGAAACGTCTGCAGTTGTTAGACGGGGTACCTGCCGTGATATCTACAAGTTATTACCCGCTGCGGGTAGCCGAGGGTACCCGGCTGGAGTCATCTGACGCCTTGTCCGAGGGTCCCGATAACCTCATTGAGCAATTGGGGTACCGGTTTGCACATGGCATGGATTTGCTTCAGGCGCGAATGCCAACTAGGGACGAAGTGCAGTTGTTAGAGCTGGACCCCGGCGTGCCGGTTGTTCGTATGCTACATATCGACTACGACGTTAACGGGGAAACACTACAAGTCGCGGACGACCTATATGCCGCAGATCGACATGAGTTCGCATTCGAGTGGTCCGAACCAGAGTGGAGCGACTAATCATGAATGAGTGGCCGCATAACTGGACGAAGCTAATTCACGGCATTGACTGCGAAATGTGCGAGAACGAGCGACTCGATGTTGATCGCTTTGGTATACGCATTCATGCCGGAACCTACGCCGACGCCTATTTGCAACGCGCCGACGTGCAACGTGGATACACGGTGGTTATCTGGCACGGTCGTCACGTGACCGAGCCAACCGAGTTAGCCGATGTCGAGGCTTCCGGCTACTGGATTGAGGTGCTGGCAGTCGCTCGGGCGCTTATCACTAACTACGAGCCGCTCAAGATGAACTATGAAACCTTGGGAAACTCGCTACCTCACTTGCATACTCACCTGATTCCCCGTTTCACGAATGACCCTCGGCCAGGTCAGCCGTTCCCCCTGTCTGCACAGCAACCGGATGCAAAGATAGAAGAATCTCGACTCTGGTCGGATGCTCAGTTACTACGCCGAAATCTTGGAATGCCAGAACTTTCTCGACCAGCAACCTAAGAGTGGACCTGCTCCTGGTCGGGCCGAGCAGCGGCAGCCCGGACCAGCTGGATGGCGACGAACAGCCGCGAGTGCCGCGGTGAACCGCGCCAGCGCGAGCGTGCCGAACATGGGGTGGCGGTTGCATTACCGCGCACGGTGCGCGGTAATGCAGGTCGGGGGTGCGGTGTTTGTGCTGGTCAGCGCATTACGGCGCTACCGCGCTTACCGCGCAGGGGTCAGAAGCCGCGCAGGTTCGCTGGCGGCCTTCCAGCCGGTGAAAAGTGGCTTACGATCCACTGTCTGGGCCGGGTATATCGCCAGGTGGCTCCAGGGGGATGTCCGTAGCCTTGACGAGTCGAACCTGCCGGGCAGGCTTGTCGTCGTTCTCGTGATCAGTGCTACTGGTCTCGGTGTGGAGGTCCTGGAGCTTCCCGACTTCCTCAGCGAAGCGTGAGAGGTCATGCTCCGGCGTGCCGACGTGGGCGCCGAGCACGTTGTCCCAGGGGACGTAGAAATCCCAGCCTGTCGCGGTACCGACGAGCCAGTCGATGAGTGTGAGCCGCACTCCGTGCTCGTCTACGTACTGGACTTGGCCGACCCAATATCGCAGGCCCGATACCGGCTCGCGCAGCGCTAAACCAACCCAGTAGCCAGCGGCAAGACCCTTCACACTCACTGCTACTCGTCCGAGCCGTCGTCTGACTCGACTGTGAGCCCGCGGTCTGCCAGGAGCGCCGCTACGGCTCGCTTCAGCCACCGCACGTCGTCGCGTGTCTCGACCACGGTCGTGATGAGCGCGGTCGTGTCTTCCTCGGTGCGCGCGGCCCGGGACTCCAGGCCGCGCACTCGGGCTTCAAGGTCGGCGAAGGTTGTCACCATGAGCGGGACTCTACCCGGCCCGCGACGGCCTAATACGGGCGTCGTGTGCACCCTTCCGAGGGGTGTGCGGTACTGCGCTGACCTGCGGTTTTGGGTGGGTCGGTGGTGCATTACCGCGCACGGTGCGCGGTAATGCAGGTCAGGGGTGCGGTGTTTGCGCTGGTCAGCGAGTTACCGCGCTACCGCGCTTACCGCGCAGGGGTCAGAGGCCGCGCGGAAGTTCTGCGGTGACGACCTCGGTCGCGCGGCCCTTGCCGCTCGCGGACGGGCGCTTGCCGACCGTGACGCGGCCAGCGTCGATCAGCCCGGCCAGGAGGCGTTGGTGCGCTACTCCCCCGTCTCATTCCCCGTCTCAGTCCGACGCCGTTCGGACTGGCTGCTGGTGTTGCACAGGTCGGTTCGACCAGGCGGTTCGAGCCGGTACGAACCACCCCGAACGACCAAGCGGAGACCTGAAAAGCGGAAGGTCGCCGGTTCGATCCCGGCCCTGGCCACCATCACTTGACCAGCACAAACAGCCCCCACTGACATCCGGTAGGGGCTTTTTCCACGTTCGAGAGTGCTGCACTCGTAGTTGCAGTCGCCGAGATCAGGATTTCCACAGGTAGCTGTTGAGCCGGTCGGCGATGTCCCGGTGGAGCCTCCGGTTATGTGCCGGTAGCGGCGAAATGGTCGGCATCAGCTCGGAAGGCGCCCTCGGTGCGGCGGCGGAGCCGACAGACGTCCTCGACGAGCTGTCCTTCGATGAATGGTGACCAGACCCCACCGCTCTGCATAACCAGCCGGGGAGGCGCCGGGATCAGTCGATCTCACGTCTCTGGTGGATCAGCCATGGCGAGGGTTCCGACTGGTTGAGTATCTGCGCTTTGGCTTCCTCGGCGAACTGGGGAGCGATCACAGAGAACCGGTCGAGCAGTTCGACAGGCCGCACTGGTGGCCTGTTGCGGGCATGCGCCATGTCAACCACGCACGTCAGAGTGGCGATGCGGTTGAGTTCAAGCTGGTTGAGCAGGAAGTCGTCAGGGGAGACAGCGTCGATGTCGTAGGGAGCGAGCGCGGCCGACGGGAAGTCCTTGAGGTTGGTGGTGACGATGACCGCCGCGTCGGCGCGGACCGCCGCGGCCAGCACGTGCCGGTCCTTCGGGTCGTTGGTCATGGCCGGGATCAGTGGCTCATGTCCAGTAACCAGCGCGTCGGGAAAGGTCGCTCGCATCATGGCGACGCGACGCACCGCGCCGCCTGCTCCTCGGTGAGTTTGATCCACTTGACGAGGTTGCGCCGAACCTCGTCAAGCAACTCTTCGGACCACAACGGCCGGAAGGTTTCTGCCTCCGCCAGGCGCAGGAGCAGATCCGCGGTGTTGAGCGGAATCAGGACGTTGGCGTCGAGGACGGCGGGGAACGGCACTCAACGAGTTTGGATGACCTGATCGGCGCTGTCATCCGGGTCTTCGTGCTCGGCGGCGTCGGCGGTCATCTGGTCGAGCAGTGCCCGGCGATGACGACGGGCGTTGTCCCTGTACGCAAGCAGGTCGGCCAGCCGGACCCGGCGGTGTCGTCCCGGCTTCTCGAACGGGATCTCGCCCTCCTCGAGAAGACGAACCAGCGTCGGGCGGCTGACGTTGAGCATGTCGGCAGCCTGCTGTGTGGTCAGAACCGCGTGCAGCGGCGCGACATTGATCGCCAAGCCGTTGGACAAGGCCACCACAACTTCCCGCAACACCTGGTAGACCTCGTCAGGCAGCGGCACGGATTCGCCGTACGGGCTGGTGAGGGTCGCATGCTGCCCGCTCGGTGCGATGTCCTCAAGAACCTTCATCAGCCTGGCCAGAGCAGGGCTGTTGGCCTCACCAGCGTCAGGTAGCACCGTGTGCGACTCAAGCGCGGACGTCATCGCAGCTTCACTCCCTCCGTTTGCCCGATGTAGGACTTGCCCGGGTCTCGTGCAGGTCCCACGCGAGACCAGCACGAGACCACACATGAGCCACGCTAAACGAAAGAAACGAAAATCGCGATGAGTTGCCCAGCGGATGCGACCCAGCTAACGCTGGCCAGCGTCAAAGCGGCTGGGTGAGCTGGCCGCTCTTACCCTCGGTTGCAGTCCGCGTTGCAGTTCAGAGACGTACAGACCTTGTCACACGTGTCAGATGTCGCTGTTTGCGCAGCTCAGAGGCAACCAGTCGGCCTATGGACGGGCAACCCGAGATCTGAAAAGCGGAAGGTCGCCGGTTCGATCCGGGCCCTGACCACTCGAGTTGTGTACGCGGGTCTGACGACCCAAGAGCCTGCTGCTGACCTGACCCCAGCACCATGTCGTCGTCCGCGTCACCTAGGACAATCCCCCGCCACTCCCTGGGGGGCGTCCCCAGCCCAGCTTACCGGCAGTTTGGGGGTGGGTGGGGTGTGGCGGCGGGTTGTCCACAGGAGGGTCGCAAGTGTGGACAACTTTCGTGGCAGGGGCGCGGGGAAGGGGTGCGCGCGGAAACTCGGTCGGTGTTTTCGGGCGGGGTGGCCATAATCGGCGGTATGCGCTTTGACGACTTCGATCAGCGGGGGTACCCCGAGGTGGACGTCCGCACCGGGTACGGCGCGTGGGCGGCGACCTACGACGGGTCCGTGCTCGACGCCATGGACATCGCGCTCCTCGATCGGCTCAAGGAACCACGATGGTCCACAGTGGACATCGCGGCGGATCTCGGTTGCGGTACCGGGCGCACGGGGGCGTGGCTTCGCGCCAACGGTGTGTCCACAGTGCACGGTGTGGACCTGACGCCGGAGATGCTCGACGGGGCGAGGAAGCGCGGCGCGCACGCGAAGCTGGTCGAGGCGGACGTGACGGCGACCGGATTGCCGTCGGGGCACTACCAGCTCATCACGGCATCCCTGATCGACGAGCACCTCGACGATCTCGCGCCGCTCTACCGCGAGGCGGCGCGGCTCGCGGCGCCGGGCGGCACGTTCGTCCTGGTCGGCTACCACCCGCAGTTCATGATGGTGTCCGGGATGCCGACCCACTACACCGACGGCGACGGCGAATCGGTGACCATCTCGACGAACCTGCACCTGGTCAGCGCGCACGTCAGCGCGGCGCTCGCCGCGGGCTGGCGGCTCGCCGAGATGCGCGAGGCCCTCATCGACGACCACTGGGCCGAGGCCAAGCCCAAGTGGGAACGGTTCCGCGGCCAGCCGATCTCGGTCGCCTACGTCTGGCGCACCGGCTAGGCCGACGACGCGTTCGGCACGGGGCCGATCCACGCGTCCATCATCGCGCGGTAGCGGGGCGATTCTTCGAGCAGCTCGTCGTGCCTGCCGAGCAGCGTCGCGGCACCGTCCATGACCAGCACCTGGTCGGCGCGCAGCGCCGAAGACAGCCGGTGCGCGATCACCACCAGCACACCGCCTTCGCTCGCGCACCGCTCGGCGAACGCCCGCTCCACCCTGCCTTCGGTCGCGGGGTCCACATGCGACATCGCTTCGTCGAGGATGACCACCGACGCCGGGCTCGCGTAAACCCTGGCCAGCGCAATCAGCTGCGCTTCCCCCGCCGAGAGCGCGCCGTGGCCAAGTTCCGCGCCCAGCCCGCCGAGCCGCTGGACCAGTTCGTCCGCGTGCACCGCGCGGCACACGGCGAGCAGGTCCTCATCGGACAGTCCGGTGGCGAACAACGCCAGGTTTTCCCGCACCGTTCCGGCGAAAACGTAGGACTCCTGCGGGCTCAGCGCGACCATCCGGTGCAGCGCGGCCGGGCGCACCGCGTCCACCCGCGCCCCGCCCAGCAGCACCCGGCCGCCCTGCGGGGAAAGCAGCCCGGTGAGCAACCCGGCCAGCGTCGACTTCCCGATCCCGCTCGGGCCGACCACCGCGAGGTACTCGCCCGGCGTGAGATCGAGATCGAGCCCGCGCACCACCGGCTCGGCGTGCGCGCCCCAGCCGAAGGTGAGGTCCCGCACGGTGATCGTGCTGTTCGCCGGTTCCGCGCCACCGTCCCGCGACGGCGGCACCTCACTGGTCTCACCGAGCCTGCGCAACGCGACGAGCAGGCGCAGCACGACCGTGCTCGCGGTCGCGGCGAGCCCGTGCAACGCGGGCTGCAGGGTGTTCGCCAGGTACACGAGCGCGCCGACCGCGGCACCCGCGGTCATCGCACCCGCCGCGACCATGCCCGGTGCCGTGGCCAGCACCAGCAGCAACGGCACGAACCCGCCGACCGCGATCACCACCGTGCGCAACGCGGACGCCCTCGCCAGCCGCATCGCCGCCGACGCCTGCACGCCGACCCGTTCGTAGAGCGCCATCCCGGCGATCGCCTCGCCGCCGCACGCCACCACGTCCCGCATCCCGGCGAGCGCGGCGCCCGCGGTCCCGGCCAGGGCTTCGTCGGCCAGCGCGACCGCGCGCTGCCGCGTCGCGAGCGCGGGGAGGAGGAACGCGAACATCGTCACGGACAGCACCACGGGCACGACGACGAGCCAGGCGAGCGAACCGGCGACGGTGAACAGGCCGGCCATCGCGGCGGCCGTGGTCACGAGCATGCCGCGCGCCTGCACCAGCAGGCCCGCGGTCGCGTCGCGCACCACTTCGACGTGCTGGGTGATCCTGGCGACCCCGCTCGCGTCGGGCCGGTTGCGCGGCGGGTTCGCGTCGTGCAGCACACCCCGCACCACCGCGCGGACCAGCGTGTCCCGGATCGGCTCGACGATCGTACCGAGCCGGTGCCAGACGAGCCGCGAACCGACCGCGCCGAGCACCGCGACCCCCGCGAACGCCAGCAACCACGCGATACCGGCTCCCGCCCTGCCCACGCCGAACCCCTTGTCCACGGACAGTTCCACGAGCCTGCCGGAGAAGAACGCGGGCGCGCCTTCGAGCACCGAACACGCCAGCAACGCGACACCAGCGCGCCACCTGCCCACCAGCGCGGCCCCGTACAGCCGCTCGATGCTCATGCCACCTCCGCGGGGAAAAGCACGTCGCCGGCGCTCACGGCGCCTCCTCGTCGGTGAAGATCGCGCGGTAACCGGGCTCGGCCCACAGCGTGTCGTGCGGGCCGACGGCGCGTAGCCTGCCGTGGTCGAGCCAGGCGACCATGCCGGCGCGCCGCGCGACGGCGACCCGGTGGGTCACCACGATCCTGGTCCTGCCCGGCAGAGTGTCCGAAATGGACGTGTCCACAAGGGACTCCGTCACGGTGTCGAGGCTGGCCGTCGCGTCGTCGAGCACGAGCACGCGCGGGCCGCGCGCGAGCGCCCTCGCCAGTCCGACGCGCTGCGCTTCCCCGCCGGAGAGCGGGGTTTCGGTCAACGGCGTGTGGTACCCCGCCGGCAGCCGGACGACGAGATCGTGCACCTGCGCGGCCCGGCAGGCGGCGCGCACCGCGGCCGGGCCGGACCAGGCGCCGTAGCCGACCGCGTCGGAGACGGTCTCGCCCAGCAGCGACGGCCGTTCGAAGGCGTACCCGAACGCGGCGCGCAGTTCCTCCGGGCGCACGCCCGCGATGGGCACGCCGTCGAGCAGGACTTCGCCCTCGTCCGGTTCGACGAGCCCGCCGAGCACCTCGGCGAGCGCCGACTTGCCCGCGCCGGACCGGCCGACGACGGCGAGCGTGGTGCCGGCGAGCACGGTCAGGTCGACGTGCTCGAGCGCGCCGCGCAGGCCGACATCGCGCAGTTCGATCGTGCCGGGGCCGGGCGGCAGGGAGCGCGTGCCGTCATGGGGAAGCGGCGAATCGAGCACCTCGGCCAGCCGCGTCGCGCCGGAACGGGCCTTGGTGAGCGTGGTGAGCAACGGGATCTGGCTGACCATCGTCATGCCGAGTGCGACGTAGCCGAGCGCCGCGAGCAGGTCGCCGACGCTCAGCCTGCCGCCGAGCACCCCGAACCCCGCGGCGACGAGCACGGTCACCTCCACCGCGGGCAGCAGCAGCGCGGCACGCCACACCATGCGTGCCTGCGTGCGCCACATGCCGCCGCCGGCGGCGCCGAGGCGTGGCAGCGGTTCGAGCACGCGGGCGGCCTCGCGGTCGGCGGTGCCGGACGCCGCGATCGTCCGCAGGCCCGCGGTCGCATCGAGCAGGCGGGCCGAGATCTCGCCCGAAACCTGCTGGTAGGTGAGCACATCGTCGGCGGTGAGCCGCAGGTGGGAGCGCGCGAGCAGCAGCGCGAGCGGCACGCTGCCCGCGAACACGAGCGCCAGCCGCCAGTCGAGCACGGCCAGCAGGGTGATCGCGCCGCACGAGATGACCGACGCGGACGCGAGCTGCACGATGATCGACACCACCGCCCCCGCGGCGACCGCGTCACCGGTGAGCCTGCTGATCGCGTCGCCGTGGACGAAGCCCGATCTCGTGCCGAGCGCGAGGAAGTGCCGTGCCACCGCGCGCCGCAGCCACGCGGTGGCGGAACTGGTGGCGCGGACGGTGAGGATGCCGCCCGCGACGTCGGCGCCGATCTGCACGACGCCGAGGGTGAGCAGCCACAGGATCGCGGGCCAGCTCCTGGCACCGGCGATCGAGGCGTCGACCGCGGTGGCGAGCGCGGACGGCAGCAGCAAGCCGGAACCCGCGGCGAGCAACGCGCTCAGCACGATGAGCGGCATCCGCCCGCGCTGGAGCGCGGTCACCTCGCTCAGCAGCCGATCACCCGGTGCGCGCATCTCACCCCTTTGGACTCGGTGTGCCACCCGGTGCGGATAGGACACAATGGAAAGCGCGGGAGCGGCGCACTTGGCCTGTGCCGCTCCCGCGCAGTCGTTACCGCTATGGCGTTTCATCAAGCGGTCGAGCCGCTTGCCGTGGAACACGTGGCCTCTCTACAGACGCCACCACGCGCGCCACGGTGAAACGGTCCTAGTGGCAGGTGAGCAGGCTGATGGTGCTGTTGTTGCAGGAGGCCAGCAGGCTCAGGTTGCTGCCGCCACCGCCGCCGTGCCCGCCGTCGACGTTCTCGGGGGCTTCCATCGCCTGCAGGTCGAGAACCATGTCCATGGTTATGCCTTTCGCTAGGGTGTAATTCCGCCGGTCACAAGCGACCGGGGTTCGTGGGACGGTACGAGCCGCCGAAGAACGGCAAGGCGGGCACACCGTCGAGGGTGGCGGCGAGCGCGAGGAGCACGCCCGCACCGCCGGTGTTGAGGTCCATCGAGAGCCGGAGGAGCTGGTTCCCCGGGAACGCGATGCCCTCGGCATAGGTGATCGCGTACCAGCTGAACCGGGACAGGTGCAGCGCGACCGCGCGTTCGGTCGCCTCGTCGCGGTCGCGGCGGGCGGCGAGCGCGGTCATCAGGCCCGCCCTGCCGAACATGAGGCCGGGGTGGATGACGAACTCGCCACGGCACGCCTGCCGCAGCTTCGGCAGCTCGGCGACGCTGGCCGCGTCCGGCCGGTACTCGGCGAGTTCCTCGGCGACCAGCGCCACCCCCGCGCTGCCGATGCCGACGTAGGGCAGCGTGCGTGATTCACCGTCGCGGACCTGCAGTGACCCGTCGTCGGTCACCGCGCATTCGTCGAGGTCGCGGCGGAGCGCGTGGTCCGCGAGCGCGAGCCACGACTCTTCGCCGGTACATTCGTAGAGCCGCACGAACAGCAGCGCCGGGCCGGACCAGCCGCTGAGCAGGCCCGCCCTGCCGAACTTGCCTGCCGGTTCGGCCGACGGCAGCGCCTCGGCCAGCCGGTTGCCGATGCCGAGGGCGCGTTCGATGAACCCGGTGTCGCCGCGGGTGCCCGCGAAGTGCAGGAAGTTCAGGCCGATCCCGGCGAGACCGGTGTCGAGGCTGTGCTCCTTCGTCTGCTCCACCATGGTCGCCGCGCCGTCGAGCAGCGCGTCCGCTTCACGGGCGTAGCCGAAGTTCTCGAGCACGTACGCGATGCCGTGCGCGCCGTCGTAGAAACCGGGACGCGCGGGCGGCTCCCGGCGCACGTAGTCGAGCAGCCAGCGCTCGTGCTCGGCGTTGCGGCCTTCCCCCGTCGCGTCGAGCGCGTGCAGCACACCCGCCGCGCCGAACGCGAAGCACGCGCCGCCGACGCGGAACTGCTCGATGTCACCGGGGAACAGCCGGTCCTGACGTTCCGGCGTGGCGCTCGCGAGGATCGCCTGCGCGATGTTCTTGCGGACGAGCTGCCAGTCCGGCGCCGGGTCGTCGAGCGCGGTGGCGGCGGTGGCCCCTGCCCCGCCCCGCGGCGCGAGATCGCGCCGGATCTCCTCGACGTAGCCCTCCGGCAGGTCGAACCGCTTGGCAGCGAAGTCCACCAGGCTGTGCAGCTTGTCCGGTTCGAGTTCGAGGATCGTGTTCAGCGGCAGGAAGATCCAGAGCTTCAGCGCGGCGACCGCGTGCGCGTCGATCTCGAAGTCGGTGCGGTCGGCCGGGGCGCGGAAGCCCGGCGCGCCCAGTGCGGGCCGGTCGCCGCTGCCCGCTTCGAACGCCATCTCGAAGTCGATGATCGACACCGTGTCGACCTCGTCGGTGGTTTCGGTCGCTTCGGCCGTCTCGACGAGGATGTTCAGCGGGTGCAGGTCACCGAACACGATCCCGCGCTCGTGCACCTCGCCGATCATCCGCTCGACCTTCGCGACGAGCGCCATCGCACGGGCCCGGTAGCCGGACAGGTCGGCGTGCTCGGCGTCGCGCCTGGTCAACGGGTAGTTCCTGGCCAGCCACGCGCCCAGCGACTTCCCGCTGACCTGCTCCATCGCCACGAAGTGGTGCTCCCAGACTCCGAAGAGGTCGTACACCTCGGGGACCCCGGTGATCCCGTGGAGCCGTTCGAGCACGCCGTGCTCGCGGTGCAGCCGCGCGACCGCGTCCGCCCCTACCCGGTCGAGCCCCGCGTGCGGTCTCGCCTCCTTGAGCACCAGCTTCTTGCCGTCGGCGAGCCGCTCCGCGAGGTAGACCCCGCCACCGTTGGAGAAGTGCATCGACGAGGTCACCCGGTACGGGAACTGCCGCGGGTCGCCGCCCTTGCGTGCCGCGAGGTGCGGGACGAGGCATTCGGGCAGCGGCTCCCAGTCGGGCACGACGAACCGGGGTTCGCGCTCGTCGGGCACTTTGGTGCCGTCCGGCTTGGTGACCGCCAGTACCCTGGCCCCGTCCGCCTCCACCCACTGCTCGACGAATCCCCCGTACCGGACGTAGAGCGGGCCGTCGCCATAGCGAAGATCGCTGAGAATATAGGGTCCGGGCTGCCCGGCCAGCGCAGATGAAAGATCGACAAGAACATGTTCCAGTTCTTTGTTGTCCGCTGGATAAATAGTGACCAGCTTGCCGCTCGCCTCACGCGGGGCATATTTCGAATTACGCGCCAGCAAGATCGATCTGGATCTGAGGTGCTTGAAGGAATAATCGTTGCGGACGCAGTATCGGTAGACGATCTCCAGCACCTCCTCGGCGTTGCCGAGGCTGGCACTCACGTGAATTTTCCACCCCTGCAAGGGAAGATCATTGCTCGGCAGGTGCAGCGACCGCCAGATGCCGCGGTCCGAAGAAACCCAACCACCCTCCGGCACTGGCAGACTGCCGGCGAAATCATCGTCCGGTGCACCCGATTCGCGCTGTTCATCGAAGAACAGGCGGTCCGCGAAGCAAAAAGCCTCGTAGCGGAGATCCATCGGGGTCCCTTCCGTCACTCGATCGCAGGCACCCTTTCCGGTGCGAGAACCATTCCCGCACAACTGGCGGTCCAAGGCCAATCCGCCATATCGGGGTTTCGGCTGGGCTGTTCGAGGTAGGCATTTAGGCGGCCAACCAGCCAGTAGGCAAACTCTGGGTGAGAACAAGGTCCAGACCAACCACCCTGTTGACCTGTAACAGAATCCGCGAACGAGATAAGGCCAGGTGACACCCGCGAGAGTAAACGTGGCAAAACCGCGGAGGCGGTGAGTTTGTTTCTTTCCAAGGTACTCCGGGGCGAGCCGGTGTGACCCGTTCGGGCCCGGTTTCCTATACTACGAATAGTAGTATTGGAGGACCGGTGATCACAGGATTCGGCGTGGCCGTGGCCGCGTGCTCCGCCGCGGTGGCGGTGTGGAGCTTCGTGCTCGCCGCACGCGGGCGCGAACCCCGGCGCCCACTGCTGTACGCGCTCGGATTCGTCGAGCTGCTGCTGGTGGCGCAGCTTGTGGTCGGCGTCGTGCTGCTCGTCGGCGGCGAACGGCCCGGCAGCATGGCGACCTACCTGGCGTACCTGATCGGCTCGCTCGTCGTGCTGCCCGTCGGCACGGTGTGGGCGCTGGCCGAGCGGAGCAGGTCGAGCACGGTGGTGCTCGGGATCGCCTGCGTCGCCATCCCGGTCATGGTCCTGCGGCTGAGCGAGGTGTGGCATGGCGCGAGTGCGTGACGAGAAGGCGGCCGAAGGCAGGAAGACCGCGACCGGGCCGGGGCGGATCCTCGTCGCCGTCTACGCGATCTTCGCGCTCGCCGCGACCTCGCGGGCGGCGGTGCAGCTCAGCACCAAGTACCACGAGGCGCCGCTCGCGTACCTGCTTTCGGCGTTCGCGGCGGTGGTGTACCTGGTCGCGACGGTCGCGCTCGCCCGATCCGGCCGGACCTCGTGGCTGGTCGCGCTGGTCGCGTGCGGCGTGGAGTTCGCCGGGGTGCTCACCGTCGGCACGCTCAGCGTCTTCGACTCCGCCGCGTTCCCGCACGCCACCGTGTGGTCCGGGTACGGCCAGGGCTACCTCTTCGTCCCGCTGGTGCTGCCGGTGATCGGCCTCTACTGGCTGCGCCGCACCCGCTGACCCCGGCACTCCGCCGCCTTCCGCCCCGGGAGGCCGCCGACGACGTTTAGCCCGCTAAACGCACTTCAGGAGGGCCAGACGAAAAGGGTCAAGGGGGTGAGCAGCGCGGCGAGCGCGGTCGCCACGGCCAGCAGGCGGACACCGAGCGCCGCGGCCGGGCGCGGGTGCCGCAGCCGTTCGATCCGCGCGAGCGTGCCGACCGAGCCCGCGGCGAGCCCACCGGCCGGGGCCGCCGAGGTGCCGAACTTCTCCAGCGCCGAAGCCAGCACCCCGCGGCCGTGCCGCCTGGCCGCGGACTCGTCGGCGCACATCTCCACCAGCAGCCCGATCGCGGTGAGCGCCCGGCGCGGGACGAACAGCCGCCACGCCTGGAACGGTTCGAGCACGAGGTGGTGCCGCTGCCGCAGGTGCGCGCGTTCGTGCGCGAGCACCGCGCGCAGCTCGTCGCCGGTGAGCAGTTCGCGCGCGCCCGCGCTGATCACGATCCGGGGGCGCCTGCCAGGCAGGCAGTAGGCGACCGCGGCCGAATGGTCGAGGACCAGCGCGTCGCCGTCGGTGCGCGCGACGAGCGCGAGCAGCCCGCGGTGCCGCGCGCGCACCCGCGCGGTGCCTGCCAGCAACCGGACCAGGCTCACCACGAGCCAGACGGTCAGCGCGGTCGCGGCGAGGATCACCGGGTTCGGCACGTGCCCCTCGTCGATCACGCGCGCGAGGCCGGGCAGGACCCCGAGGTGGTAGGGCTCGAGCCCGAGTTCGAACAGCAGCCCGATCGCGGAGACCACGCCGGCGCAGAGCACGAGCTGCCACAGCACGAGCGCGGTGCGCGGGCTCGCGTGCGTCCACCGGCCCCTCGGCAGCCACCACATCACCGACACGGCCATGCCGAACGTGACGAAGTGGTGAAGTGCGTAGATCATCGCGGGTTTTCGAGTGCCCGCCGCAGCGCTTCGGCTTCGTCGGTGCTCACCGAGTTCGCGAACCGGACGAGCGCGGGCCCCCGGTCGCCGGTGAGGGCGAGCGCTTCGAGCATGAGCTCGGCGATGTAGTCCTCCCGCGCCGCGGCCGGGGCGTACCGCCACGCCCTGCCGTCCCGCTCCCGTCGCACGAGCCCCTTGTCCGTGAGCCTGGTCAGCACCGTCATCACGGTGGTGTAGGCGAGACCGCGCTCGACGAGGTCGGCGTGCACGGTGCGGACGGTGGCGGGTTCGGCGCGATCCCACAGCGCGTCCATCACCGCGCGTTCGAGCTCGCCAAGCCTGCCCACGAAAGCTCCCTCGTCCGCCTTGCCCCAGCCCGTTGATGCTACCGGACGTAGTAGGTCACGGGTGTTCCCGCTGGGCCGCCCGCCACGCGTCGTGCATGTCCTCCCAGGTGCCCGGCCTGGTGATCAGCGGGGTCGCGTTGGGGGCGCGGAGGCCGTCGAGCACCACGCCCATCAGCCGCTCGCGCACTCCGGGCGGCGCGATCACCTTCGCGGCCCGCTGGCTCCGCAGCTCGCCGAGCAGGAACACGATGTCGTGGGCGTTGATGTCGGCGCGCAGGCCGCCCTCCTTCTGCGTCCGCTCGACGAGCACCTGCACCGCCTCCCGCGCCCGCTTGCTGCGCGCGAGCATCTCCTCGGTCGGCCGGAAGGCACCGGAAATCCCGGGAACCCCGATTCCCGTGTCGGTGCACGCGTGCACGAACCCCAGGAAACCGGCCCAGGCGTCCGGCACGTCGAGCGCGCGCACCGCCTCCCGTTCGGTCCGTTCCATCGTGTCGCGCATGATCGCGCGCATCAGGTCGTCCTTGCTCGGGTAGCGCCGGTAGAGCGCGCTCATGCCGACCCCGGCCCGCTCGGCGATCGCGGACACCGGCGCGTCGACCCCCAGCTCGGCGAACACTTCCCGCGCGGCGACGAGAATGCGCTCGTCGTTGCGGTAGGCGTCGCTCCGGCGCGCTCGCGTCTGCGGTTCGGGAGACATGGGCCACAGCATACGAGGGTGGAACGGAATGCTCCGTTCCCCCTAAGGTTGACGCCATGAGCGCCACTGGGGCCACCACGTACCGGCCGACCGCGGGCCGCATCGCCATCCTCGGCGGGCTGTCGGCCTGCGCACCCATGTCCGTCGACATGTACCTGCCGTCGATGCCGCAGATCGCCGTCGACCTGCACACCGGCGCCTCCGAAGTCCAGCTCACGCTGACCACGAGCATCCTCGGTCTCGCGTTCGGGCAGCTGGTGCTCGGCTCGCTTTCCGACGCGTTCGGCAGGCGGCGGCCGCTGCTCATCGGGCTCGCCGTCTACACGGTGCTGTCCTTGGCGTGCCTCATCGCACCGAACGCGGCCGTGCTGATCGCGCTCCGGTTCGCGCAGGGGTTCGCCGGCGCCGCCGGGCCGGTACTGGCCAGGGCCATCGTGCGCGACCTGACCTCCGGCGCGGCGATGGCGCGGCTGGTGAGCATGCTGATGCTGGTGACGAGCCTCGCGCCGGTGCTCGCCCCGTCGATCGGCGCGCAGTTGCTCGCCTTCGGCTCGTGGCGCGGGGTTTTCGTGGCACTCGCCGTCTTCGGCGCCGTGCTGCTCGTCGCGTGCGCGCTGTGGCTGCCCGAGACACTGCACGCCGAAGCACGGCACACCGGTGGGCTGTCGACGAGCCTTCGCGCCTATCGGACGCTGTTCGCCGACCGCACCTTCCTCGGCTACGCGCTCACTTCGGGCCTCGTCTTCGCGGGCTATTTCGGCTACCTTTCCGGCTCCGCGTTCGTGCTCGAACAGGGACACGGACTGTCCACACAGGAATTCAGCATCGTGTTCGGCGTCAACGCCATCGGGTTGCTGGCCGCGGGGCAGACCAACGCGTGGCTGGTCCGCCGCTACCCGCCGCGGCGCCTGCTGATCATCGGCGTCCTCGCCGGGGCCGTCGCTGTGGTCGCCCTCACCGCCGCCGCGCTCGCCGGGCTCGGCCTGCCCGCACTGCTCCCGCCGATGTTCGTCGCCGTCGCCGCGATGGGACTGGTCGCGCCCAACTGCACCGCACTCGGCATGGCGGACCACCCGTCGATCGCGGGCAGCGCTTCGGCACTGCTCGGGGTGCTGCAGTTCGTCGCGGGCGGGATCGCCGGACCCCTCGTCGGCCTCGGCAGCGCGGGCGGCGCCTCCGACCTGTCCATGGCGCTCGTGATGCTGGCTGGCGGCGTCGGGGCTCTGTTGTTCATCCCGCGGCAGAATGTGCGCCGACGGGGGCGCGGCTCCTGAGGTGATCCGCCGGTCGGCCGCGCTGGCGCCCCCGGCATCACGAATTCAGCGGGCCTCGCCGCACTCGGGTCACGTAGTGCGGTTAGCGGGCTAAATGTCGTTGTGGTGGGTTCGCGAGTAGAACTGGGGGATGCTGGATGCGGGGTGGCGGGTGACGGTCGTCCGGGAGATCCGGGCCGCGCTTCGGGAGCTTTGCCCACGGTCGAGAGTGGCGCTGCGAGGATCGCTGGCGGCGGGGACTGCGGACGAGTACAGCGACATCGACCTGGCGTGGACCGTGCCCGCCGACGAGTTCGCGGCCTGCCTCGACGCGGTCGCGGGCAAGCTGGACGCGGTGCACCCCCTGCTCTCCGCGCGCAGCGATCCCGAATCCGCGCGCCGGGGGCAGCGGCTGCTTTTCTTCCACTTCCGCGACCTGCCCCTGTTCTGGCGCCTGGACCTCGAGGTGCGGGCGGCCCCGACCGGCGACGTCCTGGACGAGCCGGGCTCCGGCGGCTGGTCACCGGCGGCGAGCGCGCTCGCCAACGCGGTCGCCGCGGCCAAGGCGGTGCACCGTCAGCGCCACGAGGTCGCGCGCGGCCTGCTCGACCGCGGGTTCGCCAGGGTCGGCTCGGCGGACCGCGCCACCGGCGACTGGTTCGCCGACATCCGCCGCCTCGCCGCGGCCGCGGTCGCCGCGGAAAGCGCGGTGACGCCGTTCGCCGAACGGGTCACCGCCCTGCTCGACGACTGACCACACCCCCAGCACCCGGGTCCGGGCCCCAGCGCCCCCACGACATTCAACCCGCGAACTGCACGCCACCCCCCTCCTCGCCCACCAGCGCCCGCCCGCGACGTTTAGCCCGCGAACTGCACTCCAGCCCACCCGCCGCTCCCCGTGCCCGCCGAGCGCATTTACCCCGCGAACTGCACCAGCCGCCCCCACCTCAGCCCGCTCGCCGCCCGCCCGCGACGTTTAGCCCGCTAAACGCACTCCGCGACCCACCCCCACCCCCACTTCGCGCGCCTACGAAAGGTCCACTCGCCCGCCTACCCCCGAGTGCCGCGAGGCCCCCGCCGCAGGCGCGG
>NZ_BAAANN010000039.1:0-89152 GCF_039529815.1 Amycolatopsis minnesotensis | reverse complement strand
TCCGCCAGCAGCACATACGCCAAATACCACACCACGAACACCACCGTCATCGGGAACACGAACACCCGCAACCGACGACGCAACTCCACGAACTCCGCGCTCTTTTGCACGCTTTCCCAATCGGGCGCGGGTGTATCCGCTTCCGTGCTCATGGCAGGCAGTCCTCCTCGCCTAGACAGCGCTGTGTCGGGCGTCACCGTAGGGAGGCGGATGATCGACAGGAAGGGCTCAGCGGTTCAAACGTCGCGCGATGCGACGAACGGTTGACGAACGGTGCCCAGGGGAGGTCGAGTGGACGGGCTTCGGTCCGCGCGGCGGGCGTTCGTCGAGGTGCAGGCGCAGCATCGCGGCCGTCGACCACGACGGCGGCCGTCCTCGCAAGGACACCACGATCATGATCGCGAAGGCCAGCGGAACCGACCACGGCGCGGGTTGCGCCACCAGTATGGCGAGCCAGCCGTCCAGTGGTGGTTCGAACAACGCGGTGATGATCGACCCCGACGACGAGAGCAATCCCGCGAGCACCCCGGAGATCGCCCCGGCCGCGGTCAGCTTCTGCCACCAGATGCCGAGCACCAGCAGCGGGCAGAACGTCGACGCCGCCACGGTGAAACCCCAGGTGACCAGCACGCCCGCGTCCAGCCGCGTGGACGGGAGCGCGAGCAGCACCATCACCGCGGCGGCGAGCACCACGGTGAGCCGGAGCTGCCGCAGGCCGCCCCGCAGCAGGTCGTGCGCGATCGCGCCGGACACCGCCAGCAGCAGGCCGAGCGAGGTGGCGAGGAACGCCGCGAACGCGCCCGCGGTCAGCAACGCGGTGAACAGCGAACCTGCCCAGCCACCGTCCACACGCGACGGAAGTGCGACGACGACGGTGTCGGTGGCCCCGGACAGGTACAGCTCCGGCGCCAGCACCCTGCCGAGCAGCCCGTAGATACCGGGGAACAGGTAGAAGACTCCCAGCAGCCCCACCGTGATCGCGGCCGTCCGTCGCGCCGCGCGCCCGTCGGGACTGGTGTGGAACCGCATGAGGACGTGCGGCAACCCCATCGTGCCGAGCATCGTCGCGAGCAGCACCGCCCAGGTGCCGAGCAGCGGGTACCCGGCGCCGTCGAGGTCGAGCAGTGGGCGCTGCCAGCCGGAGCTGCCGAGCGGGGCGTCACCGCGCACCCCTGGCACGGCGGTACCGGGCAGGAAGACCAGGCTCCGCCCGCCCGGCATCACGAGATCGCCGCGCGGCAGCACGTGCACCGAGCCGTCCGGTGCCCTCGTCGCGGTCGGCGCGGTGATTTCCAGCGTCACCGCGACTTCGAACGACACCGTGGTTTCGTGCGCGAAGTGGGTGAACTCGACCGGGTGCAGCGCCGCGTGCCGGTTCTCCGCGCCCGCCTGCATCAGCAACCAGATCGCGGGCACGATGAACAGCACCAGCTTGAGCGCGAACTGGAACGCCTGCACGTAGGTGGCCGCGCGCATGCCGCCGAGCGCGAGCGTCGCGCTGACCGCGGTACCGGCGATCACCACCCCGACCCAGTACGGCGTGCCGCCGACGGCGCTGAGCACCAGGCCCGCGGTGCGGAACTGCGGGACGAGGTACAGCGTGCCGATCACCAGCACCACCACCGCGGCGATCCGGCGCAGCGCGGGCGAGGCGAGCCTGGCCTCGGCGAAGTCCGGCACGGTCAGCGCACCGGAGCGGCGCATCGGCGCGGCGACGAGCGCGAGCATGGCGAGGTACCCGGCGGTGAAGCCGACCGGGTACCAGAGCGCGCCGACGCCGTCCTTCACCACCAGGCCCGAAACACCGAGGAACGAAGCGGCGGAAAGGTATTCGCCCGAGACCGCGGCCGAGTTCAGCAGCGGCGAAACCCGGCGCGAGGCGACGAGGAAGTCCGAAGTGGTCCGCATCGCCGCGACCCCGCGCAGCCCGATGAGCAGCGTCATCAGCACTACCGGGGCGACCGAAAGGATCGCGGCCACCGGCTACTCCCGTTCGACGCGTTCGGCGCGGCGCAACTGCCAGCGCGCGAGCAGGGCCATCACCGGGTACGGCACTGCCACCAGCAGCAGCCAGGACAACGGGATGCCCAGTACCCGCACCGAATCCAGGCCGGGCGCGACGGTGAACGCGATCGTCAGCACCAGCAGGAGGCCGAACATCAGCGCGACGGCGGGCAGCGCGCGGCGGCGCTGCTCGCGGTACATCCTGGCGGCGCGTTCGGCGTCGGCGGGTTCGAGCGTGGGCACTCGCCAGCGCCCTGGTGCGCGCCGTCGTGAATGGGCGAGCCGGGTCTGCGGGCTCGTCACCGCGACGCGTTTGACTCGGCTCATGGTGCGCTGCCGAGTTCGCCGTGCTGCGCGGCGTGCAGGAGCCGTTCGCGGAGTTCGCGTGCGTGGCGGCGGCTCACCGGCACGTCACCGGCGTCGGTGTGCGCCAGCAGCCCGCCGACGGAGTCGCTGCGCAGCTCCGCGACCGCCCCGATGGCGACCAGGAAACCCCGGTGCACTCGCAGGAAACCGTGGCCCGCCCAGTATTCCTCCAAACGGGACAGTGGCATGCGGACCACGTGGACTCCGTCGGCCGTGTGCAGCCGGACGTAGTCGCCGTGCGCCTCCACGAACCGCACCGCGGCGCGGCGGACGTACCGGGTGCGGCCACCGCTTTCCACCGGCAGCGCGGCCATCGTGTCCGGCGGCGCGGCCGCCGGCTCCTGCGCGGCGGCCATCTTGACCACTTTGGACAGTGCGGCGGCGAGCCGCTCCGCGCGCACCGGTTTGAGCAGGTAGTCGACCGCGCCGATGCCGTACGCGGCGACGGCGTGCCCGTCGTGCGCGGTGACGAACACGATCACCGGCGGACGGCTCAGCTTCGCCAGCAGCGACGCGAGTTCGAGGCCGTCGAGACCCGGCATCGAAATGTCGAGGAACACCGCGTCGAACGGGTCAGCCTGGATCATCTTGAGTGCGCTCACCGCGTCGCCTGCCGCTTCGACTTCGGCGACTTCCGGCGCTTCGGCGAGCAGGCGGCGTAGTTCGTCGAGTGCGGGCGGGACGTCGTCGACCGCGAGTACGCGCAGGCCCGTCACGGCAGCACCCCCGGCTGGAACCTCGGCACTCTGACCACGACCCTGGTCCCCGCGCCGGCCGCGGTTTCCACGACCAGTCCGTACCATGCCCCGTACACGCTGCGGAGTCGTCTGTCCACATTGGCCAGTCCGACGCGGTCGGAGCCGGAGCGCCCGGCGAGGATCGCCTGCGCCCGTTCGGGATTCATGCCCTCTCCGTCGTCCTCCACGCTGATCACGCAGTCGTTCCCTTCCGCCTCGCCGTGGACCTGCACGGTCCCGGTGCCCGACCGGGGCTCGACCCCGTGCCGGACCGCGTTCTCCACCAGTGGCTCCAGCACCAGGTAGGGCACCGCGACCGCGAGGACCTCCGGCGCCACCCTGATCTGGACGCGCAGCCTGTCGCCGAGCACCGCCCGCTGTAGCGCGAGATACGTTTCCACCGCCCGGAACTCCTCGGCGACCACGGTGTACTCGCCGTGGCGGGCCAGGCTGTACCGCGTGTAGTCGGCGAAGTCCAGCATGAGATCGCGCGCGCGGTCCGGATCGGAGCGCACCAGCGAAGCGATGACGGTCAGTGCGTTGTAGACGAAGTGCGGCGAGATCTCCGCCCGCAGCGCGCGGAGTTCGGCCGCCGCGGCGTGCTCGGCCGAGGCTTCGAGGGTGCCGCGCTCCAACGCCTGGATGACGAGATCCGCGGTCTCGCGCACGGCCGCGGTGCCGATGTCGCCCGCCAGCACGAGCGCGCCTGCCAGTTCGTCGTGCGCGTGCAGGGGAACCGCGAGCAGCGGCGCGCGACCGGCCGGTGCTTCGGTGTGCAGCACCTTGTCGACGAGTGCGGCGGTGCGCGTGTCGTCGGACGGCCTGCCGGACCAGGTGAGCTGGCCGGAGAGATCGGTGAGGCCGACACCGTCCAGTGTGAACAGCCGCCGGAGACCGTGCGCCGCCCGGCGCGCGGTGCCGCCGCCGAGGCCGTCCTTGAGGTCCTCGGTGATCTTGCGGGCCGCGGCGAGCACCGGTGCCGGGTCCGTCCGCGCCGATGCGTCACCGCGCAGGCGAAGTGCGGGTATCGGCATGGGCGGAATCCCATCGTCTGGCCGGGCGCGGTCAGGGGCGAGGACCGATACTAAGGCCTGACGCTTCCGCGACGCGCAATCCGCGACTGCTTTGGGGAGGAACATGGCAGCGACCGCCGACGCCGATCACGACGCCGTTCCGATTCGCTACCGGTTCGCCAGACTGGGCACCGAACTCCTTGCCCCGTGGGTGCTCGTGCTGGCTCTGCCGCTCTTGCTCGCCTGGGACGTCACCGGGCACGACCCCGGCCGAGCGCTGCTGTGGGGGTCGGTCGTCGGGGTGACCGGCTCGCTCATCCCGATGGCGGTGATCGTCCGCGGCGCGCGGGCCGGCCGCTGGCAGACCCACCACGTGACCGACCGCGCGGGCCGGATGGTGCCGTTCGCCACCGGGCTGGCCTCGCTGGCCGCCGGTTTCCTGCTGATGCTCTTCGGCGGCGCGCCGTACCAGATGCTCGCGCTCTCGATCGCGATGCTGGCGTCGCTGCTCGGCAGCATCGCGATCACCTTCGGCCTGCGGTTCAAGGTGTCCATGCACGCCGCGGTCGCCTCCGGCGCCGCGATCATCCTGGCCATCGGGCACTGGTTCGCACTCGTCCCGCTGGCGCTGCCGGTCGCGTGGGTGTGCTGGTCGAGGGTGGAGGTCGGGGACCACACCGCGCGCGAGATCCTCGGCGGGGTCGTGCTCGGCGCGGTGCTGGGCGGCGGCGGGTACTGGGCGCTCATCACGGTGCTGGGCTAGCCGGTGCAGCTCGTCGCGGATTCCCTTGTGTGCTCCCCGTTTCCGCGCTGGTGTCCGGAAAGGGGGCTTCAGAGGCGCGAATGCCGCGAATGTGGCCTTCGCGGGCTTGTTCTGCTCCGGGTCGGATGCTCTGAAGGGGCCCTTGAGGGAATCTGATGCCGCGAAGGTCACCTTCAGGGCACGGGCGCCGCCATGCCGCGCGCCGTGCGGGGCGAGATTGTGGCGTCAGATTCCCCAAAGGCGCCCTTCAGGGATCAAGCCCCGGCGGCTCCGCGTTTCCGCCACCCGTCTCACCGGAATCGACGCGCGCGCATCATCACTGAGACCTTTGGGGACTCGCATGCCCTGGAGGTCGCAGGGCATGCGAGCAACCCCACCCCGCCGCCGATCCGTCAACGGGAGCACCCGGCGCCTGGGTCACGCGGCGTCGGCGGGACCCTCTTGCACGGTGCCGACGTTCAGGGTGTGCGCCTCCGCGGAAGCGTCGAGTTCGCCGAACTGCCACGGCAGCGTGACCGTCTGGGCCTGGGTGCCCGGCGTGTGCACGGTGACGCCGGACGGCGTCGCCTGGTCACCGCGCGCCTCGATCGCGGACCAGTGCAGCGACTGGTGGGCGGAGGTGCCCGGCCGCAGGTGCACGACCTGGTCCGGCTGGCCCGCCTCGGGCTCGATGGTGATGCCGGGCGCGCCGTCGAGCGTCACCGGGACGCTGCCCTTGAGCTGGCAGTACTGGCCGTCCTTCGCGGTGAACTGGATCTCGGCGTAGCGCTGGCCCGCGCCGGGGGAGCCGGGCACGATCGTGGTGGTGAGCTGGCTCGCGTCGCACCCCTCGGACGGCATGGCCGAAGCGGCTCCGGTGCTGAGGGAGACGGTCGTCAGTGCGGCGCCCAGTACCGCGGCGACGGCGAACCCGGCGTTCTTCTTGCTCATGATCGGCCTCCCGGTGTCGGTTGTTGATTTGCCGGATAGTGGCAAACCGTGCAACTTACTGTCATAGGCAAGGTGCCCATCACGCTGCGGAGTTACACCCGATCGTGGTCTGGACCATAGAAAGGCAACCTTCGTGCCCGCCACGCGTCGCACGGGTGAGGGTTCAGGCGACCACTTCAACCACGTCACCCTTGGCGAGGCCGTCGAAGAACGCCGCCGAGTTCTCCGGCGACAGGTGTACGCAGCCGTGCGATGAGACCTCGAGACTGCCTTCGTGGAACGCGATGCCGCCCGGGGCGAAGAACACCGAGTTGGGCATCGGCATCCCGAACTCACTGCTCGTGTGCTCGCGGTCCTTCCAGACGACGTGGAACATGCCGACCGGCGTCGGCTCGTCGGCCGAACCGGGTTTGACCGGCACCGGGCCGCGCACCACCTTCCGGTCGCGCATGAGCCACGCTTCGAGCCGGGACAGGCTCACGCACGCGGCGGCCGCCTGCCCGCACGGTGGCGGGGCGGGCCGGGCGCTGGTGGTGATCGGCATCGCGACGGGCACGGGAGTCGGCTTCGGTGGTACGGGGGCCTCCGACGGTGCCGCCGCGCAGGACGCGGTGAATGCCAGCGCCGCCGCCGCGCAGGCCACTGCCTTCTTCATGAACACCCCTGTCGTCACCTGTGTGGCGGGAAAGACGGTGAGGCCGCGTGAAAGGTTGACCGAGATCCTTGTCAACCTTTCGCGCCATCGGCTCGTATTGGTTCCGATGGGAAAGGGCGGGTATGACCAGGGGTGACGACAGGTTCGCGGAGTTCGTGCACTCGGCATCACCGAGGCTGCTGCACGCCGCGTACCTGCTGACCGGTGACCGGCACCGTGCCGAGGACGCCGTGCAGACCGCACTGACGCGCACCTATGCGGCGTGGGCGCGGGTGCGGCACTCCGACGCCTACGCCTACACGCGGAAGGTGCTCGCGAACCACGTCATCGACCAGTGGCGCCGCCCGCTGAAGGAGTATGCCACCGAGGAGCCGCCCGAACTCCCCGCGAACGGCGACGTGTCACGGGAGGTGACGCGGAACGTGTGGCTGATGGAGATGCTCGCCGGGCTCACCGGCCGCGAGCGCGCGGTCGTCGTGCTGCGGCACTACTTCGACCTGCCGGAGGCGGAGGTCGCCCGCGAGCTGAAGGTCACCGTCGGCACCGTCAAGCGCACGAACCACCGCGCGCTGGCGAAGCTCCGCGTGTCCGTCGGTGACGAAGCGCCACTGGTTTCCGGCAAGAATGGTGGAGAGGTGTCATGACCGACCTCGGCGAACTGAAGTCGGCGCTGGCCGGGACCGAGCCCGACGACGGGTTCCGGCCACCGGACCTGGCGAAGATCATGGCCGACGGCGGCCGGATCCGGCGACGGCGGCGGATCGCGGTCGGCACCGGCGCGGTCGCGCTGACCGCCGTGGTGCTGTTCGGCATCAGCAGCGTCACGATGCTGCGCCAACCGGACAGCGCCCCGCCGGCGCTCTCCGTCGCGAAGCAGCCGGACGCGCCGGTCTACGAGGAGGCGAAGATCTTCTGGGCCGGTGATGGCAGCCCGGATGGCAGGCCGTTCGCGATGTCGTTCCTGCACGAGGTGCGTCCCGGGACGGAGGACCACAGGTTCCCCGACGGGTACTTCATCTCGGCGGGCCGCAGTGGCCCCGACGGCACGCCGAAGCGGGATCGCACGGTGCCCGTCGACCTGACCCCGGGGTTCCACCGGATCGACGGCGTGGACGGGTTCTCCTGCGGCTACTTCGTGGCACCCTTCGGCAAGGAAACCGCCGTCCGATCGATCCAGGCCGCCGCGGACGGGAAGTACGCGGACGCGAAGACCGCGCAGTGGGAGGCGGTGCCGAACATCGTGCTGTTCTGGTTCCCGGCCGGCCCCGGCCCGGCGCAGATCCCCGGCCACCGGCTGGAAGCCTACGACGCCAAGGGAAAACTCACCGTCGGCTGATGCCTGCGCCCCGGCGGATGCCGCGTCGACGTCAGGTGCGTGCCCCGAAGGCGACCTTCGGGGACTCTGACGTCCTTTCTTCACCTTCGCGGGCGGGCGGGGGCGTGGCTGTTCATGCCCTGAAGGTGACCTTCGCGTCGCTAGACGTCACAGATCGCCCCTTCGCTCCGCGAGATGGCCGGGTAGCCATGCCCCGAAGGGGCCCTTCGCGGCATCAGATTCCCTCAGGGGCCCCTTCAGGGCATGAGTGCGGGGGCGGGGAAGGTTCGTGAGGGTCGCATTCGCGGCGTTCAATTCCTTGAAGGTGCCCTTCACGGCATGCGGGAGCCCCCTCGCAGGCGTGCGGCCGGGGCTGTTCATGCCTTGAAGGGGCCCTTCCCCCTTTTCCGGCGGTGCTACGCGTGGCGGTCGTAGGCGCGCAGGAAGGCCTTGACCCCATCGCCGACCGCGGCGTCGAACTGCTTGGCGGACGGCTTCCGCGCGTCCGTTGCGCGGAACTGCACCTCGTAGGTGCTCAGGGCCATGAAGTGGTGTGCGGCGCGCACCGGATCGTCGATGCGGAGCGCGGTCACCTTTCCCAGGCGTTCCGCGAGCAGTGCGGCGACGCGCCCCGGCCCGCGGTCGCGCCAGCTCGACACGAGTTCCGGGTGACGCGTGGCCTCGCTGCTCATCAACTGGCGCAGCGCCGTCACCTCGGGGTCGAGGTGGCAACCGGCCAGCTTTCGCCCGAAGGCGATCAGGTCGTGCTCGAGATCGCCGGGGTCGTCGGGGAATTCGTCGAGTGCGGCCAGCATGTCCGCGTTGACCCGGTCGAACGCCGCCTCGAAGGCGGCGAGGAACAGGGCCTCCTTGTCTGCGAGGTGGTTGTAGACGGTGCGCTTGGCCACGTCGGCCAGCGCCGCGATCTCGTCGACGCTGGCGCGTTCGTACCCCTCGCGCAGGAACACCTCCGCCGCCGCGCGCAGGATCGCCGCTCGCTTCCGTGGTCGCCCGGGCACGGTTCCCCTCTCTCGCCGGTTGCTTGTCAAAGTATACCGCAGAGGTTAATTTGCACTCATGAGTGCAAATATTTCGGAGCGGGTGGACCTCCCCCTCCTCAGGCTCGGCGCGGTTCTGGTGCTGGGCGCGTTCATGGCGTTGCTGGACGCGACGATCGTCAACGTCGGCCTCGACTCGCTGGCCACGGAGTTCCGGGTGCCGCTCGGCACGGCTCAGTGGGCGATCACCGGGTACCTGCTCGCGGTGTCGGTGGCGATCCCGGTGAGCGGGTGGGCCGTGGACCGGTTCGGCGGGCGCGCGGTGTGGCTCGCCGCGGCCGGGCTGTTCACCGTCGGCTCGCTGGCCGCGGGCTGCTCGTGGTCGATGGGAAGCCTGGCCGGATTCCGGGTGCTGCAAGGGCTCGGGGGCGGCATGCTGGAGCCGGTGACCCAGGTGGTCGTCGCCGCGGCGGCGGGACCGCGCCGGGTGGGTCGCATGATGGGTTTGATCTCGGTGCCGCTGATGCTCGCGCCCGCGGCGGGGCCGGTGCTCGGCGGCCTTCTCGTCGACCAGCTCGGCTGGCGCTGGCTGTTCCTGGTCAACGTCCCGGTCGGGGTGGTCGCGATGCTGCTCGCGCTCCGGTACGTGCCGCGCGACTCGCCGCGCGGCGCCACGGCACGGCTCGACCTGCTCGGTCTGGCGCTGCTCGCCTCCGGTTTCGCCGCACTCGTCATCGCGCTGGCCCAACGGGAACCGGTGTCGCTGGCGGTGGGGATCGCGTTGCTCGCGGGCTATGTCGCGCACGCCCTGCTGACCCGGACCGCGCCCTTGCTCGACCCGCGCATGTTCGCATCACTGGGTTTCGCCGCGACCGCCGTGGCGATGCTGCTCGTCGGGGTGGTCGTGTTCGGCACGATGTTCCTGTTGCCGCTCTACGCGCAGACCGTGCGCGGCCACGACGCCATGGTCGCGGGGCTTCTCCTCGCACCGCAAGGAATCGGGGGCATGCTGGGCATGCCGCTCGCGGGGCGGCTCGCCGACCGCGTCCCGCCGCGCCGTCTGGTCCCGCTCGCGCTCGCGCTGTTGGCGCTGACCACGGTGCCGTACGCGGTGCTCGACGAGGGGACCAGCGAGGTCTGGCTCGCCTGCGTCCTGTTCGTCCGAGGGGTCGCCCTGACCGCCGTCGTCGCGCCGCTGCTCGCTTCGATCTACCGCACGGTCACCGCAGACCAAGCGCCGCGCGCGACCGCCGCGATCTACATCCTCAACCAGATCGGCGGTTCGCTCGGCACCGCGCTGCTGGCCACGGTCGTCGTCGCGAGCGGGTTCGGCGCCGCGTTCACCTGGCTGCTGGGGTTCACCGCCGCCGCCGTCGTCGTGTCACTGCTGCTCCCCGGGAAAGTGCCGGGCGAGGTACGGGCGTGAAAGGGTCCCGGAGCCGAGTTGACTCCGGGACCCTTTCGCTTCTCCCACACCGAATCGAGTGCCCCGAGGGGCAACGCGTCGATTCCGGTGAGGTGGGTGGGGCCGAGGTGCGGGGTCCGCCGGGGCTCGCTCGCGTAGTCCCTGAAGGGAGCCTTGAGGGAATCCAACGCCGCCAAGGCGTCCTTCAGGGAATCCAACGCCGCGAAGGCTCCCTTCAGGGAATCCGAGGGGCGCTTGTGGAGTCGAGCGGAGCCCTCGAAACATCCGCAACAGCCTCCTGGATGCCCCGAAGGTCGCCTTCGGGGCATCCAGGAGCCCTAAGTCAGCACTGCTGCTTGTAGAAGTACTGCGCGTTCGCGTCCATGTCGGCCTTGGTGATGGAGTGCAGGCCCGCGGTGATGTTGCGCGTGGTCGGCTTGCCGGTGATCGCGGCGACGGCCTGCTGCACGCCCTGCTGGCCGATCGAGGCCGGGTCCTGCGCGATCAGGCCCTGGTACTCGCCCTTGCGCAGGCCCTCGATCTCCGACGGCGACGCGTCGAAGCCGACCAGGTTGACCTGCCCGATCTTGCCCGCGTTGCGCAGGCCGGTCGCGGCGCCCTCACCGGTGTTGAGGTTCGTCGCGAAGATCCCGATCAGGTCCGGGGTGGACGCCAGCGCGGCGGTCACCTTCGACGCGGCCTGGTCCGGCTCGTTCTGGGTGAACTGCGCGCCGACCGACTTCAGGTTCGGGTGGTTCTTCAGCTCGTCCGCGAAGCCCTGCGCGCGGGCGTTCGTGGTGGAGGTGCCGGCGATGGTGTCGAGCACCAGCACCGAGCCCTTCTTGTCGCCGACCAGCTTCGCCAGCGTCTGGGCCGCGAGCTTGCCGCCCTCGGCGTTGTTCGACGAGATCGACGAGACCGCGACGCCGGTGTTCTTCAGCGACGTGTCCACCTCGACGATCTTGGTGCCGCGGTTCTTCACCTGCTCGATCGGCGCCTGCATCGCGGTGTCGTCGGTCGGCGCGATCAGCAGCCCGGCGGGCGGCGCGGAGCCGAGCGCGTTGACCTTCTCGGTCTGCATCGCGGCGTCGAACTTCTGCGGCGCCTGAGTGTCCACTGTGTACCCGAGCTTCTGCGCTTCGGCCTGCGCGCCGCACTGCATCGAGATGTAGAACGGCTCCGCCTGCACACCCGGGATCAGGGTGATCTTCTTGTTGTCCGGAGTGGACGCGGCGCCGCCGTCACCGGACCCGCCGACCTGGCCGCCGCCGCACGCGGCGACGAGTGCGGCCACCGCGAAGGCGGAGCCCGCCGCGAGGAGGGACTTGCTCAACTTCATCTCTGCACCTCTTTGTGCTCTGGTAAACACGTGCTCTGGAAAACGTGTGCTCTGGAAAACGTGTGCTCTAGTGAACCGGATTATCGTGAATTGCGCTGACGACGACGGCGCTGGTCGAACCAGACCGCGGCGATGAGGACCGCGCCGACCGCGATCATCTGCCAGAAGTCCTGCACCTGCGTGATGTTGAAGCCCTTCTTCAACACCGCCGGGATGAACACGCCGATCACCGTGCCGAGCACGGAACCGACACCGCCGAACAGGCTCGTCCCGCCCATCACCGTCGCGGCGATCGCGTTCAGGTTGTCGGTGGTGTGTGCTGAGATCGTGGTCGAGGCGTAGTAGGCCAGCGACATGAACCCGGCGACACCGGCGAGGAACCCGGTGAGGAGGTAGACCTTGAGCAGATGCGCGGTGACCCCGATCCCGGAGCGCCGCGCGGCTTCGGCGTTCGAGCCGACGGCGTAGGTGTAGCGGCCGAACTTGGTGGTGTGCAGCAGCCACGCGCCGATCAGCGTGATCACCACGGCCACCAGCACGAGGTTCGGCACCCCGCCGAGCGACGTGCCGTAGCCGAGCGACTTGTTCAGCGCGGTCGGCACGCTGCGCACGTCCGAGCCGTTGTTCAGCAGGTACGCGGCGCCGAGCGCGGCGCCCATGGTGCCGAGCGTGACGATCAGCGGCGGGATCTTCGCCACCGCGATCAGGAACCCGTTGAGCAGGCCCCACACCGTGCCCGCGACCACGGCGGCGATCAGCCCGACCGTGATCACGCCCCAGCCCGCACCGGTCGCCTGGCCGTTCGGGCTCAGGGCTTCCATCGTCTTGCCCGCCACCATGCCCGCGAAGATCAGGACCGAGCCGACCGAAAGGTCGATCCCGGAGGTGATGATCACGAACGTCATGCCCACCGAGAGCACCAGCAGCACCGAGGTCTCGATGAGCAGGGTCTGGAAGGTGAACACGGTCGCGAACTCGGCCGGCCGCAGCGCGGTGAACACGATGATCAGCGCGATCAGCACCAGCGCGATCCAGAACGTGTTCGCCGAGACCAGCCTCGCGCCGAGCGGCCGCTTTTCGAATCCACCCGTGCCGTCCACTTCGGACTGCACGGAACCGGACGGCTTGGTAGCCATCGTCACGCCGCCTCCTGTAATTTGCGGGACACCCGCACCCGGTCGGCCGCCATGAGCGGCGCTTCGCATGTATCACTCATGCCGCCTCCTCCTGCGTCAGTGCGCCCGTCATCGCGGCCACCAGGTCTTCGAGCGTGGCGTCCTTGGCCTCGAACCGCGCGACGCGCTTGCCGAGGCGCAGCACCTCGACGCGGTCGGCGACCGAGAGCACCTCGGGCATGCTGTGGCTGATGAGCACCACGGCGATGCCCTCGTCGCGGACCTTCTTGATCACGTCGAGCACCCGCTCGGTCTGCACGACGCCGAGCGCGGCGGTCGGCTCGTCCATGAACACCACCTTGCTGGCCCAGGCCACCGACCGGACCACGGCCACGCTCTGGCGCTGCCCGCCGGACAGCGACCCGATCGGCACCTCGGTGCTCTGCAACGTCACGCCGAGCCGCTTGAACTGCTCGACGGCCTGCCTGCGCATCTCCGGCTTGTCGAGCATGCCGAGCTTGCCGAGGAAGCCCTTGCGGTGGAGTTCCCTGCCGAGGAACAGGTTCGCGGCGGGATCCAGCTCGGGGGCCACCGACAGGTCCTGGTAGACGGTCTCGATGCCGAGCTTGCGCGCGACGGTCGGTGAGTCCAGCGCGACCTTGCTCCCGTCCAGCACGATGTCGCCCGAGGTGGGCTGCTCCGCACCGGAGAGGCATTTGACCAGAGTGGACTTACCGGCGCCGTTGTCGCCGATCAGCGCGGTCACTTCACCGGCACGGGCCTGGAAGGACGCGCCGCGCAGCGCCTCGACCGAGCCGTAGCGCTTGGTCAGGTTCCGCGCGTCGAGCAGGATCGTCATCAGGAGCTCCTTTCGGGAGCGGGCGGGCGGCAGCGGATCACCGTGGTGTCGCCGGAGAGTTCCGCCTGTCCCGCCGCGTGCGGCACCACGAAGGTGTCGCCCTTGGACAGTGCGATTTCGCCGCCGTGCTCGGTGCGGAGCGCGCCGCTGCCTTCGAGCACGACCAGCACCGCGAACGACGGGTCGAGCGCGAGCGGAGCCGACGGGCGGAGCTGGTCGGCGCGGAAGAACTCCGCCGCGCCTGCCGCGAGCAGGTCCACAGTGGACGACGAGTCGCCCGCGGTCCGCTTCACGATCCCGCCGAGGCGGTCCTCGTCCCAGCCGGAGGTGTCGAGCGCGCGCAGCGCGGTGTCGAAGCCGAGCCCGAGGTGGCCCTTTTCGGGGCTGTCGAGGAAGTTCCGCCACTCGATGGTCAGCGAGAAGTCGGTCGGCTGCTGCAGCTCGACGACGAACACGCCTTCGCCGATCGCGTGCGGCAGGCCGGAGGGGATGTACACGGTGTCGCCGGGCGACACCGCGACGCTGTTCAACGCGCCCAGCATGGCGTCGGTGTCCTGGTCGCGCACCCAGTCCTGCACGGTGTGCTCGGCGACCGTCTCGCGGAATCCCGGGTACACCCTCGGGTCGTCCCCGTAGGTGCCGATCACGATCCACGCCTCGGACTTGCCGAAGTGCGAGTCGAAGTGCTCGCGCGCGAAGGAGTTCGACGGGTGGAAGTGCACCGGCAGGCGCTGGCCCGCGTCGAGCAGCTTCACCAGCAGGCCGGTCGAATCCGCGAAAGCGGCGACGTGCTCGGCGCCGAGCCAGGCCTCCGGCGCGGCGCGGACGGCGTCGCGCAGCCATTCGCCGGAGGACAGGCGGGTGAGCCCGTTCGTGTCCTGGCCGAACAGCGTGGTGGTGGAGCCGACCCAGTCCTCCGGCCCGAACTTCTTGCCGGACGCGGTGCCGGACGAGGACGCGCCGCGCAGCGCCGCGATGGCGTCGCCGCCGCGGTAGAACTGCGGCGGCTGGTTGGCGGGGAGCCGGATCGGTTCACGAGGCCCCGTGGTCGTCACGGAGGTCACGGGGCCACCTCCCCGGAACCGCGGGCTACGAGATGCACGGGAAGAACGACCTTTCTTGGTGCGGACTGATCTCCTTGGATGCGGGCGAACAGCAGCTCGGCGGCCGCTTCGCCCAGTGCGCCCACGTCGTGGGCGATGACGCTGACCGGCGGGTCCAGCAGGTCCGCCAGTTCGAAGTCGTCGAAGCTGATCATCGCGGGACGGCGCTCGGCGTGGGCGAGCGCGCGCAGCAGGTTGACCGCGACCCGGTTGTTCCCCGCGACCACCGCCGTCGCCGGATCGGGCCCGGCGAGCAGCGTCTTCACCGCTTCGGCGACGCTTTCCGGCGTCGGCGTGCGCATCACGACGAGCCGCTCGTCGTAGCCGATCCCGGCGCGGGCGCAGCCTTCGCGGAAGCCGCGCAGGCGCTCGGCGGCGGTGTAGATGTCCGGGCTGTCCGCCAGGAACGCGACCCGGCGATGGCCGTGCGAGACGAGGTGCGTGACCGCCTGCACGGTGCCGCCGATGTTGTCGACCAGCACGGTGTCGGCCACGATGTCGCCTGCCGGGCGGTCGATGAACACCACCGGCGTGCCCGCGCGCATCTCGGGCACCAGGTACCCGTGCTGCATCCCGGCGGGAACCACCAGGATGCCGTCCACCCGCCGCGCGCAGAACTCGAGCGCCAGCTCGCGTTCCCGCTCGCGCGTCTCGTCGGACGAGCCGGTGAGCACCTGGCGGCCGTAGGAGGTCGCGATCTTCTCCACCGCGCGGGTCAGCTCGGAGTAGAACGGGTTGCCGACGTCCTCCACGATCAGGCCGATCGTCCCGGTGGTCGAGCCGCGGCGCAGGTTGCGGGCGCCGAGGTTGCGCCGGAAGCCGAGCTGCTCGATCGCCGCGATCACGCGCTCGGCGGTGTCCGGGTGCACGGCGGGCTCGTCGTTCACCACGCGCGACACCGTCTTGATGCTGACGCCGGCGAGCCGCGCCACGTCACTCATCGTGGCGCGCCTGCTGGCCGGCTTCCTGCCGTCAGGCGACAACGTTGTCATAGTGGCGCAGATTGAACGCCACGATCGGGTGGGCTGTCAATGCCCGATCCGTGACCAGCCGGTTTTCTGCCGCTTGACCATTACGGCATCCGGCTGACCGCGCTGTCCGGAATCGGACAGGCTCTCACCGCGCCCTTGACCTACCGGTTACCCGCTGCCCAAGGTGACCCGCATCAGCGATGTGCGCGACAAGGTTGTCAGCGTCGATCTCGGGGGCTCGTCCGGCCACCTGTTCGCGCCGAACTGCAGAGAGGCGATGGCTGAGATGGCTTTGAAGCTGTCCAGAACGCGGGCAGGCACGCTACTCGCGGCGGCGGTGGTGATGGCGGGTTCGGCGGTCGCGGCGGTACCCGCGGTCGCGGCACCCGACGTCCAGGCAGGTGACCTGGCACAGTTCGTGAATCCGTTCGTCGGCACCAGGCCCGGCGGCGAGGACCACGGCACCGGCGGCGGCGCGGGGAACACCTTCCCCGGCGCGGTGGCGCCGTTCGGCATGGTCCAGTGGAGCCCCGACACCGTGAAGGCGCAGCACGGCGGCTACTTCTACGACGACAACCGGCTCAAGGGGTTCAGCCTCACGCACCTTTCGGGCGCGGGCTGCTCGACCTACGAGGACATCCCGTTCATGCCGTTCGCCGGCGAGGTCACCACCTCGCCCGCGACCGATCCCTCGCGCTACACCGCGTCGTTCTCGCACGCGAACGAGCAGGCGACCCCCGGAAAGTACTCGGTGAAGTTCGACAGCGGGGTCGGCGTCGACCTCGCCGCGACGCAGCGCACCGGCTCCGGCCGCTTCACCTACCCCGCGGGCGCGCCCTCGACGCTGCTCGTCAACACCTCCGGCTCGGTGATGGGCACCGACGACGCCCAGATCAGCATCGGCAAGGACAGCATCAGCGGCTGGGCGACCAGCGGCAAGTTCTGCGGCAGCGACTCGAGCTACCGCGTCTACTTCCACGCGAAGTTCGACACCCCGTTCGCCTCGATCGGCACCTGGAAGAACGGCGCGGTCACCCCCGGCAAGAACGCCGAAACCGGTGGCGCGGCGGCGAAGGTCGCCAAGCCGAGCGCGAACACGGCGCGCGCCGAATCGCTCAAGCCGACCGACACCACCGTCAGCGGCCCTGGCAGCGGCGGCTACGTCACGTTCGACAACCTGGCTGGCGCCGAGGTCAACGTCCAGGTCGGACTGTCCTTTGTGTCCGTTGACGGCGCGAAGGCGAACCTGAAGGCGGAGAACACCAAGCGCTCCTTCGACACCGTCGCCACGGCGGCGCGCAGGGCGTGGAACGACAGGTTCAACCAGATCCAGGTCGCCGGTGGCACCGACGCGGAGCGGCGGAACTTCTACACCGGCCTGTACCACTCCCTGATCCAGCCGAACGTGTTCTCCGACGCGGACGGGAAGTACACCGGGTTCGACGGCCGCGTGCACAGCGCCGAAAAGGGCCACGCGATGTACACGAACTTCTCCGGCTGGGACATCTACCGCTCGGAAACGCAGCTCCTCGCGATGCTCGCGCCGAAGGAGACCTCGGACATCGTGCGGTCGATGATCGCCTATGCCGAGCAGGGCGGGTCGTGGGACCGCTGGACCGTCGCGAACGACTACACCGGCGTGATGAACGGCGATCCCTACCACATCATCGTTTCGACCGCGTACGCCTTCGGCGCGCGTGACTTCGACGCGAACAAGGCGCTGCTGCTGATGTTGCGCGGGGCCACCCAGCCGACGCAGGGCTACACCGAACGGCCCGGCCTCTCCGACTACATGAAGCTCGGGCACGTGCCGGGCGCCGGTGCGGACACGCTCGAATACACCAGCGCCGACTTCGCGATCGCTCAGCTCGCGCGCAGGCTCGGCGACCCCGCGACGCACCAGACGTTCATGAAGCGCGCGCAGAACTGGCAGAACCTGTACAACCCGGCCACTTCACACCTGCAGCCGCGGCAGGCCTCCGGCGCGTTCTCGTCGCCGTACGACCCGGCGAGCTCGGCGGGCTGGGTCGAGGGCAACGGCGCGCAGTACGACTGGATGGTGCCCTACAACGTCGCGGGGCTGACCACGGCGTTCGGCGGCGACCAGGCCGTGAATTCGCGTTTGGACACCTTCTTCACCAAGCTCAACGCCGGTACCAAGGAGCCGTACGCGTTCCTCGGCAACGAGCCCAACGCGAACACCCCGTGGCTCTACGACTTCACCGGCGCGCCGTACAAGACCCAGTCGATCGCGCGGCGGGCGATGACCGAGCTGTACAACCCGAACCCCGAGGGGCTGGTCGGCAACGACGACCTCGGCCAGATGTCGTCGTGGTACGTGTGGGCGGCGCTCGGCATGTACCCGGAGATCCCGGGCCGCGCCGAGATGGTGCTCAACTCGCCGCTGTTCACCAAGGCGGTTATCACCACCGGGCTCGGCAAGAAGATCACGATCAACGGCAAGGGCGCGGCGACCGCGTCGCCGTACGTCACCGGGCTCAAGGTCAACGGCAAGGACTACGCGAAGCCGTGGCTGCCGGAGGCGCTGGTTTCTTCCGGTGGCACGCTGGACTACACGCTGTCGTCCACACCGGACACCAAGTGGGGCAGCGCGCCGTCGGATGCGCCGCCGTCCTTCCGCGAGGGTGAAACGTCGAGCCTGTCCTTCGTGGACCCGGCGAGGGTGGTCACGCCGGCGGGAAGCAGCGCCAAGGCGTCGGTCGGCGTGCAGGACCTGTCCGGCACGGCGCGCACCTGGAAGTACAGCACGTCCACCGTGGACGGAATCACGGTGGCGCCGTCCGCTGGCCAGATCGAGGTCGCGGCGGGGTCGAAGGCGCGTGCGGAGGTCACCGTGACGGTTCCGGCGGGCACCAAGGAAGGTTCGCACCAGATCCCGGTGACCTTCACCGCGGCGGGGCAGCCCGCCACCACGGCGGTGCTGACCGTCCTCGTCGCGGAGCCGGGAAGCTGGCTCGCGGCGGTCAACAACGCGGGCATCTCACCGGACGCGAAACCGGCGGCGGCGAACTTCGACGGCGGCGGCTGGAGCTACTCGGCGGAAGCACTGGCCGCGGCGGGCGCGAACCCCGGCGGCACCGTGACCGTCGACGGGCTGGCGTTCAAGTGGCCGGGCACCCCGCTCGGCGAGCCGGACAACATCGTCGCGAGTGGACAGACGGTGAACGTCTCCGGCTCCGGCAAGCTGTCGTTCCTCGGCTCCGGCACGAACGGCAAGGCGTCGGGCAGCATCACCATCACCTACACCGACGGCAGCACCGGCAAGGCGGACATCGGGTTCTCCGACTGGACGCTCGGCGGTGGCGGCGGGCAGCCCGATTTCGGCAACAGGGACGCACTGTCCACTCCGTACCGGAACTCCGGTGGCGGTTCGCCGCAGCAGATCAGGACGCACGTGTTCGCGACGGCGCCGATCGCGCTGGCCGCGGGCAAGACGGTGAAGAGCGTGACCCTGCCGACCTCGGTTTCGGGCGGCGCGCTGCACGTCTTCGCCATCGCGGCAGGCTGAGGAAGAGGGACCCATGCGGAAGAAAGTTCTCAGCGCGGTGCTCGCCGCGGCGATCCCGGTGACGTTCGCCGTCCCGGCCGCCTCGGCGAGCCCGAGACCGGGTGACGCGCTCGACTCGGTCAACACGTTCATCGGCACCAAGGACGACGGAAACACGTTCCCCGGTGCCTCGGCCCCGTTCGGGATGACCCAGGTCAGCCCGATCACCACGCACTACGCCGGCTACCAGTACGACGACACGGCGATCCGCGGGTTCGGCCACTTCTTCCTCTCCGGCGCGGGCTGCTGGGAGCAGGGCGGGCTGATCTCCACGCTGCCGACGACGGGAACCGTCGCGCCGGGCGGTGACTTCGACACCGCGAAGGCCGGCACGTTCGACCACAAGAAGTACGCGTCGCCGTACACGCACGACGGCGAGGTCGGCAAGCCCGGCTACTACAAGGTCCGCCTGACCGGGTACGGCGGCGTCGACGCCGAAACCACGGCGACGACGCGCACCGGCGTCGAGCGCTACACCTTCGGCAAGGGCGGCGCGGCAAACGTGTTCGTCAACGTCGGGCAGGCCAACGACAAGGAACCGGTGAGCGCCAGCAGCATCCGGGTGATCGGCGACCGGACGGTGGAAGGGACCGTCGAATCGCAGGCGTTCTGCGGCGGGAAGCCGTACACGACCTACTTCACCACCACGTTCGACAAGCCGTTCAAGTCCTTCGGGACCTGGTCGCCCACCGGCGGCACGCCGGGCTCCCGCGAGTCGCGGGGCGCGGCGGGCCTGCGCGGGTCGTGGCTCACCTTCGACACGGGCAAGGACAGCCAGGTCACCGCCACCACGGCGATTTCCCATGTGGACGCCGACGGTGCGCGCCGCAACCTCGCCGCCGAGGGCACGAGCTGGGGCAGGCTCAACCCGTTCGACAGGGTCCGCGACGCGGCACAGCGGACCTGGCGCAAGGAACTATCCACAATAGACATATCCGGTGGCCTGCCGGACGACCGCACCGTCTTCTACACCTCGCTCTACCATTCCTTGCTCCAGCCGTTGACCGGCAACGACGTCGACGGCAGGTACCGGGGCTTCGACGACAAGGTGCACTGGGCGATCGGCTGGACCTACTACGAGTTCTTCTCGCTGTGGGACACCTACCGCACGCAGAACCAGCTTCTCGCGCTGATCAGGCCGGACCGCGCGCGCGACATCGCGCGGACCGTGCTCGCGATCCACGACCAGGGCGGCTGGCTGCCGAGATGGGCGTACGCGAACCAGGAGACGAACACGATGACCGGCGACCCGGTCACCCCGTTCCTGGTGGACCTGTGGCGGTTCGGCGCGCTGAAAGGCTTGGAAGGCAAGGCTTTCGACGCGCTCAAGCAGAACTCGGAGCAGATCCCGCCCGCCGCTTCGCCGTTCCAGGGGCGTTCCGGCAACGCGAGCTACCAGGCGAACGGATGGGTGCAGTACGACCCGGACTTCCCGAAGAAGGGCCAGGACACCGACCCGAACCACGGCGCTTCCGCGACCATGGAGTACTCGCTCGCCGACTGCTCGCTTTCGGTGCTGGCGAAGGGAATCGGCCGGAACCAGGACGCGCAGGCGCTGGCCGAACGCGGCCTGAACTACCGGAAGCTTTGGGACTCCAGCGTTTCCGATCGCGGCTTCACCGGGTTCCCGCGGCCGAAGGTCACCGGCGGCGACTGGTACAGCCCGAAGGACAAGCCGTACACGCCGCAGGGCCAGGACGGGTTCCACGAAGGCACCGCGTGGCAGTACCAGTGGCTCGCGCAGCAGGACGTGCCAGGGCTGGTCGAGCGCATGGGCGGCAAGGAGCAGACGGGCAAGCGGCTCGACGACTTCTTCGCCTACTCCGACCTGCTCGCCGATCCGAAGAAGACCGCGCACGAGAAATGGGTCATCGGCCCTTACGACTACTACAACCAGTTCCGCTACAACCCGAACAACGAACCGGACCTGCACTCGCCGTGGATGTACACGCTGACCGGGCAGCCGTGGAAGACCTCCGCGGTGGTGCGGGCGGCGCACACCCTGTTCACGAACGCGCCCGACGGGGTCACCGGGAACGACGACCTCGGCACCATGTCGGCGTGGTACGTGTTCAGCGCGCTCGGCATGTACCCGGCGGTACCGGGGACCGGGCAGTTCGTGCTGAACGCGCCCCGGTTCTCGCGCGCGGTGGTGCACCTGGAAAACCACCGCGACATCGTGCTCGGCGCGCGCGGCGCCGACCCGTCGAAGCTGCAGTACGTGCAGAGCCTGCGCGTGGGCAACGGCTGGTCGTCGGCGCCGAGTGACCAGGCGTACGTCAGCGTGGAGCAGCTCACCAGGGGCCTCACGCTGGACTACGGCCTGACCGCGGACGCGGCGAAGGCGACCTGGGCCACCGGCCCGCAGGGCGCACCACCGTCACCCTGCGGAAGCTGAAGTCCCACCGGGGGCGCCGAAGCGATCCTTCGGCGCCCCGGTGTTTCAGGGCCACTGCACGGATCAGCCCTCGCGCATCCGCAGGATCAAGACGACCGCGTCCTCCGAGAGGGCCGCCGGCGTCAGAACTTCCTGCAGGAGCAGGCCGCGAAGCGCGGCGATGGTGACGGTGGCCGTGGTCAGCGCTTCCTCGGCGCCGAGCCCTTCGCGTTCCGCGAGCGAGGCCAGCATCTTGGTCAGGTCGTCGAGCGAGTCGATGAACTCGCGGAAGTCCTCCGGCCGGTACGCGGCCAGTCCGACGACGTGGAAGAAGCCGCGGATACGCGACCGCTGCTCCGGGCGGGTGTAGGCCCGCCAGATCGCCACGACCAGGTCGTCGAAGGTGCCCCGCTGCGCGACCTCGAAAAGCGCCTCGTTGTCACGGGATCGCTGCGCTTCGAGCATGGCCGCCAAGACGCCGGGGAGCGACCCGAAGTGGTACCGCAGGAGGGCGTGGCTGGTCTCGGCCCTGGCGGCGATCTCGCGGAGCGACACCTCCGGTGAGGGAAGGCCCTCGTCGAAGGCGTCGAGGAGCCGCGCCAGGAGACGCTCGCGTGCGTTGCCGTTGCGTTCCGCGTTTGACAGGACCACTCCCATAGTTTATCCATTGGAAAAGAACGACTGGTGCTGCCCCCATGGTCGCAGTCGGCTCGCAACGGTGGAGGGAACGACTCGTGGGACGTTTTCAGGTGGTCGGCGCGGCGGTCGTCGACGGGTCGGGGCGTGACCCCGTCGACGTCGGCGTCACCGTCGAAGACGGGCGCATCGCCCAGCTCGGTGTCGCCAGCGCGCACGGCGAGCGCCTCGATGCCGGGGGGTTGACGATGACGCCCGGCCTGATCGACGCGCACGTGCACCTCGGCCTGTCGAGCCCGATCCAGCCGCAGTTCTCGTTCCGGATCAGCGCCGCCGAGATCGCGGCGGACATCTTCGCCACGGCGGGCGCGACGCTCGACGCCGGCTTCACGACCGTCCGGGACACCGGCGGGATCGACGGCGGCGTCGTCACCGCGATCGCCAAGGGCAAGGTCAGGGGACCGCGCGTGCTGTCGTGCGGACCTGTTCAATGCCAGATCGGCGGGCACGGCTACTACGGAGCCGACTGGGAACCCACCGAGCTGTGGAGCAGCCATCACGTTCCGGGTCTGTGCGCCCTGTCCATGATGTCGGGCAACGCGGACGAACTGCGGGGCAACGTGCGCGAGGCCTTCCGTCGCGGAGCCTCCTTCCTGAAGCTCTGCGTGACCGGCGGAGTGGTCAGCGCGCACGACCGGCTGACCGACACCCAGTTCACCGTGGAAGAGATCGCTGTCGCCGTTCAAGAAGCCGCGGCACGGGGCACCTACGTGACGGTGCACGCCCACAACAACGAAGGCATCCGGAACGCGGTCGAGGCCGGGGTCCGCTGCGTCGAGCACGGCACCGACCTCGACGAGTCCACGGCCACCCTGATGGCCACTCGCGGGGTCGCACTGGTGCCCACGTTCGCCGTCGTCGAGCAACTGCTGCACGACACCGCTGGAGCCGGCCTCGGCGAATCGGCCCGCGATCGAGTGCTGGGTGTTCGTGAGCGCATGGCCGGGGCGCTGGCTGCCGCCAAGGAGGCCGGAGTGCGGATCGGGCTGGGTTCCGATCTCATCGGCCCGGCTCAGGACCGCCGAGGCGAGGAGCTCGCGTTGCGCGCGGATCTCGAGACGCCCATGGAAGCTCTCGTGGCGGCCACGAAGACCAACGCCGAGATCCTCGGCCTGTCCGGCCAGGTGGGGGTCATCGCTCCCGGCCTGCAGGCCGACTTCGTGCTCTGGAAAGGAAATCCGCTCGAAGATCCGAAGCTCTTCTCCGACCCCGCCAACGCCGTACTCGTCGTCCAAGCCGGACGTGTTGTGAAGGACCTCCGATGAACACCATGTGGCAGGGCTGTCTTGCCGACACCGACTACTTCGAGCTGCGTTCCAGCGGCGGGCACGCCTACGGCGTCTGGGTCACCACGCCACCGGGCTACGACCCCGCCACGACGCAAGCGCCCGTCTTGTACGTGCTCGACGGCAACTGGGCCGTGGGCATGACGGCTCCGCTCATCGTCACCCAGCGGGACCCCATGCAAAGGATCCAGCCCTACATCCAGGTCAGCGTCGGTTACGCGGGCGAGGAGGCGCAGCACTGGGCACGGCTGCGCAACAGGGACCTCGTGCCGCCCGGCGAGCCCGTCGCCCAGGAGTTCATCGATGCCGTGGAGCTGGGGATTCAAACGGGCGCGATGACCCGTGAGGAGGCCGACGCCTACCTCGCCGAACTACGCGAAACCCACGCCGACGCGTTCCTGGGTTTCCTCACCGGGGAACTGCACCCGCGGATCGAACGCGACTACGGCACAGCCGCGAGCGGTCACGGCCTCTTCGGCTACTCCTATGGCGGGCTCTTCAGCCTCTACGCCTGGCTCAGCGGCAGCACTCTCTTCGAGAGCATCGGAGCGGGCAGCCCCGGCGTCATCGGCGAAGACAGTCAAATCTTCGCCCAGCTCCGAGACCTGGGCGAGGGACTGCCTGCCGCCAAGCTGCACGTGACCTTCAACGACCAAGAGCTTGTCGGAGACCTGGCCGTCTACCAAAACCTCGCGAAGAACACGGCCACCCTCCTGCACCGCTTCACCTCACGCGGCGGAGCCGTCACCAGCGCGATCCTGCACGAAACGCACGTGACCGGCCTGCAGGCCTCGTTCCTCAGCTACCTCAGGACTTGCCGGGCCCAGTAAGCGCGGACTCTGACGCCACTTTTCTCACCTTCGCGGGTGTATGGGGCCGCCTGTTCATGCCCTGAAGGTGGCCTTTGGGGAATCTGATGCCCCAATCTCGCCCTTCGCGGCGGGTGGCATGGCGACGCTGATGCTCTGAAGGTGCCCTTCGGGGCGTTAGATTCCGTCAAGGGCGCCTTCGGGGGCATGTGGCCTGGAGCAGGGCGGGTCCGCGTAGGTCAGATTCGCGGCGTTCACGCCTCTGAAGGCATTCTTTGGGGCGCCAGCGCGGAAACGAGAACGGGACGCGAAATCCCAGCCCATGCCCCCAAGGGCGCCTTCGGGGAATCTGATGCCCCAATCTCGCCCCTCACAGCGCGCGGCATGGCGACGCTGATGCCCTGAAGGCGCCCTTCGGGGCGTTAGATTCCGTCAAGGGCGCCTTCGGGGCATGTGGCCTGGAGCAGGGCGGGCTCGTGTAGGTCAGATTCGCGGCGTTCACGCCTCTGAAGGCATTCTTTGGGGCGCCAGCGCGGAAACGAGAACGGGACGCGAAATCCCAGCCCATGCCCCCAAGGGCGCCTTCGGGGAATCTGACGCCGTGATTTCGCCCTTCGTGGCGCGCGGCATGGCGACGCTGATGCCCTGAAGGTGGCCTTCGCGGCGTTAGATTCCGTCAAGGGCGCCTTCAGGGCATGCGGCCCGGAGCAGGGCAGGGCCATGGGGGCTACCTTCGCGGCATTCAGGTCTATGAGGGCCCCTTTTTTCGGGGTACGGGCGCGGAAACGAGAAAGCGGTGCGAGTCGCGAGATCCCAGCATCTGCTCTCAAGGGCACCTTCAGGGCGTCCGCCGCCGCGTTCTCGGCTCTCGCAGCGCGGAGCATGGCGCTGCTCATTCCCTGAAGGGCGCCTTCGGGGAATCTGACGCCCCAATCTCGCCCCTCGCGGCATACGACACAGCCACGCCCATGCCCTGAAAGTGGCCTTCGCGGCGTTGGATTCCCTCAAGGCTCCCTTCGGAGCCGGCCCTCGGCCTCGCCTCCGTGGTCAGGGAACTGGGCACGCTGGCCCGGTAGACGATCAGCCGAGCCGGATGGGGAGGGATTCCAGGCCGCGCATCAGGGTGCTGTGCCGCCAGGTCAGCTCGGCGGGATCCACCGCGAGCGTCATCGACGGGAAGCGCGCGATCAACTGTCCGAAAGCGACTTCCGCCTGTGCTCGGGCCAGGTGGGCGCCGACGCAGTAGTGCACGCCGTGGCCGAAGGCGAGGTGCCGGGCCGTCGACCGTCCTATGTCGACTGAATCGGCGTCGGGGAAGCGGGCGGCGTCGCGGTTCGCCGAAGCCAGTGCGATCACCACGAACTCACCCTCGGGGACGGTGACGCCGCCGATGGTCACCTCCTCGTCGGTGAACCGGAAGGTCGCGAAGTTGACCGGGCCTTCGTAGCGGAGGAACTCTTCGATCGCGGCGGGCAGCAGGGACGGGTCGGCTCGCAGGGCGGCTAGCTGGGCGGGGTTGTTCAGCAGCGCGAGGGTGCCGTTGCCGATCAGGTTGACCATGGTCTCGTGCCCGCCGACGAGCAGCACGAACACCATGGCGCGCAGCTCGCCCGAGCTGAGGCGGTCACCGGATTCGCGGGCCTCCACCAGCGCGGAGATCAGGTCCTCGCCCGGTGCTTTCTCCTTGGCCGCAACGAGATCGTCGATGTAGGAGACCATCGCGGTGGACGCGGCCGCGAGGTCCGCATCGGACACACCGGTGTTGAGCAGGGTCGCCGACCAGGCGCGGAAGTCCGACCGGTCGCCTTCCGGCACGCCGAGCAGTTCGCAGATCACGGTGATCGGCAACGGGTACGCGAGCGCTTCCAGCAGGTCGACCACCCCGTCCGACGGCATGGCATCGAGCAGGCGCCCGGCGATCTCCGCCATGCGAGGCCGCAGGCCAGCCACCCGGCGGCTCGTGAACGCCTTGTTCACCAGTTCGCGCAGCCGGGTGTGGTCCGGCGGGTCGGTGTTGAGCATGTGCGAGTTCAGGAACTCGGTGATCACCGGCACGGAGTTGGTTTCCGCCGCCTGCCGCGCCGAAAGCTCCTGCTGGCGCACGGAGTTCTTGAGCAGCCGGGGATCGGCCAGTGCCGCCTTCGCGTCGTCGTAGCGGCTCACGATCCACACCCGCAGCCCGTGCGGGAGCAGCGCGGGTGCGACCGCGACGTCCGCGCGCAGCCGCGTGTAGAGCTGGTGGGGGTCCTGCAAGAACTCTTCGCCGAGGTGGATGGGTTCGGTAGTCACAAGCTTTCCTCCAGTGCGCGCGCTCCCGGCGCGCATCGTTCCCGCAGTTCCGCCAGTTCGTCCGGTGGCAACGACCGCGCGCCGCCGAGCCGCCCGCGGTCGAGCAGCGCGCGCCCGGCGTCGAGCCACGAACCGATCGGGTCCACCCCGGCGAAGCCGGCGAACCGGGTCAGTTCGGTGCGCGGGTCGCCGATGAGGTCCTCAAAGGACAGTGTCAGCCGGTTCGGCGCCGGTACCGGGGCGAGGTCGCGCACACCATCGGTGACGAGCCGGGACCACAGGTCGCCGAACTCGGCGAGCGGCAACGGCTGCGCCAGCACCGCGGGGTCGAAGGAGGCGCTCGGCACCTTCGCCAGTCCGGGCGGCAGCGAAGCGATGTCCGCCGCGGTCAGCTCCGGCATGGTGGCGACCCCGGTCAGCTCCTTGATCCGGTTTTCCAGCACCACCAGGCGAAAACCCGGATGCCTGCTCATCGAGAGCGCGCAGTCCGGCCCGTCGCGGACCATGTGCACGAGCTTCGCGGCGGGGAACCGCTCCACGAGCGTGGTGATCCACTGCAAGGAGAACCCGGAGCGTTCGATCGCCACCCGCCTGCCGAACCGGTCGCACAACCACGCGAACAATCCTTCGTAGTGCGCCGAAATCGGGCGCGACGGCCACGACGGGACCACGTCCGCGAGTTCGTCGAACAGGCCGTCCGGATCGTCGGTGAGATGCGGCAGCACCATCGCCGAGATCACGGGGACACCGGCGCCAGGGGCGAACCTGCCTCGCCGGTACAGCAGTTCCGGGACCGGTGTGCCGTCGCGGAGCATGGCGTCGATGATCGGGTTCGGCTCCGCCAGCAGCTTCCAGAACCCGGCGCCGGTCAGTTCGCCGTCGGGAAAGGTGCCTGGCGCCAGTGACGACAGCAGCTCGTTCACGCTGAGCACCTCGGGGTGCAGGTTGAGCACCCGCGACAACGCGGTGGACCCGCAGCGCCCGGTGCCGACGACGAAGCGCACGGGGGTACCGGTCATGGGTGCCTTTCTACCGCGCTCACCCGTTCTCCGCTGAAACTGCGGAAGATCACTCGCCCGTGTACCGTCCGATGAACGGAACCGGCCGGGGTCACCGCTGATCACGGCCGGTACGCACGGATTGGCACTGGGGGTCCGTCGTGACCGAAACGACCGATGCGGAGCAGCGGATCCGCGGCCTGTTCGGCGAAATCGAACAGGTCATGGACGATCTCGTCGCGGAGTACACGCGGCAGTACGGGAACCTGCGTTCGGTGGTGCCCGCGGTGGTGCACGACGCGAGACCGGACCGCCACGAGTTCTCCTTGCCCCTGCTGGTGCACGGTGCCGAAACCGGCGATCCGACGCCCGCTGTCACCGTCGCCGCCATCCACGCGCTGTGGTGGCGCGCGGCGAACGTGATCGACGACGTTTCCGACGGCGCGGTGACCGGGGTGGCGAAGGAGATGGGCGCGGGCGCCACCATGATGGCCGCGTTCAACTGGGCCTACGTGGTGCCGCCGCACGCGCTCCAGCGGCTGCCGGTCGACGACGAACTGCGCCGCGCGCTCGCCTTCGAGTTCTTCCAGGCGTGCACGGCCGCCACGGACGGTCAGCTCGCGGACCTGTTCGACGATCCCGGCGACACCACGCGCGAGCAGGTCATGCAGACCTACCGCAACAAGAGCAGCGCGCCGTACGTGATGGCGAGTTCGATGGCGGCGCGCGCCGCGGGCGCCGATGACGTCCGCACCGGGCGGTGGCGCCGGTTCGGGCTGAACCTCGGCCTGCTCGGCCAGTTCCGCAACGACCAGGAGGACCTGGACTCCGGCCGGTTCGAGGACCTGGCGAACCGGACGCCGACCTACCACCTGGTGGCACTGGTCAACTCCACCGGCGGTGCGGACCGCGAGCGCGTCGTCAGCCTGCTCGGCAGGGCGCGCACCGACGAAGAAGCCCGTGAGGAACTGGTGGAGCGGCTGCTCGCGCCGGGGCTGGTGCGGTCCTACCTCCGGCTGATCGACCGGATCAGGGACGACGCGAACCGGACGCTCGACGGTTTGAACGGGGAGCCGTCGTTCGTCGAGGCGTTGCGGCGCCGGGTGGACGACGCCGCGACGCCGTGCGGGCTGCTGGCCGACGCGGCCGCACGGCTCGACGGCCCGTCGGCGGGATCCGCGCTCCCGTGACCGTCCACTGTGGCCGGATTCGTCACGGATCGCGCTCGTGCCATCACCGCGATGACGCGGCGTGACGAAGATCGCGCTACTCCCAGAATGTGGGCGCGGCCCCGCAAAACCCGGCTCAAACCGGTGCAGAGCGCGTAAAACCCCGGTTGACCAAGGGATTTTCCCCGTCTTTCGGTGAGCATGATCACGGCACCCGGTGTTCCGGTGCGGGCGGTCACCACGCACACTGGTCACAGGACGTCCGACGACGAGGTGGCGACCGCAGGGGAGTCCCCTGTGGACACCGGTAATCGGGCGATTTTTTGTGCGTGAACTTCTAGGAGGAAGTCGTGTCCAGCAAGGCCGCTCTCGTGTTCCGCGTGGCCGCAGTCGCCGAAGCCTTTTCCTGGGCCGGCTTGCTGATCGGGATGTTCGTCAAGTACGCCGTCGGCGGCTCCGACGGCGGTGTCCCGGTGCTCGGCATGGTGCACGGCGTCGTCTTCGTCGTGTACGTGCTGGTGTCCCTCGTCGTGTTCAAGCCGCTCGGCTGGCGGGGCAAGACCCTCGTGCTGGCGCTGCTGTCCAGCATCCCGCCGCTGTTCACCTGGGCCTTCGAGAAGTGGGCACTGCGCACCGGCAAGCTCGACGGCCCGCAGCGCCTCTCCCACGGCGGCACCGGCCTCTTCCAGAGCGCGAAGGCCGTCGCGCCCGTCGCGGCCTGATCCGCACCCGAACGCGAAGGCCCGCCACCCCCGGGGTGGCGGGCCTTGTTCGTGCCTATTCGAAGTCGCCGGCGGACCGGCGGACCTTCGTCAGCAGGTCGGTGAGCTGGTCGACCTGGCGGGTGGTCAGCCCGGTCATGCCGAAGTCGATACCGGTGACCGATTCGGTCGCCTCCTCGCGGCGCTGCCTGCCGGAATCGGTGATCTCGACGAGTGTGGTCCTGCGGTCCGTCGGATGCGGCACGCGCTTGACCAGGCCGTCCTTCTCGAGCCGGTCGACGATGTTGGTGACGCTGGTCGGATGAAGCTGCAGCCGCTCGCCCATCACGCGCATCGGCAGGCTGGCGCGGCGCGAGAAGGTGAGCAGGACCAGCGCCTCGTAGCGGGCGAAGGTCAGCCCGTGCGGTTTCAGCGCGCCGTCCACCGCGGACTGGATGATCTGCTGGACACGCATCACGCCGGTCACCGCGGCCATGGTGGTGGACGGGCCGATCCGGTCCTCCCACAGCTGGGCCGCGCGGGCGATCGGGTCGAACGGCAACGGGCTCATGGTCGTCGAAATTACCAGCGGGTACTCGCGGCGCTCGGGCACGGTGGACGTGTATGCATGTGCTCTGGACCATCCGGGAGGTAGCGAATGATCGTCGCGTTCAGTGTCAGCCCCGCGGGCGGCGACCCCGACGGCGGTGTGAGCGAAGCCGTCGCGAGGGCGGTTCGCGTCGTGCGCGAGTCCGGCCTGCCGAACTCGACCAACGCCATGTTCACCAACGTCGAAGGCACCTGGGACGAGGTCATGGACGTCGTCAAACGCGCCACCGAGGCCGCGGGCGAGGGCTCTTCGCGGGTCGGCCTGGTGCTGAAGGCCGATATCCGGCCCGGCCACGAAGGCCAGCTAGAAGCGAAGGTGGAGCGGGTCGAGACGCACCTGCGAGAGAGCTGAGGCGCCACAGCCGGTTGATCGCCCTGCCCGCGCTACCCCGCGTTGCCAAGCCGCGAGGGCCGAGGTCGCGGCGTTGTTGCCCCGAAGGGAACGGCTCAAGGACTGAAGGGCGGCGCGAAGACCACGGTCCACGAGTCGCCGTCCTCCTTGAGGGAGAGCGGGTAGCCGAATCGGCGGCCGTCGGCGAGCACGCCGGTCACCGTCGCCGTGGTCGGGCTGTCGCCTGCCGGTGCCAGCGCCACGCGCACGTCGTGCGCGCCCTCCTGCGAGAACCGGGCCGCGTAGTCCTTCGCGAAGTTCTCCGCGGCGGACGGCGGGTAGTCGAAGACGGTTTCGAGCGCCTCCGCGTCCTTGCTGTTCAGTGCCCCTTCGAGGGTCGTGCGCAGCGCGGACGGGGATGGCAGGCCCGCCTTGGGCTGCCGGGCGATCAGCACGGTGAGCGTGGTGAGCCAGGACGCGCCGAGCAGCACGATGACCGTGACGACGACTCTCCGCCGCGTGATCTGCATTTCGAGGCCACCCTCTCTCGTGAAACGTCTCGTGGCGCGTGCCAGGATGGAAGCGTGACACATCCACGCGGATCAGCAGCGAACTCAGCGGCGTTGTCGGCCGCGCTTTCCGGCGCGGTCGACCTGTCCGGGCTGAAGGCCCGCGCCGAGACAGCACGACCCCAGCAGCAGGCGGGCGCGCCTGCGGCGAGTGGCCCGCCCGCGGACGGTGCCGCGGTCATCGAGGTCACCGAGGCCACCTTCCAGACCGAGGTCGTCGAGCGCTCGATGCGGCAGCTCGTGGTCGTCGACCTGTGGGCCGAGTGGTGCGGCCCCTGCAAGCAGCTCAGCCCGGTGCTGGAGCGGCTCGCGGCGGCCTCCGGCGGTGCCTGGGTGCTGGCCAAGGTCGACGTGGACGCCAACCCGAGGATCGCGCAGCTGTTCGGCGTGCAGTCGATCCCGACCGTGGTGGCGATCGGCGGCGGCCAGCCGGTGGACGCGTTCTCCGGCGCGCTGCCCGAGCCGGAGATCCGCAAGTGGCTCGACTCCCTGCTCGACGCGCTGCGGGACAAGCTGCCCGGCATCAGGGCCGCCGAAGAGGCGGGCGACGGCGACGCCGAGCCCGAGGAGGACTCCCGGTTCACCGAGGCCGAAGACGCCTTCGAGCGTGGCGACTTCGCCGCCGCCGAGGCCGCCTACCAGCGCATTCTCGACGCGGAGCCGGGCAACGAGCTGGCGAAGGCCGCGTTGACGCAGGTCCGGTTCGCCGAGCGCGCGACCGAGGCGGACCCCTCCGCGGTCGAGCGCGCCGAGGCGGACCCAAGCGACCTGGACGCCCAGACCGCGGCCGCCGACTACGAGCTGGCCGAGGGCAAGGTCGACGACGCCTTCGCCAGGCTCATCTCGGTCATCCGGCGCACCGCCGGCCCGGATCGCAACCGCGTGCGCGAGCACCTCGTCGGCCTGTTCGAGCTGTTCGACGCCGCCGACGAGCGGGTCATGAAGGCCAGGCGCGACCTCGCCTCGGCCCTGTTCTGAGCGGGTGCGGGGGCGCTCGCGAAAGCGCCCCCGCATTCCGTCAGCCGTAGAGCTGGGAGCAGCTCGGCGAGCCCTCCATGAAGCCGCGGCGCATCGACTCCACCCTGGCGAACCCGCTGTCCACGCGCTTGCCGTTCACGTCGGCGGCGACCAGGCTCGTCGGCTGCAGCAGGTCGCCGATCGCCTCGTCGAGGTCACCCGGCGACAGCCTCAGCTCCTGGCCCTTCTGGTTCGTGACCGCGGCCCAAGCGCCGACGAGGCACGCCGTCCGCAGCCCCGCGTTGACGTTGTCGATCGACGCGCCGACGGCCTTCTGGATGCCCTGGGTGTACCGGGACGCGACCTCGGCGAACACCGCGAAGTCGCCCATCCCACCGGGATCCTCCTCGGTCTTCTCCTCGTCGGTCAGCGTCGGCTTGCCCAGCGCCTGCAACGCGGGGAGGTCGATGCTCACCGTGTTCGTCGCCTGGCAGTAGGACGCGGGCGGCGTGCTCGGCCCGTTCGGGCAGGACCCGCCGTCGGCGACGATCTGCGGCGGCTGCGCGCCGGCACTCGCGAACGCCCCGTCGAGGCTCTTCTTGAGCGTGCCGATGACGTCCTCGTCGATCCGCGAGTCGCCCTTCTGGTTCTTGTCCTTGCCCTGCGCGAACGCCTTCTCGGTGATCCTGGCCTTGGTGTTCTCCAGCGTGATCCCCGCGCAGTCCTTCGGGGTCTTCTCGAACCCGAGCTGGAAGGCGTAGGTGCGGTCGAACGCCGAGCCGTGCGCGCCCTGCTCGGTCGCCGAGCCGCCTGCCTGGTCGCGGATCATGTACATCGCGGCCATCACCTGGCTCAGTCCCTCCGAAGTGGACACCCGGAAGGACTTGCTCTTGTCCTCGGCGATCCAGCGGAAGTAGGTGCCCGCGAAGCAGTCGGCCTGCTGTTCCTTGACGATCGTCGGGGTGGTGCGGGTGATCCCGGCCTTGTCCTTCAGCCGGTACTGCACCGCGTGGCCGAACTCGTGGCCGAGCACGACCACCACGGCCATCGGGCCGAACTTCTGGAGCAGGGACGGCAGCAGTACGCCGCGGTCCCACGCGACGGAGTCGTCGGCGCCGCAGTAGAACGCGTTGATCTGCTTCTTGGTGTCACCGCAGCCGGTCGTCTGGTTCGGGCCGTTCGACTCGTACGAGGTGAGCTGCTTGACCGGCTCGAACTTCTGGCCGCCGAAGTTCTCCGGCAGCTTCTCGTCCCAGAACGCCGACACGTCGCTGATGGTGGCCATCGCGAGCTGGTCGGACTCGCTCTTGGAGACGTTCTTGACCTCGAGCTCCGGCGTCGGCGCGCCCGAGCGCAGACCGCTCTGGAAATGGGTGACCGGCAGTCCCGACACCGTGCCGGGCGACACCGTGCCCTCGTCATCCGATGATCCGCACGCCGCGAGCCCGAAGGCCAGCACGGCTGCGGTCACGACGGCCACCGGCCGCCGCACGCCCCCTGCGAACATGGTCACTCACTTCGTCATCCACGGCCCCGTTGCGGACCTCGGCGAACACCCGACGCGAGGCACCCTACCCAGTGCGTTCGGGCCGCATGCACCGCTTCGCCGAACCGCCGTGGCCGACTGCACGGCGCGACCCCAGCGGTACGGGCTAGGGTCGCTCTTCATGCGAGCAGTGCGCCGGTTCACCGTCCGCCCCAGTCTCCCGGAACCGCTCACGGGCCTCACCGCGCTGGCCACCAACCTGCGCTGGACCTGGCATCCACCGACACGGGACCTCTTCGCGTCCATGGACGACGAGCTGTTCCGCCGGATCAGGGACCCGTTGCGGATGCTCACCGCGGTGTCCGCGACCAGGCTCGCCGAGCTGGCCGCGGACGAAGCCTTCCTCGCGCGCGCCAACGAGGTCACCGAAAACCTGCGCGAGTACCTGACCGAGCCCCGCTGGTACCAGGAGCGTTCCGCCGAGGTGGGCGGCCTGCCCGCCGCGGTCGCGTACTTCTGCATGGAGTTCGGCGTGCACGAGGCGCTGCCGAACTATTCCGGCGGCCTCGGCGTGCTCGCGGGCGATCACCTGAAGGCGGCATCCGATCTCGGGGTGCCGTTGATCGGCGTCGGCCCGCTGTACCGGGCGGGGTACTTCCGGCAGTCGCTTTCCCTCGACGGCTGGCAGGTCGAGCACTACCCGGTGATCGACCCGAGCGGGCTGCCGCTGCAACTGCTCACCGAACCCTCCGGCGTGCCGGTCGGGGTCGGCGTCGCGATGCCGGGCGGGCGCGAGCTGCGGGCGCAGATCTGGCAGGCGAGCGTCGGCCGGATCCCGCTGCTGCTGCTCGACACCGACATCGAAGAGAACGACGAGGACCTCCGCGGCGTCACCGACCGGCTCTACGGCGGCGACGCGGACCACCGGATCCGGCAGGAGATCCTCGCCGGGATCGGCGGCATGCGGGCGGTGCGCCGGTACTGCGAGCTGACCGGGCACCCGCAGCCGGAGGTCTTCCACACGAACGAGGGACACGCGGGCTTCCTCGGCCTCGAACGGGCGCGCGAGCTGATGGACGCCAGCGGGCTCGAGTTCGACGACGTCTTCCCCGCGGTGCGCGCGGGCACCGTGTTCACCACGCACACGCCGGTCCCCGCCGGGATCGACCGGTTCCCGGTCGACCTCGTGCAGCACTACTTCGGCGACGGCAGGCTGCTGCCCAAGCTCGATCTCCGCCGCGTGCTCGCGCTGGGCGCCGAGGACAACCCCGGACTGTTCAACATGGCGCACATGGGCCTGCGGCTCGCGCAGCGCGCGAACGGGGTGTCCGCCTTGCACGGCCGGGTCTCGCGGCGCATGTTCGGCGGCCTGTGGCCGGGCTTCGACGACGACGAGGTGCCGATTTCGGCCGTCACCAACGGGGTGCACGGCCCGACCTGGGTGGCGCGGGAGATGACCGAGCTGCTCGACGGGGACTACGACCGGCTCGGCCGGGACGGCGGGCTGAGCCTGCGCGACAAGGTCACCGACGAGCAGTTGTGGGCGCTGCGGCGCGACCTGCGTCAGAAGCTGGTCGCCGAGGTGCGCCGCCGGGTGCGCGCGTCGTGGCTGCAGCGCGGCGCTTCCCCGCTCGAACTCGGCTGGGTCGACTCCGTGTTCGACCCGGACGTGCTGACCGTCGGGTTCGCGCGCCGCGTGCCCACCTACAAGCGGCTGACGCTGATGCTGCGCGACCCGGAACGGCTTCGCGCGCTGCTGCTCGACGAACAGCGGCCGGTCCAGCTCGTGGTGGCGGGCAAGTCGCATCCGGCCGACGAGGGCGGCAAGGCGCTGATCCAGCAGATCGTGCGGTTCGTCGACGATCCGGCGGTGCGCAGGCGGATCGTGTTCCTGCCCGACTACGACATGTCGATGGCGCGGTACCTCTACCGCGGCTGCGACGTGTGGCTCAACAACCCCACCCGCCCGCTCGAGGCGTGCGGCACCTCGGGGATGAAGTCCGCGCTCAACGGCGGCCTCAACCTGTCCATCAAGGACGGGTGGTGGGACGAGTGCTACGACGGCAGCAACGGCTGGGCGATCCCGACCGCCGACGGCATCACCGACCCGCTGCGCCGCGACGACCTCGAAGCCGCCGCGCTGTACGACCTGCTGGCGCAGCAGGTGGTGCCGCTGTTCTACGACCGGGGCGAATCCGGTGTGCCGCAAGGCTGGCTGTCGAGGGTGTGGCACACCCTCGACACGCTCGGCCCGCGCGTGCAGGCGTCCAGGATGGTCCGCGAATACGTGGACACCTGCTACGGCCCCGCCGCGGAAACGGTCACCGCGGCCGTCGCCGACGGGTTCGCCGGATCCCGGTCGTTGGCCCAGTACCAGCAGAAGATGGCACTGTCGTGGCGCAGCGTGCGGCTCTTCGACTCCGAACTCGTGGTCGAGCCGCCGGACGCGCTGGTGGTCGGCCACGAGATCAGGGTGCGCGCCAGGATCGACCTCGCCGGGCTCGAACCGTCCGATGTGGAGGTTCAGGCCGTGGTGGGCAGGGTCGGGGACACCGACGATCTGCAGGACCCCGTGTCGGTGAAGATGGAGCCGACCGGGATCGGGGAGTTCACCGCGGCGCTGGAACTGCCGCAGGCCGGTTCGCTCGGGTACACCGTGCGGATCCTGCCGAAGCACCCGCTGCTGGCGACGCACGCCGAACTCGGCAAAGTCATCCTGGCCTGAACCGTTCGCGTGCCGCTCTTGGTACCTTCGACACGAAGGTGAATACTGGGTACGGGCCTGCAGCCTGCCGTGGGAAGGGGAGCCGATGACTGAGGACGTCCGGTTCTCGCGCCCACTGATGACGATGGCCGACGCGGCACGTCACCTGGGCATCCCACAGCAGACCTTTCACCGTTGGGCGCGCGGCTACCCGCGTGGTGGCCCGCTGATCCATGTCGCGGACTCGGACAGCATCCGGCAGGCGACGGTGCCGTTCATCGCGATGGCCGAGGCGTGGGTCCTTGAAGGCCTGCGTAAGGCGGGAGTACGGCCGACACGGATCCGGCCAGCGCTGAACCAGCTGCAACGTGAGTTCGGCCGTGAGTACGTCCTGGTATCGCAGTCGCTCGCGACAGACGGCATTTCCGTGCTCTGGGACTTCGCGCGGACCGAAGCGGGGGCAGGGCTCATCGAAGGCGGGTCCGGGCAGGTGGTCATGCGGGAGATCGTGCAGGACTACCTGAAGTACGTGGGATTCGGCGCGGATGACTACCCCAACTACCTCGCGCTCAAGCCGTTCGAGCCGTCCAAGGTGGCCATCGACCCGTACCGGTCGTCTGGCCAGCCCGTGTTTTTCGGCACCGGTGTCCGAGTGGCCAATGTCGCCGCGATGCTGAAGGCAGGTGAAGAAGCTGCCGTCGTCGCCGAGGAGCACGGGATCGGAATCGACGCCGTGCGAGCCGCCGCCCGCGTCCTCCTGGGCCGCGCCGCCTGAGTTCTATTTGGACGAGAACGCCGTCACGCGAACTGTGCGGCGGCTTATCGTCGAGCTGGGCTACCGCTGTCACACGCCACCGGAAGTGTTTGGCACGCGTGCGGAATCACTCGGGGTACCGGACACCGAATGGTTGAAGAAGATCGCGCACACCGGCTGGGTGGTGCTCAACCGCGACGCCAAGATCATGGAGCGTCCGGATGAGCTGAGCGCCTATCGTGCGGCCAAGGTGCACATGTTCTACCTGCCGGGTGAAGCGACCCGTGACCGGCTCAAGCAATTGGTCGAGATGAACCTTCGCGACATCATCACGCACGCGACCGACCGCAAGCCCGAAGTCTGGAAGATCACTGCGCGCGGTATCGAGCGTTTCGCAGTTGCCAAACGCCGCCGCTGAAGCGAGACGACGGCGCGCGAAGAGAGGAAAGTTTCCCCGGAACGTCCACAGGTCAACGCTGACGTACCCGGAAGTCGGCATTAGAATTACAGGCATGCCTGCTCGATTCTGAATTTCCGGACGTGCTCCGTCGGACTAAATTCCAATTTCGTCATTGCACCTTAATTTATCCCGTTTCGTTGTGCGCCGAACTGATGGACGACATGCACCTCGAGTTCGTAGGATCCGTTTCATCTACGATATCATCGTCGTGAATGCTTTGCGGCGCCGTGGAATCGGGCTGGCGATACTTCGGGCGGGAGAGGGGATGGCTCGGCTCATGGGCTTGGAGACCGTGCGGCTGCACGTCGTCGGAGACAACTTCGCCGCGAGAGAGCTGTACCGCAAAGCGGGCTTCGAGGAAGCGTCGGTGGTCATGGTGAAGGAGCTGTCCGATCCGATCGGACGGCGGAAGTAAGCGGGGACGAGGGGAGTTCCGGGACAGCGATGAACGCACTTGTCAGCTATCTGCGCAACGACAGCCGGACCTTGGCCAGCACGGTCGCGCTGCTGCGGCGTCGCCCGGCGGTGGCTCCTGGCGCGGTCGCGATGCCGTACGTGCGAGCGCAGCGGGCGCTGCTACTCACCTTCGGTGGGATCAGCCTCGTCGAGTCGGTCGTGTTCTCGCTCGCGAGGTTCCCCGTCACGGCGCACGTGATCCTCTGGTTCGCCGATGGGTACACCGTGCTCTTCACGCTCGGTCTTCTTTCGTCGATGATCACGCGGCCGCACGCCGTCTCTCCGGATGAACTGCGCATTCGGCTCGGCCATTACCTGGATGTGCGGGTGCCGATGAAGAAGGTCGCCTCGTTACGGCACGAGAAGAAGACCTACGACGCGGGCGGGTACCTGCGATTCTCCGGCGAAGAGTTCATGCTCGTGCTCGACGCGGAAACGAACGTCGTGGTGGAGCTGACCGAACCGATCACCTTCACTCGGCCGCTCGGGAAGCAGGCGAGCGCGCGGGTGATCGCGTTCTACGCGGACGATCCGGCAGCGGCCGCCGAGGCGTGCCGGGACGCGCTGTCCCGGCACCCATCGGCTACGGAGTGAGGACGATCCGGCCGAACACCTCGCCCGCGTCCATTTTCCGGTGCGCCAGCTCGGCTTTCGCCAGCGGCAGCACTTCGTGCACCACCGGGTGCAGTTCGCCGCGGCTCGCGGCGGCGAAGTGCGCGGCCCGTACGGCGTGCCCGTCGGGTCCGGGCACCGTGTCGGCGCTGAAGGTGCCGAACGACAGCGATTTCCGGAACGCCGCGATCAGCCTCGTGCCGAAGTCGGCGGGCGGCGGTCCGCCGAGCACACCGACGGCGACCATGCGGCCGTTCGGATTGAGCCGGTCCAAGAAGGACGGCAGGTCCGGACCGGCTACGACATCGATGATCACGTCGTAGCCCGCTGGACCGTCGCCGTCGCCGCCGCGGTCGAGCACGTGGGTCGCGCCGAGTTCGCGCAGGCGCTCACCGCGTTCGGCCGATGACGTCGTGACCGCCACCGCTCCTGCCCCGCTACGGACCGCGAGCTGGACCGTCGTGATCCCGATGCTGCCCGCCGCGCCACGCACCAGTACCGACTCACCCGGTGCGAAATGGGCGTGGGCGAGGCCGAAATGTGCCACCACGCCGGAATTCCCGAGCGCCACCGCGTCCACAGCAGACAGGTCGGCGGGAAGGGGGACGATCTCCTCGACGCCGGTGACCGCCTGGTCGACGTAACCGCCACCGGTACCGGTGAACGCCCATACGCGCTGACCGATCCATGCCTCGTCGACGCCGTCACCGACCGCGGTCACGATGCCCGCCACCTCGTTACCGGGGACGAACCCTTCCTGGAAGCCGTAAGCGGCGAGAGCGCCTTTTCGGATCAGGACGTCGACGCCGCCGACGCCGATCGCCTCGGTGGCGATGAGCACTTGTCCCCGGCCGGGAGCCGGAACCGGGACGTCGATGACCGCCAGGCCATCGGGATCGCCGAACGCCTGGATCGAAACTGCTTTCACGGCTGTCCTTTCCGCTGTGGTGAACTCAGGTCACCGAAGCTAACGGACGCAGGCGTCCGGTTAGCTTAAAGTGGGAGTGGTGACCGATCGTTTGCCTCAACCGCTGCGCTCCGACGCCATGGACAACCGCGAACGCGTCCTCGCCTCGGCCCGCGCGCTGTTCGCCGCCGAGGGCCTCGACGTGCCGATGCGGAAGATCGCCCGCCGCGCCGGGGTCGGGCCCGCCACCCTGTACCGCCGTTTCCCGACCAAGCAGGACCTGGTCACCGCGGCGTTCGCCGAGCAGATGCGCGGGTGTTACACCGTCGTCGACGAGGGGCTCGCCGATCCGGATCCGTGGCGCGGCTTTTGCTTGGTGATCGAAAAGATCTTCGAATCGCAGGCACGCGACCGCGGCTTCACCGAAGCGTTCATGTCGGCCTTCCCCGGCGCGCTGGACTTCACCGCGGACCGCGCGCACGCGCTGAACTCGATCGCCGAACTGGCGCGCCGGGCCAAGGACACCGGCCACCTTCGCGCCGACTTCGTCCTCGACGACCTGATGCTCGTGATCATGGCCAACCGGGGCATCCGGGCCAAGACGACGGCCGCCGGTGTCGCGGCCTCCCGGCGTTTCGCCGCGCTCGCGATCCAGGCGTTCCGAGCCTCTGCGGACCGCGAACCGCTACCGCCAGTGGGACGGTGGGAACTCGTGGTGTGAAGCCGAGGAGTTCAGGGGGTTTGCCCGCCGAGTGCGGCGATCAGGCGTGGGGCCGGGTCGTCGCCGGAAAGGGACTCGGTGAACTCGGCGGTTTCGAGGGCGACCTTCGTACTGCGGGCGAACATGGCCTCCTCGTATTCGGCGAGGGCGGTTTCGAGGTCGTCGGGGTGTGCCGCGATGGCCGTGCCGAGTTCGGCGCCGTCCAGCATCGCCAGGTTGGCGCCTTCGCCGTTCGGGGCCGCGACGTGGGCGGCATCGCCGAGCAGGGTCACCCCCGGCACGCGCTCCCACCGGTGTCCGATCGGCAGGGCGTAGTGGGGGCGCAGGACCGGTGGGGTGTCGGCGTCGGTGATGAACGCGGTGAGCTCCGGTGCCCAGCCGTCGAACTCCCGCGCGATCCGCGCGGTGGCCGCGGCGGGATCGGTGAAGTCGATCGCGGCGAACCACTCCAGCGATTCGGTGAGCGTCACGTAGGCGTGCAGGGTGTCGCCGCGCTCGCGGTGCGCCGCGATCCCGCGATCCGGCCCGTGCGCGCCCGCCGACCCGCCGCCGACCGCTTTCGCCGTGGCGGGGTGACGGGTGTCGGCTTCGTACAGGTAGGTCTCGACGAAGGACGTGCCGTCGTATTCGGGGATGGCGGCGGTGAGCAGCGGGCGGACCCGCGACCACGTGCCGTCGGCGCCGACGAGCAGGCTCGTGACAAGCGTGACGCCGTTGGCGAAGGCCACTTCGTGGCGGCCGTCGCCGAGGGTGCGCGCGCTGCCGACTTTGTGTCCCCAGTGGACGGTGCCGGCGGGGAGCGAGTCGAGCAGGATCTGCCGCAGCTCGGCGCGTTGCACCTCGGGACGTCCGCCGGTGCCGTCGTCGGCTCTGTCGAACAGCACGGTCCCGTCCGGGGCGAGGACGCGGATCTGTTGGCGGCCTTCGAGGATGAGGCCGCGGAACTCGTCGGTCAGATCGGCCGCTTCGAGCGCGAGCTGGCCGTTGTAGTCGTGGATGTCGAGCATGCCGCCCTGCGCGCGTGCCGACGGGGAGGCTTCCGCTTCGTAGACGGTGGCCGGGATTCCGTTGAGGTGCAGGACACGAGCGAGCGTGAGGCCGCTGAGTCCGGCGCCGACGACGGTGACGGGTGCGTTCATGATGGCTCCCTTTTCGGGCAGGGTCGAGGGCCGCACCGGCGGGCGCCGGGTGCGGCGGAGGTGCGCGGTTTTACGACCGCGTCGGTTGCGGCAGTTCCGCGGTGAGCTTGGCGAGCAGCGCGTGCAGGGTGTTTCGCTCGGCTTGGTCCAACGGGGCGAGGATCGTCTCGTCGGCGTCGGCCATCGCGGTGTCGAGCCCGTCGATGAGCTCGACGCCGGCGGCCGTCGCGTAGACGCGTTTGCTGCGCTCGTCGCCGCCTTCCGTGCGGCGCTCGACGAGCCCCCGGCGCTCGAGCCCTTGAAGCAGGCCGGAGACGCTCGCCGCGGTCGTGCGGGTCATCTGCGCGATGTCGCGCTGGATCGCGCCGGGGCTCCGCACGAGGCAGCCCAGCACGAAGCTCTGTTCGAAGCTGAGCTCGCGAGTCCTGATCCAGTCCTCGCCCGCCTTCCGCTGGGCCCAGACGGCCCAGCGCATCAGCTCGAGGGTGGTGGTGAGCTCCAACGGGTCCATAGTATGGACGCTAACTGTTTGGATCCTAACTGTCAATGTCCGAACGGATCGCAGTCCACTGTGGAGGGATCTGGCGGCAAGCTGTCGGCTTCCTGTCGTTCGGGCCCGGCGGCCCGTCCCGGGTCGCCCCGCGCGGACGCCGTGGCGCAGGATGAAGGGGTGCAGAACGAGGAGCCCGTGCGCCTGCTCGTCGTCGACGACGAGCCGCACATCGCCGATCTCGTCGCCACCGTCGCCAGGTACGAGGGCTGGCAGGCGGTCACGGCGGGCACCGGCGCCGACGCGCTGGAGAAGGCCGCGTCGTTCGGGCCCGACATCGTGGTGCTCGACCTCATGCTGCCCGATTTCGACGGCTTCGCCGTGCTGGACCGCCTGCGCGAGACCGGCCGTGCCGTGCCGGTGGTGTTCCTGACCGCGAAGGACGCGACGGCGGACCGCATCGCGGGGCTGACCCGGGGCGGCGACGACTACCTCGTCAAGCCGTTCTCCGTCGAAGAACTGATGGCGAGGCTGCGCGCGGTGTTGCGCCGCAGCACCGGGCCCGCGTGGAAGCGGTCCGTGATCGAGGTCGCCGATCTCGTGCTCGACGAGGACACCAGGGAGGTCCGCCGCGGCGGCAGGGACGTTTCGCTCACGCCGACGGAGTACGAGCTGCTCCGCTACCTCATGCGGCGCTCGCCCGCCGTGCTGACCAAGGCGCAGATACTGGACCACGTCTGGGAATACGACTTCGGCGGTAAGTCCAATGTGGTCGAACTGGTCGTCTCGCACCTGCGCCGCAAGGTCGACGACGGCGGCGAACCGCTGATCCACACCGTGCGCGGGGTCGGCTACGCGGTGCGCGCGGTGTCGCGGTGACGCGCTGGCTCGACGCGTGGCGGCGGCTGCGGCTGGGCACCCGGCTCGCGCTCGCGCTCGGCGCGCTGGCGCTCGTGGTGTTCGCGACGGTGGGCACCGTGATGGTCGGCATCATGCAGGACTACTTCGGCCGCAGGCTCGACGAGCAGCTCACCAAGAGCCAGCTCGAACAGCTCAGCCGCCTGCGCAACGAGCACAGCTCGCCGCAGGCCGCGTATTCCTGGTATTCCTCGGTCTTCGAGGTCAACGGCACCACCGTCACCGCGAAACCGGGCGGTGCGCTGCCACCGCGGTACGACGAGCTTTCCGAGATCGCGCTCCAAGCGGTCAAGGGCGACATGATGACCACCGTTTCGCTGCACGACCTTGGCGCCTACCGGGTCCGCGCGTGCCCGATCGAAGCGGGCGAGGTGCTGCTGAGCGCGGCGCCGAAGAACGATCTCGACAAGACCGTGAACCAGCTCATCCTGGTCGAGGTGGTCGCGTTCGTGCTGGCGCTCGGCGTGCTCGTGGTGGCGGGCCGCATCGTGCTGAAACGGGGGCTGCGGCCGCTGAGCTCGATGGCGGCCACCGCGCACTACATCACCTCGCACGACCTGACCGATTCGGCGAACGTCCCGGTGCGCGCGCAGGCCAGCGGCGGCGGCGTCGAGGTCGCCGAACTGCGCACCGCGTTCAACCTCATGCTCGACCACATCGACTCCTCGTTCGCCGCGCGCGCGGCCGCGAACGAGCGCCTCCGCCGGTTCGTCGCCGACGCCTCGCACGAGCTGCGCACGCCGTTGACATCGATCCGCGGGTACGCCGATCTGTTCCGCTACGCGGCCGCGAACGAGCCGGCCGAGCGCGACGCGCACCTGGCGAAGATCCGCGAGGAGACGGCGCGGATGAGCGTGCTCGTCGACGATCTGCTGCTGCTCGCGCGCCTCGACGAACCGGGCGCCGAGCCGCCGATCCGCAGGCAGGAGATCGACGCCGCCGAGCTGGCGGCGCAGGCCGCGCAGGCGTTCGAAGCCGCGCACCAGGAGCGGCCGCTCACGCTCGAAATCGGCGGCGGCCCGCACGCGATCACCGCGGATCCGGTGCGGCTGCGGCAGGTGCTCGACAATCTTCTGACCAACGCGGCCGTGCACACCCCGGCAGGCACCCCCGTGACCGTGTCCGTCGAGACCGACGGCGAGGAGGTGCTCCTGTCCGTCACCGACGAGGGGCCCGGTATCCCCGCCGAAGCGCTCGCCCGCATCTTCGACCGCTTCTACCGCGTCGACGATTCACGCGCGCGAGGGGCGACCGGAACCGGGGGAACGGGGCTGGGCCTCGCCGTCGTGCAGTCGCTGGCCGAAGCGCACGGCGGCCACGTCGACGTGGAGAGCGGGCCCGGCCGCACGCGGTTCACGGTGCGGCTTCAGGCCCGGTCGTGAACGTGCGGCGGCACGGGGGTGCCGTCCGGGACGTATGACGCGGGCTCCGGCGGCCCGAAAACGGTGCGCACCGGGAGGACGCCCGCCCACGCGGTGCCCGTCTCGACGTCCTCGGGCTCGTCGATGGCGTCGCCCGCGCGGATCTTGACCGCGGCCTCGGCGAGGTCGACCGCGATCACGGCGACCGACGCGGACTCCTTCGCGTTCACCCCGCGCGCGTGCTCCCACGAACCCGGCGCGAGCTGGTCGGTGAGCGCCCGCAGCGCGCGGGTCTTCTCGTCGGCGTCGGTCACCTGGCGGGCGCGGCCGTGGATGACGGCGCTGCGGTAGTTCATCGAGTGGTTGTTGAGCGAGCGCGCGTAGACGATCGCGTCGACGAGCGTCACGGTCACGCACACGTCGATCCCGCGCGCGGCGTCGCGGATGTTGCCGGAGCCGGTGGAGCCGTGCAGGTAGAGCGTGTCGCCGTCGCGGCCGTACCCGGTCGGGAGCACCACCGGCGCGCCGTCGCGGACGAGGCCGAGGTGGCAGATCAGGCCCTCGCGGAGGACGTCGTACAGTGCCTGCCGATCGGTGGCGGCCCGGTCCTTCTTGCGGGTGAGGGTGCTGCGCGGGGTCGAAGACAGCGGTGCGAGCGTCATGGAGTGATCCTGACTCGCCCCAGTGGACTGATGAAATGTCCAATACGGGTATGGTTTGGAAGGCCACTTTGGAGGTGTGCGTGTCGAACGCCGATACCGCGCTGCCCGTCTTCCTCGACCGCGAGTCCGGGGTGCCGCTCGCGGTCCAGCTCGCCGACGCCCTGCGCGCTTCGGCCGCCACGGGTCATCTTCGCGGCGGCGACCGGCTGCCGTCCACCCGCGCGCTCGCCGACCGGCTCGGCGTGAGCCGCACGGTCACCTCCGCCGCCTACGAGCAACTCCACGCCGAAGGCTGGATCGCCGGGCGGCACGGCTCCGGCACCTACGTCACGACGTCGCCGCCGGGTGACGTGCCCGCGCACGGGACCGTCTTCGGCGAGGTTCGCGAGCCGGTCGAACTGCTCGACCTCACGCCGGGCACGCCGTGGGCGGAGGGGCTCGACAGGGCGGCGTGGCGCCGGGCGTGGCGTGCCGCGGCGGACACCGCGCCGCTCGTCCGCGTGCAGCGCGCGGGCGTCCCCGAGTACCGGGCGGCGATCGGGGAACACCTGCTGCGCCACCGCGGGCTCGCCGTCGGCACGGACTCGGTGCTGGCCACCGGCGGCACCACGGCGGCGGTGGTCGAACTCGCGGGCGCGGTGCTCGAACCCGGTGACGTGGTCGCCGTCGAGGAACCCGGTTACCAGCGCGCGGTGCAGGCGTTCGGCGCCGCGGGCGTGCGGGTCACCGGCGTGCCCGTCGACGACGAAGGCCTGCGTCCGGAGGCGGTTCCCGCCGGGGTCCGCGCGGTGTACTGCTCGCCGGCGCACCAGTACCCGATGGGCAGCAGGATGAGCGCGTCCCGCCGGGTCGAGCTGGTCGAACGCGCCCGTGCGGAGCAGCTCCTGATCATCGAGGACGACTACGACGGCGAACTGCGGTTCGACGTCGCACCGTTGCCGTTGCTCGCCGCGCTCGCGCCGGACGTGGTGGTGCACCTCGGCACCACCAGCAAGATCCTCACCCCGACGCTCGGCGCCGGCTGGATGGTCGCGCCGCCCGAGGTGACCGCCGCCGTGCTGACCTACCGCGACCGCACCGGCACCAGGCCGTCGCCAGCCGGTCAGCGGGTGCTGGTCGAGCTGGCCAGGCACGGTGATCTCGGCCGCCACCTGCGCAAGCTGCGGCGCGAGCTGTCCGAACGCCGGTCGATGCTGGTCGCGGCGCTGCGGGACGGGGGAGTGCGGGTGCTCGGCGATGACGCGGGCGCCCATCTCGTCGTCCTGTTCACCTCGGCGGCGGTCGAGCGGGAGCGTCTCGCCGAGGCCGAGGCGAGGGGAATCCGGCTCGACGGGCTGGCACGTCACTTCGCCGGGACGCCCTCCGCGCACGGCGTGGCGATCGGCTACGCGGGCTGTTCCAGGGATGCCCTGCACGACGCGCTGGACACCTTGGTGGGCTTACTGCGCTGAATCCGGCGGCGCAAGCGCCCGGTAGGGTGGCGCTCCATGAGCTCACCCAAGACGCGGGTTGCCGTGGTGTTCGGCGGCCGTAGCAGCGAGCACACGATCTCCTGCGTTTCCGCCGGTAGTGTGCTGGCGAACCTCGATCCGGAGCGCTTCGAGGTGGTGCCGGTGGGGATCACCCCGCACGGCGGGTGGGTACTGGGCACCGGCGACCCGGAGACGCTGCGCATCGACGGCACGACGCTGCCGACCATCGATGACGGCAAGGCGCTCGTGCTGGCAGGCGACCCGACGAGCCAGCAGCTCGTGAGCCTGGAGCCGGGTGGCGAGTCCGAGGTGCTCTCCGCCGTCGACGTGGTGTTCCCGGTGCTGCACGGCGCGTTCGGTGAGGACGGCACGATCCAGGGCCTGCTCGAAATGTCGGGCATCCCCTACGTCGGCGCCGGCGTGCTCGCGAGCGCCGCCGCGATGGACAAGGAGTACGCGAAGAAACTCCTTGCCGCGGAAGGGCTTCCGGTCGGCGATGCGGTCACCCTCCGTCGTGGACAGTCCACTGTGGACATCGAAGACCGCGAGCGGCTCGGGCTGCCGGTGTTCGTCAAGCCCGCGCGCGCCGGGTCCTCGTTCGGCATCAGCAAGGTCACCGACTGGGCCGACCTCGACGCCGCGATCGCGCTGGCGCGGGAGACCGACCCGAAGGTGCTGGTGGAGAAGGCGGTCGTGGGCCGCGAGGTCGAGTGCGGGGTGCTGGAGTTCCCCGACGGCCGCGTCGAAGCGTCGCTGCCAGCCGAGATCCGCGTGCTCGACCAGGACCCGAGCGCCTGGTACGACTTCGAGGCGAAGTACCTCGGCGAAGCCGCCGAGCTGGACATCCCCGCGAAGCTCGACGACGAGGTCATCGAGCGGATCCGCGCGATGGCGGTCAAGGCGTTCCGCGCACTGGACGGCCAGGGCATCGCGCGCGTGGACTTCTTCGTCACCGACGGCGGCGAGCTGATCATCAACGAGGTGAACACCATGCCGGGGTTCACCACCACCTCGGCCTACCCGAAGATGTGGGCCGTCACCGGCGTCGACTACCCGACGCTGCTTTCCACCCTCATCGACACCGCCATCGCCAGGGGCACCGGTCTCCGCTAGCGCTCTGCCCCGGCACGGCACGGCACGGCACTGCACTGCACAGCGCTGAAGGGTGCTCCTTGAGGGGGCTCTGGGGCCCGTTGCGCATGCCCTGAAGGGGCCCTTGGGGGAATCTGGTGCCGCGAAGGTCCCCTTCGGGGCATGGGCAGCGTCATGGCGTGTGCCGTGAGGGTCGAGTTTGTGGCGTTAGGTTCCCTGAGGGCGTCCTTGGGGGCCTGTGCGGGGATCTCGCGGCTCGCGTTTCCGCGTTCGTGCGCCTGAAGTGGGGGTCGTCATGGGCGTGAAGGCCGCGGCTACGTCCTTCGCGGGCTCGTCCTGGGTCGCAATGCCCTGAAGGGGCCCTTGGGGGAATCTGGTGCCGCGAAGGCCCCCTTCGGGGCATCAGCAACAACTACGGCGCGCACCGCGAAGGTCGAGTTTGTGGCGTCAGATTCCCTGAAGGCGTCCTTCAGGGACCAAGCCCCCGGGCGGCTCCACACGCCCGCCCCCACACCCAAATCGACCGGCCCGGACGCCCCGGAGGGCGCGCCTCGGACGGGCGATCGGCGGGCTAGAACTTCAGCGGCTGGGCCTTCAGCTTGGTGCCGATCAGGGTGGACAGGTCCTGGAGCGGCCCGGTTCCCGCGTCGCCGGGGATGGTCAGCGCCACGACGACCGGGCGGTCCACCGCGTACCAGGTCGCGGTGCCCTCGCCGGGGACTTCCAGCCACTGCACGCCGTTGACGACCCGGAGCTGCGCGGTCGGCGTCAGCTCGGCGGGCCGGTCGAGGCCGCAGCGCAGCACCACCGGGTTGTCCCGGCCCCAGGCCGCGGTGGCGGGTGGCGCGGGCGCGGCCAGCTCGCGGCGCGGGAGCTGCTTGCCGTCCGAAGTCAGCTCGCCGGGCACCGCGGCGACGAGGTCCGCGCAGTCCGGCGCGCTCGCCCGCGGCGCGGGCACGGACACCAGCGGCAGCGGGCCGACCACCGCGTCGTCGTCGGCGTTCTCGGAGCTGCTGCTACCGGCCACGATCCCGAAGATCGCGACGCCGACCGCGAGCGCGACCGCGAGCACGGCCGCGACGACGATCAGCGTGCGCGGTGGGGCGCCGGTGTCGGTTTCAGGCACCCGGTCATGACATCACGCGAGTTCGGGGCGGTGAGCGTCGCCCCCACGCCCGGTAGCGTGGATCTCACCGACGAGGGGAGCGAGCCCGTGCCCGAACGGTTCGAAGTGACGGTGTCCGAAGCCGAAATCGACGATCTGCGCGAACGCTTGCGGCGCACGAGGTGGGCGGAGGCAGAAACGGTCGGCGACTGGTCGCAGGGCGCGCCGCTCGACTACGTGCGCGAGCTGTGCCGGTACTGGGCGGAGGACTACGACTTCGGGTTCGCCGCGCGGCTCAACGCGTTCCCGCAGTTCCGCACCGAAGTGGACGGCCTCGGCGTGCACTACCTGCACGTCACCTCGCCGGAGCCGGACGCGCTGCCGCTGGTGCTGACGCACGGCTGGCCGGGATCGGTGTACGAGTTCCTCGACGTGCTCGGCCCGCTCACCGACCCGCGTGCGCACGGCGGCGACCCCGCGGACGCCTTCCACGTCGTCGCGCCCTCGCTGCCAGGGTTCGCCTGGAGCGACAAGCCTGCCGGGCCGGGGTGGAACCTGCCGCGGATCGCGAAGGCGTGGGACGAGCTGATGGGCTCGCTCGGGTACGAGCGCTACGGCGCGCAGGGCGGTGACTGGGGCGCGGCCGTGAGCATCGTGCTCGACTCGGTGGCGCGGGAGCACCTCGCGGGCGTGCACGTCAACTTCGCCTCGCTGCCGCCGCTGGCGGACCCGGCGCCGGAGGAGCAGCAGGCGATGGAGGAGGCGATGGAGTTCGTCGCCACCGGGACCGGCTATTCCAAGCAGCAGAGCACCCGCCCGCAGACGCTCGGCTACGGCCTGACCGACTCGCCCGCCGGACAGGCGGCGTGGATCGCGGAGAAGTTCTGGGCGTGGACCGACAACACCGGCAGGCCGGAGGACGCGGTTTCCCGGCAGAAGATCCTCGACAACATTTCCGCCTACTGGTTCACCGCGTCCGCGACCTCGTCGGCGCGCATCTACTGGGAGAACCGGCGCGATCCCCGCGGCTTCGGCGAGGGCGTCGGCGCGCCGTCGGGCATCTCGGTGTACCCGAAGGAGATCACGCGGCCGTCGCGGCGGCAGGCGGAGAAGTACTACACGGACCTGCGCTGGTTCGAAGAGCTGCCGCACGGCGGGCACTTCGCCGCGTTGGAGCAGCCGGAGTCCTTTGTGGCGCAGGTGCGGGGGTTCTTCCGGCTGGTGCGCTGAACGAACCCCCGCTCCGGCCCAGGCTCAGAGGTTCACCACGGGGCAGGTCAGCGTGCGGGTGATGCCCTCGACGTTCTGCACCTTCGCGACCACGAGCTGGCCGAGCTGGTCGACCGTGTCCGCGGTGGCGCGCACGATCACGTCGTAGGGCCCGGTGACATCCTCCGAACTGGTGACGCCGGGTACGCCGGAGATCTCGGCCGCGACGGCCGCCGCCTTGCCGACTTCGGTCTGGATGAGGATGTATGCGTGGACCACGGCGTGCCCCTTCGTCTGGATCGGCCTGCTCAGGTAGGAACTGGTGGTAGCGCCGGTAACGTACCCCAGTTCCGTCAAAACATAGGGCTTCCGAATATCGGCCATCAATAGACACGAGCGCCAGTGAGAACGGGGGTGACGGGTGTCACCACAGCACACGCCGACTGGGGGGACGGTCGGTGAGGTCGGTGAATTCGGGCTGATTCGCGCGGTCACCGAAGGCCGCGCGCAGCCGCCGACCACGCTGCTGGGCCCCGGTGACGACGCGGCCGTGGTCGCCGCCGCCGACGGCAGGATCGTCGCGTCGACGGATGTGCTGGTCCAGGGCGTGCACTTCCGGCTCGACTGGTCCACTCCGGACCTGGTCGGCCGCAAGGCGGTCGCGGTCAACCTCGCCGACATCGCCGCGATGGGCGCGACGCCGACCGCCGTGCTGGTCGGGCTCGCCTGCCCGGGCGACACCGGTGCGGACGTGATCAAGGAGCTGACCGACGGCATGTGGGCCGAGGCCTCGCGCGCCGGTGCCGGTGTCGTCGGCGGTGACGTCGTGCGAGCCGACCAGCTCGTGGTGAGCGTCACGGCGCTCGGCGAGCTGGGCGGGCGGCCGCCGGTCACCCGTTCGGGCGCTCGCCCTGGCGACATCGTCGCGGTGAACGGCAGGCTCGGCTGGGCCGCCGCCGGGCTCGCCGTCCTCGGCAGGGGTTTCCGGTCGCCGGTGAGCGTGGTGAAGGCGCAGCGCGCGCCGGAGCCCGAGTACGCGGCGGGACCCGCGGCGGCGAAGGCGGGCGCGACCGCGATGATCGACGTCTCCGACGGCCTGCTCGCCGATCTCGGCCACATCGCGGAGTCCTCCGAGGTCGGTATCGACGTGCGGACCGAGCGGATCGAAGTGCACCAGCGGCTGGTCGAAGTCGGCAAGGCGCTCGGCGCGGACCCGATGGCCTGGGTGCTCACCGGTGGCGAAGACCACGCGCTCGCGGCCACTTTCCCGTCGTTCGCCGATCTTCCCGACGGCTGGGCGCGGATAGGATCGGTGACGATGCCCGACTCCGGCGTGACCGTCGACGGCACCGCCTACGAGGGGGGAACGGGCTGGCAGCACTGGAGGTAGCCCGTGGTCATCGAGCCGGTGCCCTACGACCACCCGGACGCCGCGCTCCTGACGGCGCAGGTGCAGAGGGTCTACGAGGAGCGCTACGGGGAGGCGGACGTCACGCCGCTGGACCCCGGCGAGTTTTCCGCACCGCGCGGGCTCTTCCTGGTGGCCTACGCCGACGACGGCACGCCCGTGGCCTCCGGCGCGTGGCGCGCGCACGACGGCCCGGCCCCGTTCTTCCGCGCCGGTGACGCCGAGCTGAAGCGGATGTACGTCACCGAGGCGGCGCGGGGCCGCGGGTACGCGCGTGCGGTGCTCGCGGAGCTGGAGCGCGCCGCGGTCGCCGCGGGCCGCAAGCGCGTGGTGCTCGAAACCGGGCTGAGGCAGCCGGAAGCGATTGCGTTGTACCGGTCCTGCGGCTACACCGACATCCCCAACTACGGCGTCTACCGCGACGAACCGGATTGCGTGTGCCTCGCCAAGGAACTGGTCACGGGCGGTCTTGGCACGGGCGCAGAGTGAGCACGCGGACCCCGTGCGGGGGCACCGCGAACTCGGCGCCGCCGACGTACTGGTGCGCCCAGAGGTCGCGGACCCGCCACTGACCCGGTGTCCGCGTGGGCATCCGGGTTTCGGTGTCGCCGCGGTTGAGCAGTGCGACCGCGTATCCGCCGCCGGAAAGCGGTTTGCGCCACACGTCCGTCGAGGCGGTGCCCGCTACCTTCGTCCCCTGGCTGCCCGCGAAATCCTGGTCCAGCGCGACAACTTCCGGGTTGGTCAGCGCCTGGATGTCGCTTGTGGACAGTGCGCCGAGATCGGTGCCCGCGAACAGCGGCGCGTTCAGCATGGCCCACAGCGAAACGTGCGCCCGCGCCTCGTCCGCGGTCAGCGCCCCGTTGCCGAGCTGCAGCATGTCCGGGTCGTTCCAGCCGCCCGGCGTGCCGCTGTGTGTCGCGACGGCGGCCTGCTGTTCGATCACCGACGAGATCGACGCCCAGTCCGGGGCCAGGTCGTAGGTGGTGCGCCAGAGGTTGGCCACCGGCTTCGCCCACGTCCAGGGACTTGAGACACCGTATTCCGAGATCGAATACACGATCTTTCGGTTCGTTCTCGCGAGTTCGTCCCGCATCTTTTCGAAGGCGGGCTGGCGCTGGAGGCCGTCGTTGGTGTCGGCGTTGCACCAGTCGTACTTCAGGTAGTCCACACCCCACGCGGCGAAGGTCTCCGCGTCCTGCCGCTCGTGGCCGAGCGAGCCGATGCCGTGCGCCGGGTAGCCGTCTCCTGCCATCGCGCAGGTCGCGGAGCCCGGCACGGAGTAGATGCCGAAGAGCAGCCCGCGCCGGTGGACGTAGTCGGCGAGCGCCGCGATCCCGCCGGGGAAGCGCCGCGGGTCGGCGCGCAGCTCGCCGTTCGCGCCGCGCGTGCGGTCCTGCCAGCAGTCGTCGACCACGACATAGCGGTAGCCGGCGTCGCGCATCCCGGTGCGGACCAGCGCGTCGGCGGCGTCGCGCACCGCTTGCCCGGTCAGGTCGTAGCAGCGGGTCTGGTTCCAGCTGTTCCACCCCATCGGCGGCGTGCGCGCGAGCCCGTTCGCCAGCGGCGGCTCCGGTAGCGGGGACGCCCAGGTCAGCGCGGCCGCCAAGACCGCGACGACGAGCACCGCGCGCCCGGTCCTGGCACGCGGCGAGTGGCCGGTCGTGACGGTGTCGATGCCCGTGATCCAATCGCAGGGGACGTGAGCTGACCGTAGGAGGGATACCGCGATGGCGATCTACGCGCTCGGCGACCTGGAGCCGACCATCCACCCCGACGCCTACGTGCACCCCGACGCCACGGTCATCGGCGACGTGCGGATCGCCGCGGACGCCTCGGTGTGGCCGCAGACGGTGCTGCGCGGCGACCACGGGTACATCGAGCTCGGCGAGCGCTCGAACATCCAGGACGGCTGCGTGGTGCACTGCACCCAGCGCCACCCGACCGTGCTCGGGCCGTCCTCGGCGATCGGGCACGCGGTGCACGTCGAGGGCGCGGTGATCGGCACCGGGTGCCTGATCGCCTCCGGCGCGGTGGTGCTCAACGGCAGCGTGATCGAAGACGGCGGGATGGTCGGCGCGGGCGCGGTGCTGTCGTACGAATCGCGCGTGCCGTCCGGCCATGTCGCGCTCGGCGTGCCCGCGAAAACCCGCCTGAACACCTCGTTCGGGCCGGACAAGATCGCCATGGTGGTCGACTCCTACGTCGAGCGGGCGGCCTGGTTCCGTACCGCGCTCCGGCGCCTGGACTGAGGGCGCTAGGCTCGCACGCCGTGACCGCACGACCGCTGGCCGAGATCGTCGAAGAAGGCTGGGCGCAAGCCCTCGAACCCGTCGCGGAGCGCATTTCCTCGATGGGGGAGTTCCTCCGCGCGGAGATCGCCGCGGGGCGGACCTACCTCCCCTCGGGGGAGAACGTGCTACGGGCGTTCAAACAGCCCTTCCACGGCGTCCGCGTGCTGATCGTCGGGCAGGACCCGTACCCGACGCCCGGCCACGCGATCGGGCTGTGCTTCGCGGTGGCGCCCGACGTGCGCCCGCTGCCGAAGAGCCTGGTGAACATCTACAAGGAGTACGCCGAGGACCTCGGGCACCCGCTGCCCGCGAACGGCGACCTCACCCCGTGGACCGAGCAGGGCGTGCTGCTGCTCAACAGGGCGCTCACCGTGTCGCCGGGCAAGCCCAACTCGCACCAGGGCAAGGGCTGGGAAGACGTCACCGAGCAGGCGATCAAGGCCCTCGCCGCGCGCAACGAGCCGATGGTGGCGATCCTGTGGGGCCGCAACGCGCGCAACCTCAAGCCGTTGCTCGGGCAGGTGCCGTGCATCGAATCGGCGCACCCGAGCCCGCTTTCCGCGCACAACGGCTTCTTCGGCTCGCGCCCGTTCAGCAGGGCGAACGAACTGCTCGAAAAGCAGGGCGCCCAGCCGGTCGACTGGAAACTTCCCTAGCCCTCTCGGAAGAAGCCTTGTACGTAGGGGTTGTCGAGCGCTGCCACGGCCGCCGCGGAGTCCTCGACGAGGATTCGGCCCGCGCGCATCACGGCCATCCGGTCCGCGACGCCGGTGGCGGCGAGCATGGGCACGTCCTGCGTGATGACGAGCACGGCGGCGCCCTCATCGGCGTATTCGCGCAGCGTCTTCCACACCCGGTAGGCGTTCTCCGCGTCCAGTGACGCGGTGGGTTCGTCGGCGACGAGGATTCGGGGCGACGGCAGCAGCGCCGCGGCGAGCGCCGCGCGCTGGATCTGCCCGCCGGAATGCTGCCGCGGGAGCAGATCGAACACTTCCGCGGGATACCCGGCCGCCGCGCACGCGCGCTCGACGCTCCAGTGCCGGTGGATCTCTTCCAGGTCGCGCAACTGCGCGCCGACGGCCTCACCGGGCTTGAACGCGGTCACCCCGTCCTGGGGCGCGTAGCCGATGGCGCGCAGCTCCGGCCGGCCGTGCGCGACCGTGCCGTCGACGAGCACCTGCCCGGAACGCTGGGCGGTGGCGGGCAGCAGACCGGTGAGCGCGGCGGCGGCCATGGACTTGCCGCAGCCCGATTCACCGATGAGGGCGGTGATCCGCCCTTCCGGCACGGCGAGGCTCACCGCGTCGAGAACCGTTTCGCTCCACCGCCCGGTATCGATGTGCACGGTTACGTCGCGCAGTTCGGCGGCCACCATGCGCTTCCCCTTCGCGGCACAAAAGAATGGCGGGTGCTCGCTGTGCGAACACCCGCCACCCTGAAAGCTGTGGTCAGCCCCGAACGACCTTGCCCGCCTTGAGGCACGAGGTGCACACGTTCAGGCGCTTGCGCTGGGACACCCCGACCTTGGCGTGCACGGTCTGGATGTTCGGGTTCCACCGGCGGTTGGTACGGCGGTGGGAGTGCGAGACCGACTTGCCGAAGCCGGGTCCCTTGCCACAGACGTCGCACACGGCAGCCACGTCGAACTCCTTTGGATCAGGTAAGTCGAGACAGCCCAGCTTGGCTGGGCAACTCGACCATAGTAACGAGTGCGTTTCCGGCCCAGGGAACCGGGTGGGCACCGGGTCGATACCGTGGGCGGACCAGCGAGGAGGATATCGGGTGTTGGACGAGGCCGCGGTCGCGGCATGGGCCGCGGCGAGCGTGCGCAGCCTGGACGTGCTGCGCCCGGAGATCAACGGCATCAACGTCTACCCGGTGGCCGATTCCGACACCGGCTCCAACCTGCTGCACACGTTCTCCGGCGCCGAAGCCGCGCTCGCGGGCGGTGCTGGTCATGGTGCTGGTCATGGTGCGGGCCGAGCGCTCGCGGTGCTCGCGAAAGGGGCCGTCGAAGCCGCTCGCGGCAATTCGGGCGTGATCCTGTCGCAGGTGCTGCGAGGGCTCGCCGACGCGGTCTCCGACGCCCGGGAAATCGGCCCCGGCCTGCTGGCCGAGGCGTTCGTACTGGCCGACGAAGCGGCGACGGGCGCGGTGGCGCGGCCGGTCGCGGGCACCATGCTGACGGTCATGCACGCGGTCGCCACGACGATGAAGGCACTCGCTGAACCGGCCTCGGTCGAAGCCGTCACCGAGGCGGCGGTGGAGGCGGCGCGCGACGCGCTCGCGCGGACGCCGAGCCAGCTTCCCGTGCTGGCCCGCGCCGGGGTCGTCGACGCGGGCGGGCGTGGGCTGGTCGCCGTGCTCGAAGCGCTGCACGCGGTCGTCACGGGAGCGGACACGACGCCACGGGGTGAGCACCACCACGGGCACGTCGCGGCCGAGCAGGGCCCGGCGCCGTACGCGTGGGAGGTCATGTACCTGCTCGAAGGCATGCCGGCGGCGAACCTGCCCGGTCTGCGGAAGGCGCTCAGCGCGCTCGGCGACAGCGTCACCGTCGCGGCCGACGGTGACGGCGGCCACGCCGTGCACGTCCACTGCGCCGATATCGGGGGCGCGATCGAGGCCGGGATCGACGCGGGGCGCCCGCGCCGGATCAGGGTCGAACCGCTGATCACGCCCGCGCCGCTGGAACCGGCGGGCGGGATCGACCGGACCGTGGTCGCCGCGGTCCACGGCGACGGGCTGGCCGAGGTGCTCCGGGCGGAGGGCATCGCGGTGCTCCCCGTGCCCCCCGGCGCGGCGCCGAGCATGGAGGAAATGCTCGGGCTGATCACCGAAACGACCGGCGGCCACGTCACCGTGCTGGCCGGCGGTGCCGCGCTGACGACGGCGGCGGACGCGGCGGCCGGCCACGCGATGGTCGGCGAACGCGAGGTCGTGGTGATCCCGTGCGCCTCGGGCGTGCAGGTGCTGGCGGCGCTCGCGGTGCACGACAAGGACCGCCGCGTCTCGGACGACGTGGTGGCCATGGCGGAGGCGGCCGCGGCGACGCGGCGGGGTGAACTGCTTGTGGCACAAGAGGAGTCGATAACCTGGGTCGGCCGCGCGCAGGCCGGTGACGTGCTCGGCCTCGTCGACGGCGAGGTGGTGTCGATCGAGCCGGCGCCCGCGACGGAGACGAACCTGGTCGCCGCGGCGATGTCGGTGCTGAACCGTATGTTGGCGGTCGGCGGGGAACTGGTGACCGTGCTGCTGGGCGCCGGCGCGCCGCCGGGGGTGCCGGTCGAGCTGGCCGAACAGCTGCGACTGGAGCACCCCGAGGTCGAGCTGGCCTGCTATCCGGGCGGCGCGGCCGACACCGTGCTGCTGATAGGTGTGGAGTAGAAACGATGATCGGGCTGCGGGAAGACCTGACGAAGGTGCTCGGCGCCAAGACGGCCAAAGCGCTGTCCACCGCGCTCAAGATCGAGACCGTGAGCGATCTCGTGCGCCACTATCCGCGCCGGTACGCCGAGCGCGGCGAGCTGACCGATATCGCGGGCCTCGAGGTCGGCGAGCACGCCACGGTGATGGCGCGCATCGAGTCGGTGAACAAGCGCCGGATGCGCGCGAAGAACGGCACCATCATCGAAGTGGTGATCACCGACGGGCAGCGCCGCCTGCAGATCGCGTTCTTCAACCAGGCGTGGCGGGAGAAGGACCTGACGATCGGGAAGACCGGCCTCTTCGCGGGCAAGGTCACCCAGTTCCGCGACAAGCTGCAGCTCCAGAACCCCGAGTACGAGCTGTTCGACTCGCTGGAGCACTCCTCGGTGGACAGTTTCCTGGCGGAGATCATCCCGGTGTACCCGGCGGCGCAGGGCATGCCGACCTGGGTGATCGCGAACTGCGTCCGCCAGGTGCTCGACATGCTCGACGTCGTCGACGACCCGATGCCGATGGAACTGCTCGCGATGAACGGCTTCGCCGGGCTCGAAGACGCGTTGCGCAACATCCACCGCCCGTCGGGGTGGGGCGCGCTCGAGAACGCGCGCAAGCGGCTGAAGTGGGACGAGGCGATGGCGGTGCAGCTGATCTTCGCGCAGCGCCGGTCCTCGACGGTTTCCCGGCCCGCGCGCGCGTGCACGCCCCGCGAGGACGGCATCCGCGCCGAGTTCGACAAGCGCCTGCCCTTCGAGCTGACCGCGGGCCAGCGCGAGGTCGGCGAGGCGATCGCCGCCGACCTCTCCGCCGTGCACCCGATGAACCGGCTGCTGCAGGGCGAGGTCGGCAGCGGTAAGACGATCGTGGCGCTGCGGGCGATGCTCCAGGTGGTGGACGCCGGGCGGCAGGCCGCGATGCTCGCGCCGACGGAGGTGCTCGCCGCGCAGCACGCCAGGTCGCTGCGGGAGATGCTCGGCGATCTCGCACAGGCCGGCGAACTCGGCGGAGCCGACAACGCCACCCGCGTCACGCTGCTCACCGGGTCGATGGGCGCGAAGGAGCGCAAGCGGGCGCTGCTCGACGCGGCCAGTGGCGCGGCCGGGATCGTGGTGGGCACGCACGCGCTCATCCAGGACACGGTTTCGTTCGCCGATCTGGGTTTCGCCGTGGTGGACGAGCAGCACCGGTTCGGGGTGGAGCAACGGGACGCGCTGCGCTCGCGCGGCGCGGACGACACTTCGCCGCACGTGCTGGTGATGACCGCGACGCCGATCCCGCGCACGGTCGCCATGACCGTCTACGGTGACCTGGAAATCTCGGCGCTGCGGGAAATGCCGGTGGGCCGCTCGCCGATCGCGACGACCGTGGTGCCGGTCGCGGAGAAGCCGGCGTGGCTGGACAGGGTGTGGCAGCGGGTCGTCGAAGAGGTCGGGAAGGGGCACCAGGCGTACGTGGTGTGCCCCCGGATCGGCGACGAGCCGCCGTCGGACAAGAGCGACAAGCGCCCGCCGCTCGCCGTGCTCGAACTCGCCGAAGAGCTGCAGGCGGGCCCGCTCGCGAGCCTGAAGGTCGGTGTCCTGCACGGCAGGATGCCCTCCGAAGAGAAGGACGCGGTGATGCGCGAGTTCACCGCGGGCAAGCTCGACGTGCTGGTGGCCACCACGGTGATCGAAGTCGGCGTGAACGTCCCGAACGCCACCGCGATGGTGATCATGGACGCGGAACGGTTCGGCGTGAGCCAGCTGCACCAGCTCCGCGGCCGCGTCGGCCGGGGCAAGGTGCCTGGCCTGTGCCTGCTCGTCACCGAAGCGCTCGACGGCACCACCACGCGCGAGCGGCTCGCCGCCGTCGAGTCCACAACGGACGGTTTCGAGCTGTCGAGGCTGGACCTGGAAATCCGCCGCGAAGGCGACATCCTCGGCGCGAGCCAGTCCGGAAAGCGGTCGAGCCTGAAACTGCTTTCCTTGCTGCGCGACGAGGACGTGATCGTGCACGCGCGGGAAACGGCGCAGCAGGTCGTCGGCGAGGACCCGTCGCTGGCCAAGTACCCCGGCCTCGCGACCCTGGCCGCCGACGTCGTCGACGCGGAACGCGTGGAATACCTGGAAAAAACCTGACTTCCGGGGCCGACGGCGACCGGAGCGTGCATGCCCCGAGGGTCACCCTCAGGGCATGCGCAACGCGGTGGTTCCGGCGCGGCGGTGAAGGCGGGGCACGGGGAGCGTGCGCGCGTGGATTTCCTGAAGGATGCTCCTGCGGAGGCCAAGGCAAGGTTCGCCGCGCACGCCCTGAAGGGGTCCTTGAGGGAATCTGGTGCCGCGAAGGCGTCCTTCAGTGCATCACCTTCGCCCCGCCCCGCGCCGCGAAGGCCGAGATTGTGGCGTCAGAGTCCCCGAAGGGGCCCTTCGGGGATCAAGCCCCGGCGGCTCCCCAAGCGGCTCCACGCTTCCGCCACCCACCTCACCGGAATCGGCGCGCGCATCATCGCTGTGAGCTTCAGGGAATCCAACGCCACATTCCCCACCCTCGCGGCTGTGCGGCGCGGGTTGCCCATGCCCCGAAGGCGACCTTCGCGGCGCTCACCGCCCTGAAGGTCACCTTCGGGGCATGCGGCCGGGGAACGCGCCCGCCTTCGCCGCGATCACGGCCATGCGCGCGGCGCTGTCGGCCACCGAATCGTCGACCTCTTCCCTGGACACGAACAAGCGGTAGAACACCGGCGCCGTCGCCGCGCGAACCACCTCGACCGCATCGGTCCCGGCGGGAACCTCCCCACGCGCGACGGCACGCTCCACCACGACGGCGCACCGCGCGTGCCGATCCTCGTAGTAGGCGCGCAACGAATCGGCGGCCCGCTCGGACAGGAACGCCGCGGAAATCGAGGCCATCGGCAACGCCGACAACGCGGGCTCGGTGAAGTACCGGACCAGCTCGCGCCCGATCCCGGCGAGATCCCCTTGCAGCGACCCGGTATCCGGCGGCACCCACTCGCTCTCGGCCCCCATCGCGAGCGCCGCCGCGACCAGCCCCTCGGCCGACGCCCAGCGCCGGTACACCGTCGTCTTGTGCACCCCGGACCGCGCCGCCACCGCCTCCACGGTCAGCCCCGCGTACCCGCGCTCGGCCAGCTCGTCGAGGGTCGCCATCAACACGGCCACCCTGGTGCGCTCGGTCCGGCCACCCGGCCGCCGCGTCCCCGGCTCGCTCAACCGCCACTCCCGTCGCATTAAGGCCCCCAGTTTGCCATCCCGCGCCCGCACGGATGACCAGGTGGCTGGTGCCGGAACGCACCAGTGTTCCCCGAACTCGCGGGGATGACCCGGGTTAGGCCGGCCACCATGGTGAAAGCGAACTTTGAGCAGCGGGTGGCAGCGCTGGAGGAGCGGGTATGGCTGCTCACGGGCAAGGTCGCCGAAGTACGCGAGGATCTGTCCGGGTTCCGCGGTGAGGTTCAGGCGGGGTTCGCGGCTCAGGCGTGAGGAATCGAGCGGATCGTGCGGCTGCTGACCGAGCGCGGTCCGGGATCGAAGAGTAGCCGCGCGGCCCTTGGCCGAGGAACAGGACGATCGCCGCTGCTCGCCAGTCGGTCAGAACGGACGCTTCGGCCGAATGGTGGTTTTCCACCGCGCCTGATATCGGTTGGGTCATGACGAACGACCCGAAGGTGGGATTGTTCGTTCACCGATCGAGGGGAACGCTGTCGACCATGAAAATTCGCTGGTCAGGTCCGATACTCGCGGCCGCACTCGTGATGCTCCCGACGCCCGCCTACGCGGACGGCGGTGAGCAGCCGAACCCGCCCAACGCGGGGCTCGACCGGATCGACCAGCGCACCGGGACGGATCACGCCTACCACTACGAGACGACGGCGGACCAGGTCACGGCGTACGTGATCGACACCGGGGTCGACGGGAAGAACCCGGACTTCGAGGGCAGGGTCGAGAAGGGCAAGGACTTCGTCGACGGTGACGACGACGGCGCCGACGGCAACGGACACGGCACGCACCTGGCCGGGATCATCGGCGGCAAGGACTTCGGGGTCGCCAAGAAGGTGAAGATCGTTCCGGTCCGGGTGCTCGACAACAGCGGCAGCGGCGCGACGAACAACATCCTCGCCGGGATCAAGTGGGTGACCGAGAACGCCAGGCAACCCGCGGTCGCCGTGCTGGGCATCGGCGGCGCGCCCAACCCGCAGCTCGACGAGGCGGTGCGAGCGCTGGCCGCGGTAGTGCCGGTGACGGTGCCCGCGGGTGGCGAGGGCACCGACGCGGGCGGGTTCTCCCCGGCGAGGGAGCCGTCGGCGCTGACCGTCGGCGCTTCGGACAACACCGATCGGGTGCCGCCGAACAGCAACACCGGCGCGGTGGTCGACCTGTTCGCACCCGGCGTCGAGATCCCCGGCCCCGCGGCGACCGGGATCGGCTCCGGCCCGATGTCCGGTACGTCGATGTCCGCCGCGTTCGTCGCCGGCGCGGCGGCGCTCTACCGGGGGCTGCACCCCGAGGCGAGCGCGCCCGGCACCGCGGCGGCGCTGGTCGCCAACGCCACGAAGGACGTGCTGAACCCCCTGCCGCAGGGCACCGGGAACCGCCTGCTCTACACCCTGACGCCGCAGCCCGCAGCGCCAACGCCCGTCACGGGCAACCCCGGAGTGGAATGATGTCCATCACCTGGTACTGAACTCCCGGCCAGCGAGACAATCAGGGTACCGTGCCTGCACCTACCGATCCGAAACCGGAAGGACCGGGCATGTTCCGCAAGGTGCTGGTCGCCAACCGCGGCGAGATCGCGATCCGTGCATTCCGCGCGGGTTACGAACTCGGCGCGGGAACGGTGGCCGTGTTCCCGCACGAAGACCGCAACTCACTGCACCGCCTCAAGGCCGACGAGGCCCATGAGATCGGCGAGCCGGGCCATCCGGTTCGTGCTTACCTCTCGGTCTCCGAGATCGTCAAGGCGGCCAAGAAGGCAGGCGCCGACGCGGTCTACCCGGGGTACGGGTTCCTCTCCGAGAACCCCGATCTCGCGCGCGCGTGCGAAGAAGCGGGCATCACGTTCGTCGGCCCGAGCGCCGACATCCTGGAGCTGACCGGCAACAAGGCCCGCGCGGTTGCCGCCGCGCGGGACGCCGGGGTTCCGGTGCTCGGCTCGTCGGAGCCGTCGACCGATGTGGACGCGCTGGTCGAGGCCGCCGAGGAAATCGGGTTCCCGGTCTTCGTCAAGGCGGTCGCAGGCGGTGGCGGGCGCGGGATGCGGCGCGTGCAGGACCGCAAGGCGCTGCGCGAGTCGATCGAGGCCGCCGCGCGCGAGGCGGAGTCCGCGTTCGGTGACGCCACGGTGTTCCTGGAGAAGGCCGTCGTCGAGCCGCGGCACATCGAGGTGCAGATCCTCGCCGACGCCGAGGGCAACGTCATCCACCTCTACGAGCGCGACTGCTCGGTGCAGCGGCGGCACCAGAAGGTCGTCGAGCTGGCGCCGGCGCCGAACCTCGACCCCGCGCTGCGCGACCGGATCTGCGCCGACGCGGTCGCGTTCGCGCGCAAGATCGGCTACCGCAACGCGGGCACCGTCGAGTTCCTGCTCGACCGCGAGGGCAATCACGTCTTCATCGAGATGAACCCGCGCATCCAGGTCGAGCACACGGTGACCGAGGAGGTCACCGACGTCGATCTGGTGCAGTCGCAGCTCCGGATCGCGGCCGGGGAGACCCTCGACGACCTCGGCCTCTCGCAGGACAGCGTGTACCTGCGGGGCGCGGCGTTGCAGTGCCGCATCACCACCGAGGATCCGGCCAACGGGTTCCGCCCGGACACCGGCATGATCAGCGCGTACCGCTCGCCCGGCGGGTCGGGGATCCGGCTCGACGGCGGCACCGCGTTCTCCGGCACCGAGATCAGCGCGCACTTCGACTCGCTGCTGGTCAAGCTGAGCTGCCGCGGCCGCGACTTCAAGACCGCGGTCGGGCGGGCGCGCCGCGCGGTCGCCGAGTTCCGGATCCGCGGCGTGGCCACGAACATCCCCTTCCTGCAGGCGGTGCTCGACGACGAGGACTTCCGCAACGGCAATGTCACCACGTCGTTCATCGAGCAGCGCCCGCACCTGCTCACCGCGCGGCATTCCGCCGACCGCGGGACCAGGTTGCTGACCTACCTCGCCGACGTGACCGTGAACCGTCCGCACGGCGAGCGGCCGCGGCTGATCAGCCCGCTCGCGAAGCTGCCGAAACTGCCCGAGAGCGAGCCGCCCGCGGGTTCGAAGCAGAAGCTCACCGAGCTGGGCCCGGAGGGCTTCGCGCGCTGGCTGCGGGAGTCGCCGACCATCGGCGTCACCGACACGACCTTCCGCGACGCGCACCAGTCGCTGCTGGCGACCAGGGTGCGCACGAAGGACCTCCTCGCGGTCGCGCCCGTGGTCGCGCACACCGTGCCGCAGCTGCTGTCGGTCGAGTGCTGGGGCGGCGCGACCTACGACGTCGCGCTGCGCTTCCTCGCCGAGGACCCGTGGGACCGGCTCGCCGCCCTGCGCGAGGCGATCCCGAACATCTGCCTGCAGATGCTCCTGCGCGGCCGCAACACGGTCGGCTACACGCCTTATCCGACCGAGGTCACCAACGCCTTCGTCGAGGAGGCCACGAAGACCGGGATCGACATCTTCCGGATCTTCGACGCGCTCAACGACGTCGAGCAGATGCGCCCGGCGATCGAGGCGGTCCGCGAGACCGGTTCGGCCGTGGCCGAGGTCGCGCTGTGCTACACCTCGGACCTGTCGGACCCGGGGGAGAAGCTCTACACGCTCGACTACTACCTCAAGCTCGCCGAGCAGATCGTCGGCGCCGGCGCGCACGTGCTGGCCATCAAGGACATGGCGGGCCTGCTGCGGGCACCGGCCGCGGTGAAGCTGGTTTCCGCGCTGCGCAAGGAGTTCGACCTCCCGGTGCACATCCACACGCACGACACCGCGGGCGGCCAGCTCGCCACCTACCTCGCCGCGGTGCAGGCGGGCGCGGACGCGGTGGACGGCGCGGTGGCGTCGATGGCGGGCACCACGTCGCAGCCTTCGCTGTCCGCGATCGTGGCCGCGACGGACCATTCGGACCGGCCGACCGGGCTCGACCTGCAGGCGATCGGCGACCTCGAGCCGTACTGGGAGATCGTGCGAAAGATCTACGCGCCGTTCGAAGCGGGGCTCGCCTCGCCGACCGGCCGCGTCTACCACCACGAGATCCCCGGCGGCCAGCTCTCCAACCTGCGCACGCAGGCGATCGCGCTCGGCCTCGGCGACCGGTTCGAGGACATCGAGGCCATGTACGCCGCGGCCGACCGGATCCTCGGCCACCTCGTGAAGGTCACGCCGTCGTCCAAAGTGGTCGGTGACCTCGCGCTGCACCTCGTCGGCGCGGGTGTGGCACCGGAGGAATTCGAGGCGGAGCCCGCGAAGTTCGACATCCCGGACTCGGTGATCGGGTTCCTCCGCGGTGAGCTCGGCGACCCGCCGGGCGGCTGGCCGGAGCCCTTCCGCACCAAGGCGCTCGAAGGCCGTGCGGACGCGAAGCCGATCGCCGAACTGTCCACAAAGGATCACGATGCGCTGCAGAGCGACCGGCGCGCCACGCTCAACCGGCTGCTCTTCCCCGGCCCGACGAAGGAGTACGAGACCCACCGCGCCGCCTACGGCGACACGAGTGTGTTGCCCAGCAAGGACTTCTTCTACGGTCTGCGGCCAGGCGAGGAGTACGCGGTCGACCTCGAACCCGGCGTCCGGCTGCTGATCGAGCTGGAGGCCATCGGCGAGGCCGACGAGCGCGGCATGCGCACCGTGATGTCCTCTTTGAACGGTCAGCTGCGACCGATCCAGGTCCGCGACACCTCGATCGCCTCCGACATCCCGGCGACGGAGAAGGCGGACAAGGCGAACCCGAAGCAGGTGGCCGCGCCGTTCGCGGGCGTGGTGACGCTGCAGGTGGCCGAGGGCGACGAGGTGGAATCCGGTGCCACGGTCGCCACCATCGAGGCGATGAAGATGGAGGCCGCGATCACCGCGCCGACCGGCGGGAAGATCGGCCGCCTCGCCATCAACGCCGTGCAGCAGGTCGAAGGCGGCGACCTCCTGGTGGTGCTGGAGTAGCTCTTTCCGGGCCCGCTCACGTCCCCGAAGGTCACCTTCGGGGACGTGAGCGGGCACGAAGGCCACAGTGCTGCCGCGCGCGTCGATTCCGGTGAGATGCGGAGGCGTGGAGGCCGCCGGGTCCCTGAAGGACGCCTTCGGGGACTCTAACGCCACAATCTCGGCTTTCGCGGCATGCGACACGGCGATGCTCATGCCCTGAAGGGCGCCTTCGCGGCGTCAGATTCCGTCAAGGGCTCCTTCAGGGCATGTGGTCCGGGGGTGGGTCCGCGAAGGTCATGGGCGGCGTTCACGTTCTTGCAGGCTCCCTTTCGATGCACCAGCGCGGATACGAGCAAGTGATGCGAGCTGCGAGATCCCAGTGCCCTGAAGGACGCCTTGGGGGACTCTAACGCCACAATCTCGGCTTTCGCGGCATGCGACACGGCGATGCTGATGCCCTGAAGGGCGCCTTCGCGGCGTCAGATTCCGTCAAGGGCGCCTTCGGGGCATGTGGTCCGGGGGTGGGTCCGCGAAGGTCATGGGCGGCGTTCACGTTCTTGCAGGCTCCCTTTCGATGCACCAGCGCGGGTACGAGCAAGTGATGCGAGCTGCGAGATCCCAGTGCCCTGAAGGACGCCTTGGAGGAATCTGGCGTCTCAATCTCGGCTTTCGCGGCATGCGACACGGCGATGCTCATGCCCTGAAGGGCGCCTTCGCGGCGTCAGATTCCGTCAAGGGCCCCTTCGGGGCATCCACCCGGAGCAGAAGCAGGCCCACGAAGCCACATCCACGGCATTCACGCCTATGAAGGCCCTTCGAGGCACAGCGCGGACACGAGAACGAGACGCGAGCTACGAACCCAGCCCATGCCCCGAAGGGCGCCTTGGAGGAACCTGACGCCGCGATCTCGCCCCTCACCGCGCGTGACGTGGAGCCGCTGATGCCCCGAAGGCGCCCTTCACGGCATCAGATTCCCCCAAGGGCCCCTTCGGGGCAGGCGCGGCGGACCCGCCGACCTCTCCAGGAGCATCCTCGGGGCACGCGCGCGGGGATCTCAGCGGGCGGAAGGTTCGAGTTGCGCTTCGACGATGGGGCGTAGCGGGCGCATGCGCAGCCGGGTGTAGGCGATCGCGAGCACGAGCAGCGCGATCAGCGGCGCCTGCGACAGCAGGAACGACTCGTCGATTTCCTGCGCGCTGAAGCTGAGCACGATGACGGTGCGCACCACGGCGTCGACCAGGAACGCGGCCGCCCACACCGCGGTCACCGCCCGCATGGTCCGCCGCATCAGGGCCGAGCGGTCCCACGCCCGTTCGTACGCGGCGAGCATCGCGGGGTCTCCCTTGGTGGCGAACGGTTTCCCCGACTCGTACACCAGCGGTTTGCCCGTGAAACACGTGACCAGCGCGTAGATTCCCGCGACGCCGATCAGGAAGCCGGGTTTGAGCAGGATGATCCTCGGGTCGTCGGTGACCGCCAGCACCACGAGGGACAGTGCCAGTTCGAGCAGGATCAGCAGGCCGAAGGCGTCGACCTTCCGTGCCCGCACGGTGTTGACGGCGGTCGCGATCCCGGTGGCCGTGCCCGAGATCGCCAGCGCCCAGAACTCGTCGACCCCGAAAGCCTTGCTGAGCAAGAAGTATCCGCCGATCGGCACTACGAGGTCGAGCAGCAGCGGCAGGGTGGCGCGCAGCTTCGGGGTCATGACCGCGCTCCGGGGACGAGCGAGCGCGCGGCGACCGCCGAGCTTTCGACGGCTTCGAACGCGTACTCGCGCATTTCCGCCTCGTAGGCCGCGATCGCGGGCACGAGGTCCGATTCGCCGCGGTTGACCGCGGCCAAGGAGTCCGAGAGCAGCGCGGCGTCGCGAAGCGCGGTGTTCGCGCCGACCCCGCCCGCCGGGCTCATCGCGTGGATCGCGTCGCCGAGCGCGGTCAGCCGCCCGCTCGGCCACGGCCCCACGCGGACCGAGGTGCGGATCGTGATCGGGAAGGTGGCGCCGACCTCAGCGTTCGCCACGATGTCGCGCAGCGGCGGATCCCAGTCCCGAACGACGTCGAGCGCGTACCGGTGCAGCTCGGTGGCGTCTTCGGACAGGTCCTCGGTGGTGATCAGCGCCCACATCAGGTATCCGTCGACGGGATCGAGCGCCACTTCGGTGTCCAGCTCGGCGATCGGGCGCCTCGGGTTGTAGGCACCGAACACCAGTGTCGCCCCCGCCGGGCCGAGCACGGCCGAAAACGCGGTCAGCTCGTCCTCGCGCAACGGGGAGCGGCCGTAGACGCACCGGAGACCGGTGTCGGCGACCTCGGCTTCCGGCGCGATCACGGCCCGCAGCACCGAACCGGCGCCGTCGGCGGCGACCAGCACGTCACCGTCCACATGCGACCCGTCGGCGAGCAGCGCGCGGACGCCGTCCTCGCGTTCTTCGGCGCCGGTCACCCTGCTTCCGAACCGGACCGGCAGCCCGTCGAGCAGGACCTGCCGCAACGTCCGCCGGTTCACCGCGGTGTGCTGGACCGGGTCGTCGCGCTCCGGCAGGTCGATCACCCGCAGCTCGGTGCCGTGGTGGTCGAGCGTGACGATCCGGCGCGCGCCCGCTTTCGTCGACGTCGCCTGGTAGAGGTCGAACAGCTCGGGTGTCAGCACCTGGTGCAGCGCCGCCCCGCCGGTGTCGTCGATGTGGATCCGGTACCCCTGACCGCGGATGGCGGGTGACGGGTCGCGTTCGAGGACGGTCACCTCGATTCCGTGGCGTTGCAGGCCCTGCGCGAGTGCGAGGCCGCCGATACCCCCACCGGCGACGATCACGTGCGTGCTCATGTGTTGCCTTTCTTCTGCCAGCGCCGTCCGCCCGGGGTGCTCTCCCTGGCTTTCACCTCGGCGACGGACTCTTCGAATTTGGTCAACAGCGACCCGAACCGCCGGACCTCCTCGGCGTCCCACGATTCGAGGAACTCCGCGAACCGGTCCAAGCCGAGCGCGGTCAGCCTGCGCACCTCGTCCCAGCCCGCCTCGGTCAGCGAGATCAGGCAGGAGCGCCGGTCGTCGGGATCGGGATCGACCTTGACGTGGCCCGCGTCCTCCAGCACGCGGGTGGACCTGGCGATCGAGGACTGGTGCAGCTCCAGGCCGGAGGCGATCTCCGAGGGCCTGACCTGCCCCTTGATCCCGGCTTCCCGCAGGATCGCGATCTTGGTCGGATCGAAGTTGCGTGCCTGCGCCCGGCGCATCCCCTCGGCGATCCGGGTGAGCGGGTAGACGATTCGTTCCAGGTCCTCGTTGCTCGGCCTCATGGAAGAGACCGTAGAGCTATTTGCGCGACGCAAACAAGTGGTTCGCGAGAAGTTCAGGGATGACCCTGAGGTGGTTTACCTTGGGGCGATGCTCATCAACGCCGTGCCGCAGCGCCTCGGTTCGCTCGTCCCGAACTCCGCCAAGCTCCCCGGCGGGTGCCGCGCGCTCGCGGGCTTCGCGGGCGAGGTGCTCGGCCAGGACGTGCACGAGGTGCCGATCGGCGGCGCGGAGTCGTCCACAGTGGACGGTATCGCGCACCGGGAGGCGCTGGTCGCGGATCGGGCGTCGCAGCTCCTCGCGCTCGAAGCGCCGGAAGGCCCGGTGCTCACCATCGGCGGCGACTGCGGTGTCGAGCACGTGCCGCTCGGGGTCGCCCGGTTCCGGCACGGCGACGGTCTCGGGGTGCTGTGGCTCGACGCGCACCCCGACCTGAACACCGCCGAGACGTCGCCATCGGGCGCCTTCCACGGCATGGTGCTGCGGTCCGCCCTCGGCGACGGTGACGCGGAGTTCGCCGCCAGCCCGGCGCTGACCCCGGGGCGCGCCGTCCTCGCCGGTACCCGTTCCTTCGACGAGGGAGAGCGCGCCGCCGTGGACGACGGGCTCGCCGTGCTGGCCGGGTCCGCCGATCCGGAAACCGTGCTGGCCGCGCTCGCCGCGACCGGGGCGGACCGGCTCTACCTGCACCTCGATCTCGACGTGCTGGACCCGGCCGAGTTCGCCGCGGTCAACTACCCGGAGGACGGCGGGATCACCGTCACCGCGCTCACCCGGCTGCTCGCCGCGCTCGGCGACATCCCGGTGATCGGCGCGGGCATCACCGAATGCACGGCGGCGGACCGGGGGGAAGTGGCCGCGCTCGGGCCGGTGCTGGCCGAGATCGGCAGGCTGCTCGACGGTGCGGCATCCGGTCCCCCTGGGTGACGCCCTTTCGGACCAGTCGCCGGGATAGTTGTCATCCGAGCGCCGCGATGCCGGGTGATTTTGTCACAACCGGACAAGAAATCGGTTTCTTGTGCGGGAAGTGACACATTCGCGGCTAGTTTTTCGATGTGTTCGGTGTCACCCCGGTCGTCGGCCGGGGCGGGCCGCACTGGGGCGGCCAGGACATCGAGGCGAGGAGTTTTCGTGGGCCTGGAGCGAGGGATCGACGAGACGCGGACACTCGGCCCCCTGCCCCGCAAGCTGGCCGATCTGCTGCGGCCCGAACTCGGGAGCCTCGCCGACGAGATCGTCGAAGAGATCCGCTCGTCGATCCCGGCCTACGCGCGCCCGCTCGACGGGCCATACGGCAAGGCGATCAGGGCGGGCGTGCAGTACGCGATCACGCTGTTCGTCGAGCAGATCGCCGATCCGAGCGTCTCGAAGGAAGACTCCCACGACGTGCACCACCGGCTCGGCCAGTACGAGATGCGGGCCGGCCGGAGCCTGGACACCCTGCAGGCCGCCTACCGCGTCGGCGCGCGGGTTTCGTGGCGGCGGATCATGCGGGTCGGGCGGCGCAGCGGGCTCTCCTCGGCGGTGATGTCCCAGCTCGCCGACGCGATGCTCGCGTTCATGGACGAACTGGCCTCGGTCGCGCTCGACGGCTATCTGGAGGCGAAGGCGAGCACCGCGGACGCGCTCGACACCTGGCGAAGACGGTTGCTGCAGCTCATTCTCGAGGTCCCTTCGGTGCCGGCGAAGGCGATCGCCGAGCTGGCGCACCTGATCGGCTGGGAGGTGCCCTCCGAGGTCTCGCTCGTCGCGGTGCGGCCACTGCCCGGAACCGGGCACGTGCCCGCGCGTTCCCTGCTCGACTCGGACGTCCTCGCCGAACTGGACGGTGCCGAGCCGCATCTGCTCGTGCCGGGCGAGATCACGTCGTCGAGGGTCGCGTCACTGCAGATGATGCTGCCGCGCTGCCGTCTCGCGATCGGCGCGAGGGTGCCGCTGGCCGCCGCGGGCGACTCGCTGCGCTGGGCGCGCCGCACGCTCGCGCTCGCCGAGACCGGCGTGATCGCCGAAACCGCGGTGCTGCGCAGCGAGGAGCACCTCGCGACCGTGCTGCTGCACGCCGACGAACTGCTCGTGGACCACTTGCGCGCCAAGCTTTTCGCGCCGCTCGCCGGGCTCACCGCGAAGCAGCGCGACCGGATGATGGAGACCCTGCGCGCCTGGCTGGACAGCCAGGGAAACGTCGTCGACATCGCCGAGCGGCTGGACGTGCACCCGCAGACCGTCCGCTACCGGATGCGCCAGCTGCAGGCGACCTTCGGCGACAAGCTGGAAGACCCGGCGGCCAGGTTCGAGATGGAACTGATCCTGCGCGCGGACTCGACGAAGGCACCCGCACCCGTGCAGCGCGGCAGTTCGTGGGACGGCTACCGGATCGCCGACCTGCTCCCCACCCGCACCGAACCCGCCCGGTAGGCGATCAGCACTTCGGGGCGCTGGGATCGGGCGGCGTGCTCAGCCCCCTGCCGGTGATGCAGGCCTGGTTGTCCGGCCCCGAGTTGAGCCCCGAGATCAACGGGCTCAGCGGTTCCGTCCGGCCGCAGCCGGTGAACGCGGGCAGGGTGAAGCCCCGGTACCTGGGGTCCTTGGCGGCCGGGTCGGTCTTGAGGATCCCGCCCGCGACCGGGTCCCAGATCGTGGTGGTCAAGTCGATCGATGCCGGGGTCGCGGTGCGACAGTTCGGTCCGACGTCCAGTGGCACCCCGTTCACCTTCACGTTCGTGATGCGAACGAAGACTTCGAGGTGCGAGGTGATGTCGCCGGGGTAGAGGATGACCGCCGCGGGTACCGTCGCGTTCCCGCCCTCGTAGTCCGGTGGGAGCAACTCGACGTCCGCACTGGTCGGGACGAAGTCGAAGCCGAGCAGGTTCGCCTTCATCACCGAGAACCGGAGGTCACCGGTCTGCTTCGACGGCAGACCCGTCTCGAGCGGGCTCCCGAATATGTTGTTGACGAGTACGGTGTCGATCTTCAGCCGGGTCTTGGCCTTCTTCACCGTGGAGTAGCCGTCGATTTTGAACGGCTCCACTCCGAAGTAGATGTAACCCGGCTCGCTCAGCGTTTCCGCGGTGCCGCCCGCGGCTAGCGGCGTGGTCTTCTTTCCGGTAGCCGGTTTCGAGTTGTCCGGGGTTCGGCCGTCCTCGGTACGGACGAGTGCGGAGCCGAGCGTCGTCGGCGCATCGGCCGTGCAGGTGAAGGTGGTCTCCGCGGTCCCGGAGCCAAGCGTGATCACCGGTGCGCCCATGTCGAGCAGCACGGTACTCGTCGCCGAGCCGATGGCGGCGGCCGTGCCGCCCTTCGCGGTGAACGTGGTGGTGCCTGCCGGGTTCACCGGAGTGTCGTCAATGGACAGTTTCAGCGGAGTGGTCGTACGCTTCCCCGCGACGGTCGTACCGAGGTCCGCGGTGGCCGACCCGCGCGCGGTGACCACAGTGGACGGTTCGCCGCTCGTGCTCGTCGGCGCCGGTGACGGCGGAATCGCGTCATGGGCCAGCGAGAAGCTGAAAGCCAAGTCGTCCACTTTCACCGGTTTGCCCTGCTCGACGAAGTTCGGCAGGGTGGCGGTGATCTCGACCGGCAGCTTTTGCGCGACCGCGCCTTCGCCGGTGCCGCAGTCGTACTCGGTCTTGGCGACCACCTGGTGCCGCACCGAGTCGGTGGACGGTTTCGACGGCGGGCTCGCACCTGCCGCGGCGCCCGCGGCCAGCGCCACGCCACCGACTCCCGCGGTGAACGCGGTCAGTGCCCTGCCGAACCGGCGACGAGATCTCATCTGCACTTCCTGACGATCATGGCCCGATGGCTCCCCCCGGCCTGCGCTTCTCCCGTCGACGGCGCGGGAAAGCGCCTGGCCGGTGGTGGCCGGAGCCACCACCGGCCAGGCGGTGGATCAGCTGATGGTGACGTTCGGCGAGAACGCCGGGGTGCCCGACTTGATCGTGCACTTCATCGTCCACGGGGTCGATCCGCCCGCGGTCTTGAGCAGCTCGATGGGTGCGTTGAACGTGCCGGACAGCGTGACGCTGGCCTGCGTGCCCGCCGCGCCGGTCACGGTGAAGGCCGGGATGGTGGCACCGGTGTCGTTGATGTTGACGTCGATCGCGCCACCGGCCGGGTAGGTCTGGGTCGGGATGGTCAGGTTGGCCAGCGCGGCCGGGCTCGGGCTGAGGCCGACGCTGGTCACCTGCGCGTCCGCGTGGCCCTGTACGCCGTTGTAGCCGAGGTTGGTCAGGGTGTTGTGCAGCGCGGCGGAAATCGTCGCGGTCGCCTTGACGTTGGCCGGGGTGATGACGTTCCCGGTCGAGACCGCGTCCGGCGCGTCGAACTGCGCCTTGAGCAGCACGGGCTGGTTTCCGATCAGGGGGAAGCTGCAGCTGAGGTTCGTGTCCCCGGTCTTGTAGGTGATGGTGGTGGCGGCGGAGGCGGTGCCAACGACGCTCATGCTGACCGCGGCCGCGACCGCGGCGGATACGGCGATGGCCCTGCCCAGTTTGCGCGACATACTTGCAATCTCCTTTGACGCTAAGCCGTCTCGACTGTGTACATCAACTTCGCTCTATATCGAAGTGCATTCCGCATGCGGACGAAATGAGCGCGTGGCGCGCTGTCCGCCGGAGCACGACAGGGCACCCGGCGGGGTCAACTCTCCCCGATCGGCTGACACTTCGCCGATGGTCGCTATGTTACTTACCAGTTGCGTAAGGGACAAGACGATGGCGTCACGTCTTTCCCCGCTCCGTCCTTCATGGACATTGTTGCTCCCTTTTTGCCTAATGAGACCGGTGGTTCTGTCGGAATTTGACAAAAACCCGATCGGATATCGGGGGAGGCGGCGGGCGCGGGCTACCATCCGCCGCGGTATCCCCTGCGGACTTGGAGGGCGAACGGCATGAGGAAAAGGATCTTTCGCGGCTGGCCCGCGGTGGCGCTCGCCGCGCTGGCCGTCGCCGCCGGAATGCCGGGGGTGTCGGCCGATGCGGCCGCCGCGTCGGGCCCGGTGACGCAGTGGGGACTGGAAGTGTTCGACCTGCCTTCGGTGCCCGCTGAAGCGGCTTCCGGTGTTTCGGCGGTGTCCGCGGGCGGGATCAACGCGCTGGCGCTGAAAAACGGCGGCGTGCTCGTCTGGGGTGACAACCAGTACGGCCAGCTGACCGTTCCCGCCGGACTCGCCTCGGGTGTCTCGGCCGTCGCCTCCGGGTGGGGGCACGAGCTGGCGCTCAAGGCGGGACGCGTCTACGCATGGGGAAATTCCTGGTACGGCCAGACAACCGTGCCCGCGGCGGCGACCTCCGGGGTCACCGCGATCTCCAGCGACGTGTTCCACAGCCTCGCGCTCAAGCAGAACGGCCAGGTGCTCAGCTGGGGTTCGCGGACGGACGTGCCCGTGGCCGCGCAGTCCGGGGTGTCGGCGATTTCGGCCGGCGGCGACCACAGCCTCGCCTTGAAGAACGGCGCCGTGCTCGCGTGGGGCGCGAACCGGTACGGCCAGAGCACCGTTCCCGCGGCGGCGGCCTCGGGGGTGACCGCGGTCGCCGCGGGATACCAGCACAGCCTCGCGATCAAGAACGGCGCGGTGCTCGCCTGGGGCGACAACCAGTGGGGGCAGACCGATGTGCCGCCCGCGCTGTCCTCCGGTGTGACCGGGATCGACAGCGGCGGCAACTTCAGCGTCGCGTGGAAGGCCGACGGCACCTACTACGCCTGGGGCTTCGACGATCGCGGCTCGGTGAGCAACTCGCCGGGTTGCGACATCAGCCCGCAGGACGGCTGCCGGATGACGCCGGGCATGCTCGCGATTTCGGCGGGCCAGCAGCAGATCGTCGCACTGCAGGCCGCCGCGTGAGATCCGTGCGGCGCGCCGGGAAGCGGTGCGCCGCACGGACCGCGCGACTCAGTTCTGGTTGGACACCAGATCGAGCGAGATCGTGTTGCCCGGCCCGGAAACCAGTGCGCCGAGCGCGATGTCGGCGATGAAGCAGTCCTTGAAGGACGGAATGGTGTAGCTGCCGGTCACCGTGATCTTCGGATCGGTGAACACGTCCACGTTCTTGGCGGACAGGTCGAGGTTGATCGGGCTGACCGTCTTGCAGCTGTTCGGCACCGTGGGCAGCGGGAAGATCGGCACGATCGGGCCTGCCCAGATGTCGCTGATCTCCATGTTGGCCTGCGTGTGCGTGTTCAGGTCACCGTCCTTGAGCGTGCCGGTGACCTGGCCGACCGGCACCACCTTCACCGTGGCCTTGATCCGGAACAGCCCTGACACCAGCGAAATGTCCGCCTTCGAGGTGGGCAGGGACAGATCGCCCCTGATGCCGAGGCTCGTCTCGGTCACGATCAGCGCGCCGTCGAGCTTGCCGGGGCCGAGCTTCATCGCGCTGCCGGTCTTCTTGACCACGGTCGACCCGCTCACCGAGAACGACACCGGGAACTCGACCGGATCGTCCGCGGATGCGGGTACCGCGGCCAGCGCGTTGGTGGCGATCGTGGCGGCGGCGGTGAGCGCGGCCAGCCTGCCCATTCTCTTCCGGTTACCCTCGGTGCGGAGACGGCGTATCATCGCAGTTTTCTCCTTCGGTTTTCTCGCCGTTGAGACTTGCGGGGAGCGGGGTGGGAAAATGTCGTCGGATAGTGGGGAAATTCTTATCGGGGTACGAGATCGGTGATCACCCAGGACGAGCCCGCCCGTTCCAAGGTCACCGAAAGCTGGGAGGCCGCCGCTTCCGCGGATCCTTTGTCGGCCCTGGTCGCCGATTGGTCGAGAAAAGCGAGCACCTGCGCGCGGGCACCGGTCAGCGAGGACACCGCGGATTCCACGACGCGGGAGGTGAGTACGAGCTTCTGCTGCGGGGCCAGCTCGCGCACGCGGGCGAAGAGCTGGTTGTACGAGTCGAGCGCCTTGCCGCGCAGCACCTCCTTCGCGGCCCGCTCGGTCACGTCGGTCTTGTCGTAGGAGTAGGAGAAGATCTTGTTGAGCGAGTTCGTCGCGGCGGCGCTGACCTGCGCCGTCGTCGCGGCGTCGAGCTGTGCCGTGTTGTCCGCGCCCTCGAAGGTCTTCGCGGCGTGCGCCTCGGCGAGGAACCAGCCGCCCGCACCCGCGAGCACGAGTGCCACGGCGGCGAGCAGTGCGGGCACCTTCGGCAACCGCGCCCACCACGAGCGCGGCTCGTCGACCGTGCCGGTGTCGTTCACCTCGGCTTCGGCTTCCACCGCGTCGAAGTCCGTTCCGGCCTCGGTTGTCGCCGTTTCGGTGCTCATGGCTCCTCCGCTGGGAAAAGCACGTCGTCGGTGCTCATGGCTCCTCCGCTGGAAAAAGCACGTCGTCGGTGGTACTCATGACGCCCCCACGGGGATCGGGTCGAGAGCGCTGAGCTTCCAGCCAGCCGGGGTCCTGGTCAGCGCGACGGCGAACCGGTTGCGGTTGGTCGTCGGGGCCGTGCCGTCCTTCGCCACGGAGATCTCGACGGAGGCGAGCATCCGCGCGGTACCGGTGTCCTTGTCGAGCTCGCTGACCGCGGCGTCGAGCACCTTGCCGGTGGCCACCGAACCGTTGCCGGCCAAGGTCTTCTTGGTGGCTTCGTCGGTGGCGGCGAGCCGGTCGCGCAGCGCGCCGGTGGACTGCTCCAGCCACCTGGCGATACCGCGGTCGACGTTGTGGTAGTCCAAAGTGGTCAGTTCGGCGACCTGCGCCCGTCCGGTCTCCAGCACCGCCGCTCGCGTCCTGGCGTAGTCGAGCCCGTTGTCCGTGCCGGCGTCGACCCACGACCAGCCTGCCCAGCCCGCGAAGCCAGCGGCCACGACGACGGCCGCGATCGCGGCGTACAGCGGCCCGCGCCGCTTCGTCACTTCTTCAGCCACAGCATCTCCTCCAACGTGCTGGAAACCGGCAGCGGCGCCAGCCCGAGCGGGCCGGAACCGGGGGCCGCGGCGGGCGGGACACCGCCCTTCGGCGCGTTCTGCGCGCCGCGGACGAGGCTCTGGTCACCGCGGGGCAGGGTGCACTTAGCGTTCAGGTTGAACGGGGCGGACGACGTGTCGGACGGGCTGCGCCGCTGCGTCCCGCCGTACCCCGAGACGCAGGGCGGCGGGTCGGCGAAGGTGAGCACGATGGACAGGCGTCCGGTGTCCTGCGAGATCGCGTTCGTCAGCTTGTCGACGGCCTGCGGCGTGAGCGCGAAGAGCTGCTCCAGCCCGTTCGTCCTGGTGCTGACCAGGTTCGAGGTGGTGAGCAGGTTCGCCAGCAGCACCGAAAGCCCGGGGTTGGTGTCGCGGAGCAGCCCGGTGAGCTGGGTCGCGGCCTCGGGCGCGGTGCCGATGAGCTTGCGCAGGTCGCCGTCGGACTTCGCCAGCTCGGCGGCGAACTTCTTCGCGTTCGAGCTGAAGGAGCGCCATTCACCGGACGAGCCGGCCTGCGTGCTCAGCACGGTCTTGCCGTCGTCGATGAGCGTGGTCGTCTGCGGCAGGTGCCGCGCCGCGGTCCTGGTGAACTCGGCGGCCGAGTCGATCAGGGTCTGGAGATCGCCGCCGGTGCCCTGGAACGCGGTGTCCAGTTCGTCGACCACCGTGCGCAGCGAATCGGTCGGGACCGAGCCGGTGAACGCGCTGAGGTTTCCGAGCAGGGTCTGCACCGGCAGCGGGACCGCGGTCGACTCCTTCGGGATCGTCGCCCCGTCGGCGAGGAACGGGCCGTCGCCGGTGCGGGGCTGCAGGTCGACGTACTGCTCGCCGACCGCGGACCGGTTCGCCACCACCGCGCGCGAGTTCACCGGGATGTCCGGCGCCGCCGAGTCGATCAGGAGATCGGCCTCCATTCCGGTGTCGGTGAGCCGGAGTTCGCCGACCCTGCCGACGGCCACCCCGCGGTAGGTGACCTCGCCGTTGGTGAACACCCCGCCGCCTTCGGCGAGTTCGAGCTTGACGACGTAACCGCCGCCGAACGCCCTGCCGAGCCCGGCGTACTTGGCGCCGATGAAGGCGACCACGACGAGGGCGATCACCACGAACGCGATGACCTGCACCCGCACCTTGACGCTGACCATCAGCGGCCTCCGGCGATCTTCTCGACCGGTCCCGACGCGGGCAGCGGCAGCGCGGTCGGATCGGGCGGCTGGACGATGACGCCCGCGCCGGGTGCCATCCGCACGAACATGTTGAGGTAGTCGCCCTTGTTCGCGTTGAGCACCTCGTCGGTGAACGGGAAGGTCGGCAGGATTTCCAGCGCCCTGGCCAGTTTCCCGTCCTCGCTCGCCTTCGCCAGCCGGTCGAGGATCGGGGACAGCGCGGTCAGGTCGGCGATCATGTCGTCCTTGCTCCGGTTGATCGTGTCGACCGCGACGCCGGCGAGCTGGTCGAGCGACTGGAGCATGGTGACCAGCGCGCTTCGCTGGTCCGAAAGGGACTTCAGGCCCGGCGTCAGGTCCGTGAGCGCGCCGGAGACCTGGTGCTGCCGGTTGACCAGCGTGGTGGAGAGCCGGTTGAGCCCGTCGAGCGCTTCGGTGATGTCGCCGCGGTGTGCGTCCAAATCGGACACCAGCTTGTCCGTGCCCGCCAGGAACGACCTGATCTCGTTCTCGTTTCCCTTGAGCACCTTGGTCAGCTCGCGGTTGATCGTCTGGAGCTGGCCGATCCCGCCGCCGTTGAGCAGCAGCGAAAGCGCGCCGAAGATCTCCTCGACCTCGGGGTTGCGGTTGGTGCGCGACACCGGGATCACCGCGCCGTCGACCAGTTTGCCCTCGCCGTCGGATTCGGGTGGCGCCAGTTCGACGAACTTCTCCCCGAGCAGGCTCGACTGGCGCAGCCTGGCGACGGCGTTGGCTGGCAGCGAAATCCCGCCGTTCACCGCGACGACGGCCTGCGCGGTCCACCCGTCGGCGCCGAGCCCGATCGTCTCGACCCGGCCGACCGCGACGTCGTTGACCTTCACCGCCGCCTGCGGCACCAGGTCGAGCACGTCGGCGAACTGGACGGTGACCCGGTAGGAGTGGTCGCCGAGATCGGCGCCGCCGGGCAGCGGGAGGTCGTAGACGCCCTTGAACTCGTCGGACGAGCACCCGGTGGCCGCGCCGAGGCACAGCGCGACCGCGACGGCGGCGAAGCGGATCCTGCGCATCACTTCGCCCCTCCCGGCACGGCGGAAAACGGGTAGTACTCCGGGAGCACGGTCCGGCCCTGCAGCGTGCCGGTCTTCGGGTCGAAGGCGTTCAGCACGTTCGACACCGCCAGCGGGAGCGAATCCAGTGCCTCGCCGAGCGAGGCGCGCTTGTCGACGAGGGTCTGCGTCGTCCGCGCGAGATTGTCCACATTGGTCTTGATCAGCGCGCGGTTCTTCTTGATGAAGTCCTGTACGTCGGCGAGCGCGCTGCCGAGCGTGGTGAGCGCGCCGGAAAGCTCCGTGCGGTCCGCGGAAAGCGTCTGCAGCACCGTGGTCAGCTGCTTGTTCACCCCGCGCACCTTGTCGTCGTCGCCTGCCAGCATGCTGGTGAACTTCTGCAGCTCGTCGACCGTGCCGAACAGGTCGTCCTTCGACCCGGCGAGCGTCTTGGCGAGATCGGCGAAGTTGCGCACCGCGTCGTTGACCGCCTTGCCGTTGCCGGACAGGTTCGCCGCGCCGGTGTCGAGCAGATCGCTCAGTGCCCCGTTCGCGTTGGCCCCCTTGGGCCCGAGCGATTCGGTGAGGGTGTTGAGGCTCGCGTAGAGCTCGTCCAGTTCGACCGGGGTGCCGGTGCGGTTGACTCCGATCACCGCTCCGTCGGGCAGCATCGGGCCGCGCAGGGCGGGTTTCGAGAACTGCACGTACCGGTCCGCGACCACGCTCGGCGCGACCACGAGCACGTTCGCCGAGTCCGATACGCCGATCCCGGCGTCGATGGTCATCGCGACCTCGACCTGTTCGCCGCGCGGGGTGACGCTGTCGACCTGTCCGATCCGGACACCGAGCAGCCGCACGTCCGATCCACTGTAGACACCGACCGCCCTGGTGAAGTACGCGGTGACGTGGCGGTCGCCCGACCCGGAGAACAGCCACCACATCCCGCCGATCACGACGAGCGCGAGCACGATCGCGATGGTGACGAGCCTGGTGACGCGCAGCCCGAACCTCGTGTCGGTCACCGTCCCCCTCCCTTCGGCGGCGTGCACGGATCGCGGTTGTCCGGGACGAGACCGCACACGTAGCTGTCGATCCAGTGGCCGGAGCCGCCGATGTTGGTGACCACGCGGAAGTACGGCCCGGCGACCGTCAGCGCGTGGTCGAGATCGTCGTTGTGCCGCTTGAGGATCCCGGTGACGCTGCTCAGCTTGCCCAGCGCCTTTTCGAGCTGACCGGTGTTGTCCGCGACCAGCCCGGAAAGCTGCTTCCCGAGGTCCTGCGCGCCGACCAGCAGCGCGTGGATCGCGTCCCGCCGGTTGGCCAGTTCGGTCAGCAGGAGGTTGCCGTCGCCGAGGAGCTTGTCGAAGTCACCGCTGGAGTTCGCGAGCGTGCCGCTGATCTTGTGCGCGCTGGCCAGCAGTTCGGCGAGCTGGTCGTCCCGCGAGGCGATCGTCTTCGACAGCGCCGAAAGCCCGTCGAGCGCGAGCCTGACGTGCTCCGGCGAGTCCTTGAACGTGTCGGAGATGCTGCGGAAGCTCTGCGCGAGCTGGGTGGTGTCGATCGAGCCGACGGTGTTCGCGAGCCCGTTGAACGCCTCGGTGACGTCGTAGGGCGTGACCGTGCGGTTGCGTGGGATCGCCGCCGCCGGGTCCTGCTCGGCGTCCCCGAGCGGGTGCAGCGCGAGGAACTTGCGGCCGAGCAGGGTCTTGATCTTGATCTCGGCCGAGGTCTTGTTGCCGAGCCACGCGTCTTCCACCCGGAACTTGACCACCACGTGGTCGTCGGCGAGATCGACGGCGCTGACCTCGCCGACCTTGATCCCGGCGATCCTGACCTCGTCGTCGGGCTGCAGGCCGGCCGCCTCGCCGAACTCGGCCGCGTAGCTCGTACCGGAGCCGACGAGCGGCAGGTCCTGCCAGTAGAACGTGCCGGTGACCACGGCGGCGAGCACCACGCTGCCGATCGCGCCGATGGTGACCGGGTTGCGCTCCTTGAACGACTTCATCGCCTGCACCTCGCCGCGTCGCTGACCACGGACTGCTGCGGGTTCGAGGTGAGCACGGCCTGGCACAGGAAGAAGTTCGTCCACGACCCGTACGAACTGGCCTTCCCGACCGCTTCGAGCTTCTGCGGGAGCAGCGTCAGGAACTTCTCGACGTCGCCGGAGGACTTGTCGAGCTGGTTCGAAAGCGCGCCGAGGCCGGTGATCGTGTCCTTCAGCGGCGGGCGCGCGTCCTTCAGCAACCCCGCGGTGGCGGTGGACAGGTCGGCGATGCCCTGGATGGAGTCGCCGATCGCGGTGCGGTCACCGGCGAGCCCCGACACCAGCTCGCGCAGCGTAGTGATCAAAGTGGACAGTGCGTCGCCCTTGTCGTTGATGTTCTTCAGCACCGAGTTGAGATTCGTGATCACGTTCCCGATCACCTTGTCGCGACCGGCCAAAGTGGACGTGAGCGACCCGGTGTGCGCGAGCAGGCTCTCCACGGTGCCGCCCTCACCCTGCAGCACCTGCACGATCTCGCCGGAGAGCTGGTTGACGTCGGTCGGGGACAGCGCCTGGAAGAGCGGTTTGAACCCGTTGAACAGATCGGTCAGGTCCAGCGCGGGCGTGGTGCGCTCGATCGGGATCTCGGCACCGGGGGCGAGCGTCCGGTTCGTGCCCTTGCCGCGTTCGAGCGCGACGTAGCGCTGGCCGACCATGTTGCGGTACTTGATCACCGCGGTCAGGTCCGCGGGCAGCTTCCGCCCGTGGTCGACCGAAAACGTCACGTGTGCGAGGTGCTGGTCGACGATGTCGAGCGCCTCGACCTGCCCGACCCGCACCCCGGAGATCCGCACGTCGTCGCCGACCACGAGCGCGGTGGCGTCGGTGAACCGCGCGCCGTAGGAGTCGGTCTGCCCGATCCCGGTGTTGTTGATGGACAGTGCCAGCACGACCGTGGCCAGCCCGGTAACGAGAATGAAGGCGATCGCCTTGATGAGCGCGCCGGTGATGTTCCTCATTTCAGGGTCACCTCCGCCCCGCGGTAGAGCGGTCCGATGAGGACACTGCCCCAGGCGGGGACGTCCGCGGTGGGCACGCCGATCGACGGCGCCACGAGCGAGGCGATCAGCTCGCGCTCCTGCGGCGAGTTCGCGAGCCCGAGCCCGTCGGCGGTCGTCGCGCCGAGCGGGTGCGCCGAGCCGCCCGCGACGGTGGCGCCTTCGGTCGGCGTGACCCCGCCCGGGTAGCACTTCGGGCCACCGCTCGCGGTGTACACCGGATCGTCCTTGCCCGGCACGTACTTCCCGCGCGACTGGGTCACGATCGCGTCGACGTGCATACCGGGTTCGTCGGTGCCCTTGCCGAGTACCTTGTCCATTTCGGGCGCGAGCGCCGCCATCGCGGTGAAGGTGCAGGGAAAGCTCGACGAATAGCGGGCGGTCAGCTCCAGCGGTGCCCTGCCCGACGCGGACAGTTTGATGATGGTGTCCTTGTTCTGCTTCAGGAACGTGGTGACGTCCTGCGCGGACGTGGTGACCTTGTCGTACAGCGAACCGAGCTGGGCACGCTGGTCCTTGACCGTGTTCAGCGTGACCGCGGTCGACGTGAGCGCGTCGAGCAGATCCGGCGCGATGTCGCCGTAGAGGTTGCTCACCTTCGCCAGGTCGCGGATGTTCGCGTTCAGCCTCGGCAGGCTCGGGTTGAACTTCTCCAGGTAGTCGGCGGCGGTGGTGAGCGTGTCGCCGAGCTGCGTGCCGCGGTCCTGCAGCGCGGTGGCCACCGCGGTCAGCGTGGTCGCGAGCTTCTGCGGCTGCACCGCCTTCAGCACCGGGAGGAGGTTGTCGAACACGCGCTCCAGCTCGATCGCGTTCGCGGAGCGGTCCTGCCCGATCACGTCACCCGGCGCCAGCGGGGGCTGCCTTCCGGAGTCCGGAATGGACAGTTGGACGTAGCGCTCGCCGAACAGCGTCTTCGGCACCAGCAGCGCCGAGACGTTCTTGGGCAGGCGCGCGAGCTTGCCCGGTTCGAGCGCGAGGTCGATCTCCGCTCCGTCGCCGGTGCCCCTGATCCCGCGCACCTCGCCGACCACCACGCCGCGCGCCTTGACCTCGGAGGTGACGTGCAACTGGTTGCCGACGCGGTCCGTGCGCAGGGTGACCGGCACCGAGGAGTCGAAGTCCTTGTCGTAGATCTTTATCGACAAGGTGATCAGCAGGCCGATCACGACCAGGAAGACGACCCCGGCACCGCGCCGGACCACCTTGCGCTCGCCCAGTGCGCTCATCCGGCCACCTTCACCGTCGTGGTGGCGCCCCAGATCGCGAGGCTGAGGAAGAAGTCCAGCACGCTGATCGACACGATCGCGGTGCGCACGCCCCGCCCGACGGCGACGCCGACCCCGGCCGGGCCGCCGCTCGCGCGGAACCCGTAGAAGCAGTGCGCCAGCACCACGACGACGCTGAACACCAGTACCTTCCCGAACGACCACAGCACGTCGATCGGGGGCAGGAACAACTGGAAGTAGTGGTCGTAGGTGCCTGCCGACTGGCCGAACACCCACACGGTGATCTGGCGCGACGCGACGTAGGAGGTGAGCAGGCCGATCGCGTACAACGGGATCACCGCGACGAACCCGGCGATGATCCGCGTGGTCACCAGGTACGGCACGCTCGGCACGCCCATCACTTCCAGCGCGTCGATCTCCTCGGAGATCCGCATCGCGCCGAGCTGCGCGGTGAACCCGCAGCCGACCGTCGCCGACAGCGCGAGGCCCGCGACGAGCGGCGCGATCTCGCGGGTGTTGAAGTAGGCCGAGACGAACCCGGCGAACGCCGAGGTGCCCACCTGGTTCAGCGCGGAGTAGCCCTGCAGGCCGACCACGGATCCGGTGAACACGCTCATCCCGACCATCACGCCGATCGTGCCGCCGATGACCGCGAGCGCGCCGCTGCCGAAGCTGACCTCGGCGAGCAGCCGGATGATCTCCTTGCCGTAGCGGGTGAGCGCGCGGGGCACCCAGCCCAGCGCCCTGAGCGCGAAGAAGATCTGGTCGCCGAGCGTGTCGAGGAAGCCGAAGCGGCGGTCGACCGCCTGGCGCACGCGCTGCTGGGTGCTCGTCACCATCGCGCGTCACATTCCCTTCGGCGGCACCAGCTGCACGTACAGCGCGCTGATCACGAGGTTGAGCAGGAACAGCAGCAGGAAGGTGATGACGACGGACTGGTTCACCGCGTCGCCGACGCCCTTCGGGCCACCGCGCGGGTTCAGGCCGCGGTAGGACGCGACGATCGCGGCCACGAACCCGAACACGACCGCCTTCAGCTCGCTGACCCACAGGTCGGGGAGCTGGGCGAGCGCGGAGAAGCTCGCGAGGTAGGCGCCGGGGGTGCCGCCCTGCATGATCACGTTGAAGAAGTAGCCGCCCAGCACGCCGACGACGCTGACCATGCCGTTGAGGAAGGCCGCCACGCCCATCGCGGCGAGCACCCTCGGCACGATGAGCCGCTGGACGGGGGAGACGCCGAGCACCTCCATCGCGTCGATTTCTTCGCGGATGGTGCGGGAACCGAGGTCGGCGCACATCGCGGAACCGCCCGCGCCCGCGATGAGCAGCGCGGTGACGATCGGGCTCGCCTGCTGGATGATCGCGAGCACGCTCGCCGCGCCGGTGAACGACTGCGCGCCGATCTGGGTGGTGAGCGAGCCGAGGTGCAGCGCGATCACCGCGCCGAACGGGATGGCGACCAGCGCGGTCGGCAGGATCGAGACGCTGGCGATGAACCAGAACTGCCCGACCAGCTCACGGAACTGGAAGGGCCGCTTGAACAGGCAGCGGAGCACGTCGAGGCCGAGTGCGTAGAGGCGCCCGGTCTGCCGGAGCGCGGCCTCGCCGGGCAGCGGCCGCCTTGGCGCCCGCGCCTTTTCCGACGGAAATGCCACGCCACCTCCCTGATCGCCCGTGCGCAGCATCGATTGCCCGGGATCGATGCTTTCTCTGGGCCATTCGGAGGAATGGCTGAAGTAGGCCCCGGTTTTTAACGCACGACTCGTTACTGGTCGGTACGCTAACTTCGGGCCTGGTCAGAGGGCAAGAACTTCCCGCAAAGGACAGGGTTACGGCCTGGTAACCACGCTTTTCTTGCGTAGTTGTGACAATTTTTCAGGTGGTCGCTGTCGGAAGCGACAAGCAATTCCGGCGGTCTCGGGAAACCCGCTCAGCGGACCAGGTCTGCCACCAGTTCGTAGGAGCGGACGCGGTCGGCGTGCCCGTGCACCATCGTGGTCACCATGACCTCGTCGGCGCCGGTGTCCGAAACCAGCCTCTCCAGTCCCTTGTGGACGGTCTCGGGCGAACCGACGATGTTGCTCGACATGCGCTCGGCGATGAAGGCCTCGTCCATCTCGGTGTACGGGTAGTCGGCCGCCTCCTGCGGGGTCGGCAGCGGGATCGGCCTGCCCCGGCGAAGGCTCAGGAACGACAGGCCGCTCGGCGCCGCGAGCCAGCGCGCCTTCTCGTCCGTCTCGGCGCACACCACCGAGGCGCCGAGCATCACGTACGGCTCGTCGAGGACGGCCGACGGCCGGAAGGAGTCCCGGTAGAGCTGCACCGCCGGCTCGGTGTTCTCGGCGCTGAAGTGGTGGGCGAAGGCGAACGGCAGCCCGAGCATCCCGGCGAGCTGGGCGCTGAACCCGCTCGAACCGAGCAGCCAGAACGGCGGCTTGTTGCCCTCCGCGGGCACTGCCCGCACCGCGCGCCCTTCCTCCGGCTCGAAGTAGGCCATCAGCTCGGTCAGCTGCTGGGGGAACGCGTCGGCCGACAGCGCCGCCCCGGAACCGCGCAGCGCGATCGCGGTGCGCTGGTCCGTGCCGGGCGCGCGCCCGATGCCGAGGTCGATCCGGCCGGGGTGGAACGCTTCGAGCATGCCGAACTGCTCGGCCACGATGATCGGCGCGTGGTTCGGCAGCATGATCCCGCCGGAGCCGACCCTGATCGTCTCGGTCGCGGTCGCCACGTGCCCGATCAGCACCGCCGTCGCCGAGCTGGCGATCCCCGGCATGTTGTGGTGCTCGGCCACCCAGTAGCGGTGGTAGCCGAGCCGCTCGGCGTTGCGGGCGAGGTCGATGGTGTTGCGCAGCGCGGCGCCGGCGTCGGAACCGCTCTCGACGGGCGAGAGGTCGAGCACGGACAGGCGCACATCAGGCAGAACAGTCACGTCGATGTGCAACGTGCCGGACGCCGAGAACCTTCCCGGTGTGCCGCGCGGGTCACATGCCCCGTCACGTCAGGAGCCTGCCACCGACCCGATCACGGGCGGCGTCGGCGCGTCGCCGAGCACCACCGTGCCGAGCGACTTCTTCCACGCCGCCTGCCACAGCCCGTTGTCCTCGATCTTCTTCAGCCAGGTGTTGATGAACTTCTTGAACGAGGTGTCGCCGTGCCTGATCCCGATGCCGTAGGGGTCGTTCGTGAACGAGCTGTCGACCACCTGGATCTTCTTGTTGAGCTGTGCCGCGCCCGCGAGCACGGTCAGATCGTGCACGTAGGCGTCGGCGGTGCCCTGTTCGAGCGCCGAGACGCACTCCGCGCCGGTGTTGTAGGTGGTGAGCTTCGCGCCGGGCGCCTGCGCCTGCACGGCGGCGGCACTCGTCGTGTTGCTGACCGCGGCCACCTTCTTCCCGACAAGATCGGATGGCTTGCTGATGTTCTTGGTGGTCTTGAGAGTGGCGATGGCCTGACCGGAAGTCAGGTACGGCCCGGCGAAACTGACCTGTTCGGCCCGTTTCTCGGTGATCGTGTAAATGCGGATCACGACATCCACCGTGTTGATCTTCAATAGCGTTTCCCTGATCTCGGGGGTCAGTGAAGTGATCTTCGTATCGGGTGTGCCGATGATGTATTTGGCAAGCATCTTGCCCAATGTCGCGTCGAAGCCCTCGGTTTGCCCGGTGGTCGGGTTCTGCTGCGAGAGCAGGGGCATGTCGAGGTCGCCGCCGATGATGAGCTGGCCGCGCTTCTTGATCGCCGCCGCCGTCGCGCTCTGCGCGATTTCCTCTGCGCTGGCCACGGGCGCCTGGTCGATGAGGTCCGGCTGCAGTGCCATCTGGTGTGCCGCGGGAGTGGCCGTCGGAGCGTTCCCGCAGGCGGCCAGTGCGGCGGTCGCCACCGCCGCCACCGTGACCGCCGTCAGCCGGCGTCGCGTGCGCGACCTCATCTGCACCACTCCCATTCCTTTCGGCATGCCCCTATCGCATGTGGTGAATGAACTGAACCCCTCAATTCGCTCGTCGTGCATTGAAACCCGTGGGGGAGAATTAGTAAACACCAGAGCGGAAATCAGCCCCCGCGCTTGCGGTGAGGAATAAACCAACTGCGTGGGCGCGTGGGAATAGAATTACCTAAAGATATGATCAATCACGTCCCGATAAAGAGAATGGGGACGGGAAATCGGTTACCCGCTGCAGGGGGTCCCGGTGCGGTCACCCCGTGCGGTCGATGCGCCGGTCACCGCGGTGACGGCAGCCAGTCCGGGTCGGAGGCCAGCACGGTCAGCTGCTGCGTCGCCCGTGTCAATGCGACGTAGAGCACACGCCGTCCCGTCGTCGACTCCGTGACGAGGTCCATCGGCTCCACCAGAACCACCGCGTCGTACTCGAGGCCCTTGGAGTCCAGGCTGCCGACGACCTTGAGCCGTTCGTCGGCCTGCCCGGAGAGCCAGCCGGACACCTCGTCGACCCGGTCCATCGCGGTGATCACGCCGACGGTGCCCTCGACCGCCGCGAGCAGTTCCTTCGCCGCCGCCTGCGTCTCGTGCTCCAGCGCCGCGACGTCCACCGGGCGCACGTCTGGCGTGAGCCCCGTCGTGCGCACCGCCTTCGGCAGCTCGTCCGAACCGGCCTGCCCCACGACCACCTTCGCCGCGAGGTCGAAGATCTCCGCCGAGTTCCGGTAGTTCGTGCGCAGCGTGTACCGCCGCCGCGCGGTCCGCACGCCGAACGCCTGGTCGCGCGCCTGCGCGGCCTCGGCGGGGTCCGGCCACGAACTCTGCACCGGGTCGCCGACCACGGTCCAGCTCGCGTACTTGCCGCGCCTGCCGACCATCCGCCACTGCATCGGCGAGAGGTCCTGCGACTCGTCCACCACGATGTGCGAGTACTCGTCGTAGTGCTCGGGGCGCTGCGGCCCGGTGCCGGTGCTGCCGCGGGGCGTCGGCTCCGCCTCCAGGTCCACCGGGCGGTGCCTGCGCTTCGGCGGCGGGCCCGCCAGCACCCGCAGCTCGTCGAGCATCGCCACGTCCGCCACCGACCAGCCGTGGGAGCGGTCCGCCATGGACGCCGCCAGCATGCTGATCTCGTCGCGGTTGAGCAGTTGCTTCCCGGCGCGCGCGAGGCGCCTCTCGTCGGAGAGCCAGCGCAGCACCTCGCCCGGGTACAGCACCGGCCACCACACCACGAGGAACCGGTGGAAGTCGATCCGCTCGCCGAGATCGGTGATCAGCTCGGCCCTGTCGATCGTCTTGCCGTCCGCGGTGGCGTACTCCTCAGCCTTGTCGGCGAGCGCGTCGAGCAGGGTTTCCGCCGCGCGGATCCGCGACCGGTTCGGCGGCCCGCCGTGCGTGTGCACCTTGCGGCGGACCTTCTCCAGCTCCTTCGCGGAGAGCTTCAGCACCTCGCCCCGGTAGACGATGCGCATCTCCTCGGGAACGTCGGGCGGGGTGTCGCGCAGCGCGCGCAGGAGCACCTTCCGCATCCGGAGCGAGCCCTTCACCGCGGCCAGCGGTGCCGCGTCCTGGTGGCTCCCGTCGGCGCCACCGACGCCGTCGAGCAGCTCGCCGAGCGCGCGCAGCTCCACATTGGTCTCACCCATCGACGGCAGCACGCGCGAGATGTAGCTGGTGAACACCCCGGACGGCCCGACGACCAGCACGCCCGCGCCGCCGAGCTGGCGCCGGTGGCGGTAGAGCAGGTACGCGGCGCGGTGCAGCGCGACGGCGGTCTTCCCGGTGCCGGGGCCGCCGGTGATCTCGGTGACCCCGCGCCACGGCGCCCTGATCACCTCGTCCTGCTCGCGCTGGATGGTGGCGACGATGTCGCGCATCTTCTCGCCGCGGGACCGGCCCAGCGCGGCCATCAGCGCGCCCTCGCCGACGATCGGCATGCCCTCGGGCACCGCGTCCGCGATGAGCACGTCGTCGTCCACGTCGAGCACGTTCTGCCCGGAGCAGCGGATCACGCGGCGGCGCACCACGTCCATCGGCTCCTCGGCGGTGGCCTGGTAGAAGGCGGCCGCGGCGGGGGCGCGCCAGTCGGTGACCAGGTTGTCGAACTCGGCGTCCCTGATCCCGAGGCGTCCCACGTAGACGGTCTCGGTGTCGGTGTGATCGAGCCTGCCGAACACGAGCCCCTCGTACTCGGCGTCGAGCGTCTGGAGCGTCTGGTTCGCGTGGAACACCATCATGTCCCGTTCGAACAGCATGGACGCCTGTTCGAAAACGGCCTCACGCTGGGCACCGTGGCCGATCTCGTAGCCCTTCGCCCGCATGGCCTCCGCCTGCGTGCGGAGCTCCGCGAGCCGGGTGTAGACGCGATCGACGTGGTGTTGTTCGACAGCGATCTCGGCCCGCCTGACCCGAGGTTCCGACAACTCTGTGCTCCTAGCAGCTCTAAACCCGAAGGGGAAGAACGACTCTACCCTCTCTCGGTCGTCGAAATTTGCACTGCCGGGGCCCGGCTCCCGAGATGAGCGTCACGGGGGTGGCGGGCGCCCCCACCATCGCGAATTCGGCGGCCCTGCGTCCGACTTGACCGCTCTCCCGCCCACCGGCTTGCCGGTGGGCGGCTGGGCTGGGAGTGGCCGCGGACCTCGCGGCACTCGTGAGGTAAGCGGGCGCCGGGGGTTTGTTCATGCCGTGAAGGTGCCCTTCGCGGCATCTGACGCCGCGATCTCGCCCCTCGCGGCGCAGGGCATGGTGCTGCTGATGCCGTGAAGGATGCTCCTATAGAGGCCGAGGTGAGGTCCGCTGCGCATGCCCTGAAGGTGCCCTTCGGGGAATCTGACGCCGCGAAGGTGACCTTCAGG
>NZ_BAAANN010000038.1:0-90304 GCF_039529815.1 Amycolatopsis minnesotensis | reverse complement strand
TCCCGGAGGAATCATGTCCATCAACCCGGAGATCTCATGTCCGCCTACCCGGACCAAACTGTCCGCCCACCCGGACTTTTCCACGTCCGCTGGCACCTCACACACCTTGATCGAGAACGTGGTGTGCGGATGTTTGATGACGTAGGTCGGGATATCGCGGCGATCAAGCTGCCGCGGTGGGGCCGTGTGGTGCCGGACGAGGGCACCGTGCAGTGGCTGCTGGTCGACGACGATGGGCAGCCAGTCGAGCCGGTTCGGCGGTTCCTGGTCGACAACGGACGCCAGCCTCCAAGCCGCCGCCAGGAAGCTGGTCAGCTTGGACCGGACGCGCGACCGTCAAGTCAGCCAACCAGTCAGTCTCGGCATGCCGATCATCACGACGAAGTAGGGCGGCGGGTGTTGCGCAGCGCGCGGCACCCGCTAGCTCGGCGCCGCATCCGCACGGCGTCGATACCATGGGGAAATGGAGATCCCGGACGGCTGGGGGGCGCGGTTCGCACGGATGTTCGCGGTGATCGAGCAGTGGCAGGCGCGCATCGAGCAGGAACCGTTGACCCCGTCGGCGGGCAGCAGCCTCGCCGCAGACGACACCACGTTCCCGTCGCTGCCGGCGTCCTCGGCCGCCTACAACGGGCTCGTCGCGGCGATTGAGCACCTCGACTTCTTCCGCGCGGCGTTGACCGCTACGCGCACGCTCTATCCGGTGGCCTACTACACCGTTCTCCGATCGGCGTTGATGGGCTCGGCCCAGGCCGTCTGGGTTCTCGCCCCTCGACAGCGATCGACGCGCGTCGAGAACGCCTTGCGGATCGCGGTCGACAGCTACAACCAGGAACGCAAGCTGATCAACGACATCACCAATCTCACTGCCGAGCAGCAGGTCATCGCCGACCGGAACCTCGCGACGCTCAGCACCCGGCTCAGCGCCGCCGCTGCGGCGGCGGACGCGCTCGGCGTGAACGGGGCGACGGTCGCCAACTGGACGCTGAACATGACGACGGTGATCAAAGAGGCCATCGCCCTCGCGTTCCCGGAGAACACCGCAGATTCCGGCCGTGTTCGGGAAAGCAGCGGCATGCTCTGGCGCTCGCAAAGCGGCCACGCCCACGGCACGCCCTACAGCCGGCTGTCGCTGATTCGCGACGGCGATCTCGTCCGCAGACCCGACGGCACCGCCTACGCGCGCTCGACCAGCCCGATCGAACACATCGGACTCGCCGCCGCCGCACCAACACTCCTCGTCAGCGAAGCCTGGCGGCTCTACGACCTGCGCTGCAAAGCCTGAACACCCCACGGCCGCCCGCAGCGTATCCAGCCGCGCGGGCGGCGCGTCGAGCATGATCGGTTCTATGCCCGAGGACGATGGCGCGCTGCAGGTGATGCTCGGCGGCGTGCTGGGCTGCCGGGTGTTTCCGCTGGGCAGCGCCCGGGGGCGGTTCCATAATCGGCATTTCCGTGCCGAAGCCCCCACCGGCAGGCCGGTGTTCGTGAAGCTCTTCGACGACCGCGGGTACTGGCGGCGCGCGGTCGCCGCCGATGCCCTGGCCCGCGACGTGCTGAGGACGCCGCGGGTACTCGAGTACGGCGAGCTCGCCGCGCAGCAGCGCTGGTGGGTGGCCTACGACTGGGTCGACCTCGACCCGCAGGCCCGGCTCACCCCGGCCCTGGTGGCACAGGTCGGCGAGATGGTCGGGCAGCTGCACACCCTGCCCGTCCCCGCCGGGCTCACCCGCCACGACGTTGACGCCGAGATCCTCGCGCGCGCCGACGCCCTCGAACCAGCCGATCCTGGTGCGGCGGACCGGATCCGCGCGCTCCGTGCCCGCTGGGGACCGGCCGCCATCGAGGGGGAATCGGTGATCCACGGCGATCTGCACCGAGGCAACATCGGCGTCTCCCACGCCGGAGAGCCGATCGTGTTCGACCTGGAGAACGTGCGGCGGGCGCACCCGCTGCTGGACTTCGCGAAGCTCGCCGATCTCGACCAGCTCGCCGACCCGGGCGAGCGGGACGCCTTCCACCGCGGCTACCAGCGCCACGCCACCCCGGTATGGCCGTGGCCGGTCGAGGCGATGCGCGTGATCCGGCTCTGGGCCACTGCCGGCGTCCTGGTGTACTCCCACGCCCGCCGCCTGCCCAACTTCGCAGGCCACGGCTACCGGCGCCTGGCCGAACTCGAGGGCCTCTGACGAGAGCTTCGTGCAACCACCCCCGGCCCATTTGTGGGCCGGTCCCTACTCGATCCAGTAGGCACAGGACTTGTGCACGTAACCAAGCTCCAGCCTGACCCATTGATCCAGTGCCGGCAGGCCACACACCGCGATGTTCTCGCCTCGCACCGTGCCGCAGTACGCCACCCACCTTTGACCAGGCTCCATCACACTGACCACCGCCGACTTCGTGGTCGCTTCCTTGCGCACATTGATGTGCGGCGACTTGGCCGTGACGTTGCACGGCGGAAGGGCCGAAGACCCGGCCGTTGCCGGTACCGCCGCGACCGCCGTTGACGGCACCACGAAAGACAAGACAGACGCGACAACCATGCCAACGAATACGTTTCGCCTGTTCAACCTGCTCACATTCCTTCGCTAGGGAGAGAGTGCTGCCGGTGAAGCAAGTGCGGACATTAACTTCGTTGGCCGGGACCGGTCCCGGAGAGACACCGCTCTGGGCCAGCGCACCGAGGGACTACGACGGTGGGCGGCAGGTCGGCGATGGCATCGATCATCGCGGTGTTGCGTGCGTTCCGGGTACTGGGGCAGCCATCTGGTGCTGCCGCGGCCTGAATCGCCGGCACCGTTTCGGCACCTGACTCGCCGCGCAGGGCCGGAGCATCGGAACCAACCAGCTCCAACCCCCCGTGGCAGGATGTCACGGTGCGCGACACGTCCGACACACACGATGACTGGCCGGGGGCGTTGGCCACCCTGACCCGTGTCCTCGAGACGATGCCGCCGGACGACATCACGCAGGTACTGGCCACCGCCTGGGAAGGACTGCTCGCGGCCCGCTGGTGCGGGCTTGCCGCCGCTGCCGACCCGCGCTGGAAAGCCCGCCAGGGCAACGCCGAGACCTGCGAGTACGACCTCGCCACCCAGTTCAGTTACTCCCTCGCCCTGGCCGATCGCACGCTGACCCTTCCGGCACCGGATGCCACCGTCGCTCCGCTGCAGGGGGAGGCGGCCGACGCCGCAGTCGCCGCGATCATCGGGTACACCACGGTCACCAACCCGTTGTTGCTCGCCGCGGGCAACCACCATGGCCGCTGGGAAGACCAGCGCGCCTGCCTGCACAGCGCCAGGCTCATGACCAGCCTCGGCGAATGCTGGGAAGGCCACCACCCCTGCTACCGCCGCTGACCCACAGAGCGAGAACAGGTCCCCGGCGCTCGCCGATGCGGCGACCGCCGGGGGACACCCCAGTGCCCACGGCGAGCATCATCCTGCCCGGGATCAGGCGCGCCCCGGCCGGGCAGGAGCCGACGTCCGGCGACGGCCAACACCGGCTGGTCACCGGTCATTCCTGCCGACGATGCCGGGTGCTGCATAGGTGGCGGCGATCTGGTCCTCGGCCGCCGTGGGTCGATCCGCGATGGTCCGCAGCTGCTCGGCCAGGGCGGCGACCTCGACGGCCATGGCGGCCGGGTAGGGCAGGTCGGCGGCGGGACGGACGGCCTCGGCGAGCTGGTCAGCGAACCGGGTGATGACCTTGGGGCCGGGCAGCAGGCGTTCGGAGCGTTCCCGGATCCGCCGGGGTGTGTTCCAGTCCGGCAGCGCCGCGGCGTCGATCTGCTTGGCGAGTTCGACGAGCCGTTCGGACAGGGCGTCGAGCTCGTCCGGGGCGAGCGGGTTGATCCTGCCGATGCGCGCGAACTCCTCCTGCGGGGCCCCGGCCTTGGTGAGGCGGGCGTGTTCCAGGGTCAGGAAGGCCTGCCGGGCCAGTGGCTGGAGCTGGCGGACCAGCTCGACGCAGAGGTCGAGGAGGTGGTTGCGGGCGTAGTCGCGGTCGTCGAGCAGGGTCGGATCCACCTGCACGGCGGCGGAGACGATCCGGGCGGCCTGGCGAACGCGGGTCCGTGCCCGGTCCAGCACCGCCTCCCCGGCCGGGAGTGTGTCCGCGACCTTCTCCAGCTGTGTCACCGTGGCGAGCGTGATCAAGGGGACTCCTCGTTTCGTGGCAGCAGGTCCGGGCGCGCGGGGCACGCTCAGCCGGGGGAGGACACGTAGGTCCACTCGATGCGGGTGATGAGGTCGTCGGGCTGGATTCCTTGCGCGGTAACGAAGAAGTGCTGGATGAACTCGTCGCGGGACATTCCGGGGAAGCCTTCGAGCGCGACCTCGTCGTCGGTGATCGCGGCCAGCGGTTCCCGTCGCACGTCGACCACGTCGACGTCGGTGATGCGGACCAGCGGCTCGCCGGGTTTGCGGCCCATCACCTTGCGGCACAACGTGATCCGCTCCCCAGGGCGCAAGAACAACCAGCCTTTCCGGCGGGTCACCGTCTTCACACGGGCATGCACCGAGGCTTCGGTGTAAGCGACAGACATCAAGCGCGGCATCGGATCCTCCCGGTCCGTACGTGCTCGGTCAGTACGTGTTTGACTGCAGCAGCGCGTCCGCGCTGGTGGCCTTCGGGCCGTAGATCGCGGTGTGCCATTCGATGGTCAGCCGCTGGTAGGCGGCGAACGCGGCGGTGTCGAGATCAACGGGCCGGGTGTCACCGGCGGCGTCGATCCGGGCCAGCAGCACCGCGGTGTCGGCGGCCGGGGACGTGCCCGTACCGTCCGCGACCGGCACCGCCTGGCCCGCTTCGTCGAGCAGCCGCCGCGGCCGGTGCTCGCGCGCCGGGGTGTCGGCGATCGCGAGCCCGAGGATCCGCACGACGGTCCGCCACGCGCCCAGCGACACGTCGCCGTCCTGGTCCTCGTCGGCCTCGCGCCAGGTGTCGACGAACTCGCGCACCTCCCGCAACGCGGGCAACGACTCCGTCCCTGATGTGGTTTCGGCCTGCTCGAGGACCGCGGCCGCGTCGAGGAGCAGCCGCAGCTGCTCACGCGGCAGCGTCGTGACGTAGACGGGCATGTGCCCGACACCGTCGTGCCGCAGATCGATCCCCGTGTCGGTGTCGGGGCCGGTGTCGCCGATGTGCCGGTGGCTGAAGTGCGGCTGGTGGAGCACCGCGGCGTCGAGCGCGGACTCCAGGTCGGCGGCGACCAGCTGCTCGGGCAGCCGCCACGGCTCGCCCTCGTCCACGGGCAGCGGGTCGTTCGCGTGCTGGAGCGCCCCGGCGAACTCGATCGCTGCGGCGAGCCGCAGCTCGGGGTGGTCGGGGATCAGGATCCGGACCTCGTCCTGGCCGGTCATCAGCGCGCTCCGAGCGCGGTCTGGGCGGCGTGCAGCAGCATCGCGCAATGTTCGAGGCCCATGCTGGCCCAGCGGAACCGGTCCTGCGCCAGGGCGAGCGCGAAGTCGAGCACCGCGAGCTCGCTCGTCGACGCCCGCAGGCCGTCGTCGAGCATGTCCTGCGCCACCGGCCAGGAGATGACCACCATCTCCTCGTAGTCGATCCGTTTCACCGCGCGCGCCCGGAAGTCCTCGTGGCGCAGCCAGCGGTCGTGTTCGATCAGCAGCTCTACCGCCGCCCGCACACCGGGCGAGTGGGTTGCGCTCCATCGGCGCAGCTCGTCGTGCAGGTCTTCGAGCGGCAGCGCCGTCGCGTCGGTCGTCATCGGAATGGCCTTTCGCTGGTGGGTAGAGGGGTCAGGCGCTGGAGGAGTCATCGTGGTCGTCGATGGTGTGGCCGAGCTGGTTGGCCAGCGCGGTCGGCTCGTCGAGGCGGGGCGCGATCCCACTGATGGGCCGGAATCCGGCGCTGTCCCGGGTGACCAGGTCACCGCGGATCTGGCGGAGTTGGTCGGCGAGGTGCATCGCGGTGGTGACGCCGGCGTCGTGCCGATCCTTCATCCGCTGCTCGCGCGGGACGTTCTGGTCCCAGGCGACCTGGTCGGAGTACAGCGTCGGATCGTCGGCCAGGCGCATCGCACCGTCGGCGAGTTGCTCCAGCAGCTGCTCGAACTGGTACAGCACCGCCTTGACGTTGCCGATGATCGCGCCGACGGTGCTGCCCTGGTCCAGGGGCGCGCGGCGTTGGGTGGCGTTGTTGAGGTAGCGGCCGGTCCGGGCCATCAGCACCGCGGCGTCGATCACGGTGTCCCGACTGTGCGGGCCGTCGTAGGGGAACAGCACCTGGACCACGTCGTCGAAGTCGTCGAAGTGCGGCCGCAGCCGGTCCAGCACGGCCAGGGCCGTTCGCGGGTTGCGGTGGTACGGATCGTCGGCGGGGTCGGGCAGGTGGCGCTGCAGGGCGGCGTGGAGGTCACCGGGCAGGCCGCTGTCGTTGTCGCTCATGGGTTTTTTGCTCCAGAGAACGGTCGGGGTGGTGGTCGTTGTCGGTGGAGGCTGGTCTCCCGGTCTTCCGTGGTCTGGGTTCCGGGAGACCAGCCAGGTAGGCGCCACCAGCCGTCAGCGGCCTGCGCGCGCCCGCCCGTCGGAGCGGGTCGCCTGCCGCGAGCGTTCGGCAGCGGCCCGCCGCCGCTCGGCGGCGGCCTGCTCACGCTCTTCTTCACGCATGTTGCGCCGGACCTGTTCGGCGATGTCGTCGTTCACGATCTCCTCCTTGTTTTTCTGATGGGGAACTACTTATTCGTCGTACGCCAGGGCCTCGCCGGACAGGGACGTGGTGAGGGCGAGCGCGAGCGCGGTGAGGGCGTGGGTGATGTGCAGGTGCGCGGCCGCGTCGGGTTGCCCGGTCAGGTGCGGGCTCTCGCCGTGCACGGTCACCGGTTTGCCGCCGCCGTTGTCCAGCGTGAGCGTGATGGTCTCCTGGTTGGGCAGGGCCAGGGTCAGGGTGGCGGCGGTGATGATCGGCTCGGCGAGGTCCAGGCCGGTGCTCGCGGTGTTGTCGGTGTACTGGACGAGCCGCTCGGCCGGGATCTCGGCGGCCATGAGCTTGTGCACGGACCTGGTCACGTATTCGCCGCGAGCGGCGAGGTCGTCCAGCGCGGCGATCCGGTCGTCTTGGTCGGTCGAGGGAGCATCGGTGAGCAGTTCGCTGATTCGCTGTAGCGCGATCGCCGCCATCCACGCGGCGTTGGTCAGCGGACTGGGGTTCTCGGTGAGCATCGAGGGGCCGACCCGGGCGAAGAGCAGGTCCGCGATCGCGGCGACGGTGTCCGCCCGCAACGGCTCGTAGCGCGGCACGTCGACCGCGGCGGCACGATCGGCCACGTCGATGCCGGCGGATTTGAGATCGGCGTAGACGATGTCGCGGGAGATGTCGGCGAGCCGGGCGAGTTCGGCGACGTTGCGGTTGCCGGTGTACCAGGCCAGCGCGAGCAACTCGGCGCGGTCGGTGGGCAGGCGGTCGCGGTTGCGGGCCCACGCGCGCAGCGCACCCAGCGCCGTGGTTCGTGCCGCTTCGGGGTCGTAGCTCGACGTGCTCACGCCTCGTCCACGTCTCGCTCGTAGGTTCCCGCGGCGAAGTCGCCTTCGAGATGCAGCACGGTGTCCTTGTTCCCGATGCGGCCGGAGAGGTTGGCTTCGGCGGCGGTGTCGATGCCGATCACGATCTGATCGCCGGTCAGACTGCCGTCGGGACGGTCCAGCGTTTCGATGACGACCAGCCGCTCATCGGGCACGGCCAGCGGCACCTCGTCGGGCACACCCAGGGCTCGGACGAGATCGCGGACAGCCCGCGGCCGCGCGGCCGGCTCGTACTCGTAGTTCTCGTAGCGCGTCATGCCCCCAGCATATGTCGAATGACTCGACAATGTCGAGTCATTCGACACTTTCACCCGTCTGGCGGCGTCATGTTCATAGAAGTATCGATAACCTGTGTTATAGATACGGATACAGCACTCGCCCCGGAAGCCCGAAATGACCGGATGTTCAGAGGCGTCATCGGGTGTCAGTGGGACGCGGCTTCGCAGGAAGGAAAGCGCGATGAGCGGCACCTGGTTCCCGACGGTCGGAGAGAAGGTCGTGTACCCCACCGAAGAGTTGTGGGCGACCGGGACCGTGGCCGAGATCGAGCCCAACTGGCCGCAGTGGCGACTCAAGGAAGTACCGGGCTGGTGGGAGCTTCACGAGCTCCTGCCAGAGGGCTCGTTGTGATCACTATTCACCACCACGAACCGAAGGAGCAGCGATGACGACACAGCAGAAGATCATGACCCAGCAGACCACCTGCCAGCACCAGCACGACATCGAACTGCTCGTCCAGCTCAGCCTCTCCCGGCGCCACGCCAGCACCGCCAGCGTGGTGGTGTCGAAGAGGCTCGCCGACGAGAAGATGGCCGCCTGCAAGGCCGAATGCGGCGACGCCTCGCCCTACCGCGACGTCGAACTGCACCCGATCTCCCGCAAGGACGCCGTCGCGCTGGTCAAGCGGAGCCACTACGGCTACCTCGACGCCGTGGTCGACGAGTTCGCCGACATAGGCCGGGCCCTGCGCGCGGGAATCCGCCGCATCCTGCGGCGCTCCGCTGCTACTGACACTGAAGTGACGCATCCGCGATGACATCTCACGACGCCCTGAACGAGCTCCCGGTAGACCGCTGACCGAAGGGAAGACCATGGACAACACCCGAACAGGCGTCCACGTGGCCCTGCGGCTGCCTGGATGGGACACGCTCGCCGAACACGACCGGGGACTGCTCGTCGGGTTCATCCGCACCGTCGAGATCGAGGGCCGCGAGTACGTCTGCGAGAACTTCCCTCCCGCCTTCGCCGCGGGCAGCCCGCTGCACAACGTCGATCCCGCGCTGGCGCTGGAGACCTACTGGGACGACTACGAAGCCTTGCCGCTCACCGAGTTCTGGCGCCTCTACGAGCTAACAACGGGGCGGTGAACGAGATGGCGCGCATCATCGTCCCCGTCGCCGCAATCACCGCCTGGCTCGTCAACGCCGACGTCGCCCCGGCCAACGCGGCGGCGGCTGCGGTCGAGCTCGCAGAGTGCTGGGCCGACGGCGATCTCGATTACCAGACCGCGCGGGACGTGCTCGGCGATCACCTCACCGACGACGAACCCCGCCCGAAGCTGCTGGCCGACGACCTGGCCGCGCACTTCGGCATCACCTTGAAGGACTGACCATGCGCCGACGCCTGCAGCAGCTCGTCGCGAACACCGTCGCCCAGAGCTGACCGCGAGATTCCCCGGCACCACCCCGCCCCTGTCGAGCACCACGCCGCATACCCGGAGATGAGGGATTTCGATGTTCAAGCTCTGGCCGCGCCGCCGCGCCGCCCAACCCGTGCCCCGCAACTTCTACGACTTCTCCACTCCGCTGCCCTTCGGCCCGTACTCCTCCGTGAGCGTCTACACCGGCGACGCGGCCACGACCGGGGACTGGCAGTTCGTCGCCTTTCGCGAATTCACCGACCCGGACGAGGCCATCCTGTACCAGGCGGCGTGGCAGAAACACGCCCCTGCCCTGGACGTCCGCCTCCATCACGACTGCAGCAGCTCGACCGAACCCTGCTACCAGGGCTCCTACCGCGACGCCGACGGATCCTGGCAGGACGGGCAGCCAGAGGAGATCACCGCGCTGATGATCGAGCTGGCGCCGCCGAGCGCCGAGCAACTCGCCGCCCAGCACGCGCTCGAGGCCGAGCGGGCACGGCAGGCGCGTGCCGCGTGGGAGGCACGCCAGCCCAAGCAGGTCGTCGTGGCTGAAGCGGGCGATGATTGTCCGATCGCGCATCACCCGCACTTCCTCAAGGCGACCCAGATCGTCCACTACGGCGGCGTGCGCGAAGCGGCGCGCTTCCACTTCTCGGACTTCGACGGCTACGAGCCCGAGCCGGTCGTGCCCACGTCCCGTGCGCTCGCCGACCTCGACCAGGAGCGCGCCGAGCTGGTCCGCCGCGAGTTCACCGTCGCCCGCCGCCTGTGGCAGCAGGCGGCCTACCGCCGCAAGGCGACCCGGGTGCTGCGGGACGCCGCGGACGCCTGGCCCGCGGTCGCCGACGCGTTCGACCGGATCGAGAAGGCCTGGTCCGACCTCGACCACCCGCCGCACGGCTGGGAAGTCGCGGTCAAACAGCTCCTCGACGCCCACGACCACGCCAAGCCCGTCGTGCGCGACTGGGAATACGTCCACGCCCGCGCGCTCACCACCGTCGGCGCCGAGCTGCCCGAGCATGGCGACCTCACCCTGGATGAGCTGCGGATCCAGCTCGCCGACGAACTGGGTATCACCGGCGCCAAGAACTGGCACATCGGCTACGCCGAGGACCCCACCGCCGAACGGCGTTTCGTCGAGATCATCGACGGGGCGGGCGCCCGGCTCGACGAGCTCGTCCAGTCCCAGCGCACCCGGCTCACCGAGATCACCACAGCGGCAGGCCGGACCATCTCGTGACCACCACAGCCCAGGACTCCACAGTGGACATCACCGAGCAGGACCGGCTCGCCGAAGCCGTCGACAGCATGGTGTGGTGGCTGCAGTGCGCCGTCGAGCCGATCGACCCGGACCTGGTCGTCTCCGACCGGTACCGCTACTTCACCGATGACGAGCTCGAACTCGGTAAGCGGGTCGCCGACGACCTGCTGGACGAGTTCGTCTGCACCGGCGCCGTCGGTGTCCGCATCATGCTCGAGCGGCGGCTCGCCACCCGACCCGTCACCGCCCCGGCCGTGGACGCGGTCGTCGACGAGCCTGCCGCCGACCCGCTGCCGGTCGGGCCGGGCCGCACGGTGTGGTCGATCCCGGCCTACGCGCCCTACGTCCTGCCCGGCCCGGTGCTCGACGAGGTGCTCGCCTGGATGGACGCCAACGGTGTCGTTGACGACGACGTCGACGTCAGCGCGACACATGAGGTGCGCGTCGACGAGCACGACGGCGGCCTCCGCACGATCGCCTACCACCGCGGGAAACAGCCCCGCCGCTACGAGACCCCGGACCTGACCCTGACCCCGGCCCGGGTGCTGCTGCGCACCGAACCCCCCGTTCTTCCGTCCATCCCGGACCTCACCGACCTCGGCGAGGTGATCGAGCAGCACCCGGTCACCACCGCGCACTTCAACACGCCGCTGCCGATCGGCTCGCAGATCTGCACCACCTGCACCGCTGCGGCCGGACCATCGGAGCCGGTGGTGTACCCGTGCCCCGCGCTGGTCGCCGCCGCGGCGGCGGCCGGAGCCGAGGTCTACCCCGACGACGACCAGCTCGACGCGGTGGAGCGGGCAGCGTGACCGCGTTGCGCCCGCCGGTGGGCTACTACGGCGCGAAGGTCCGGCTCGCGCGCCGGATCGGCGGCATGCTGCCGCCGCACCGCGTGTTCGTCGAAACCCACGCCGGGTCGGCCGCCGTGCTCTTCGCGAAGACACCCAGCCCGGTGGAGGTCATCAACGATCTCGACGGCGAGGTCACCCACTTCTTCACCGTGCTGCGTACCCGCGGGCCCGAACTCGCCCGCGCCTGCCAGCTCACCCCGTACTCCCGAGCGGAGTACGAGGCCTGCGCCGAGCGGCCCGCCACGCTCGATCCCGTCGAACGGGCACGCCGCTGGTGGGTGCGGTGCAACCAGTCCTTCAACAAGGCCAGCGCCGCCGGACGCGCCGGGTGGGCCTCCTCCGCGGCGCCGAAATCGAACCCGGCGCCGGATTTCGCGGCCCGCGCAGACGAACTCGCGGTAGCCGCGGCACGCTTGCGCACCGTGCTGATCGAGAACCGGCCCGCCACCGACATCATCACCAAGTACGGCGTGCACGACGCCGTGCTCTACGTCGACCCGCCCTACCTCGAGCAGACCCGGCTCGGCCGGGACCGCTCACGCGGCCGCGACTACACCTTCGACACCGCCGGCGAAGCCGAGCACCGCGACCTCGCCGCCGCCCTGCACGCCACGAACGCGACCGTCCTGCTCTCGGGCTATCCCAGCGATCTCTACGACGAGCTCTTCGGCGACTGGCACCAGATCGCACTCACCCTGCCCCGGCCGTCGGGCAATCACGCACCCGCGCGAGCCCGGCACGCGGTCGAGGTCCTGTGGTCCAACCGCCCGATCGGCGACCAGCTCGACCTGCTCACCGATCCCGCGTGTGACGAAACCCCCGGCACCGCCGCCGAAACCGTCTCGTGTGAGGAAACCTCGCTTCCGGTCGCACCGGTGTGCCGGATCTGCGGGACCGCGATCGGACGGGCGTCGACGGGACGGCCCCGGGCCTACTGCTCGCGGTCCTGCCAGCAGCGCGCGTACCGCGCACGCCGCGGCGGCGACTCGTCCCGGGTGCCGGCATGACCGGCGACCTGGTGCTCGCCGAGCACGACCCGGCACCGCCGTGGGCGCTCCCGGCCGTGACGGCCGCAGCGGAGTGGCTGCACACCGCCTACACCGCGGCCAACACGAAAACGAGCTACGCCACCGCGCTGGGCATCCCGCGAGCCATGCAAGCGCTCTGGCGCGGCGACCCCAGCGAGCACCACAACGTGCGCCTGGTCCCCGACCCGTGCGCGTTCTTCCCGTGGTGCGCCCGGCACGGGATCGACCCCTACGCCGAGGTCGACCGCAAGGTCCTGCGCCGCTGGATCACCGAGCAAGACGCGTCCGGAATCGCCCGGACCACGATCAAGGCCCGGCTGGGCGCGGTGTCGGCGTGGTACCGCGAGCAGCGCCACCAGCGGCGCACCACCATCGAGGTGCCCGCCGCGCTGCCCCGTGAGGAACGCCGAAACCTGCACGTCTCCACACCTGCGCCGAAGCGACCGCGGGTGGCGTGGAGCCTGCCGCAGGTGAAAGCGCTGCGGTTCGCGGCCGCGCACTACCCGGGCGCGCTTCGGCTGCGGTACCAGATGATCGTGGACTTCCTCGCCACCACCGGGATTCGCGCTGAGGAGCTGTGCGCGCTCGACCGCGGCGACATCTACCGCACCGGCCCGGACGGTGACCCCGCCGTCCTGATCGACGGCAAGGGCGACAAGGAACGCTGGGGCAGGATCAGCCCGACGCTGCTCGCGCTTATCGACGCCTACCTCGCTGAACGCGATCAAGCCGAGTCCTCGCGCGGCGTCGCGGTGCGGGGGCAGGTGTCGGCGAAGCCCGCCGATCAGCCACTGCTGACCACCAAAACCGGTGCACGGCTGGAAACCCAGGAGATCGTCAAAGCGCTGAAGTACCTGTGCCGGTTCCTGCAGCGGGCCGCGGACCGGCTGCCCCGGCCCGCCCGCGCGCACGCCACGCAGCTGGCCGGCATCGTCGACACCATCCGCCCGCACCAAGCGAGGCGCTTTTACGCCCGGGTCGCCGAAGACCACGGCGTCCCCGTGCGGCAGATCAGCATCGACCTCGGCCACTCCTCGATCTCGGTAACTCAGGCCTACCTCGACGACGGCAAGAACCTCGCCAGCTCCGCCGGACTGCTTATCGCAGACCTGCTCACTGCCGGAGAGCGCAGTACCGAACCGGGTCCACATCTGAGTTCGGCGAAAAGGATCTAACGTCCAGGCCCTGCCCGGGAACAGTACGCGACCACCCGCATCAGTACCAGCACTTGACCGCGCCGGAAGAGCCCCGTCCGGTGTCGCTGAGCTGTTGGGGGTGAATCGCATCCGGCGGCCGTGCGGTGCTTGGCTGTGGCGCGTTAGCGTCGGGGTGTCCAGGGGGCATGCTGCGCCTGTCGAGGGTGGACACGAACGAGAGGTTTTCGTTTTTATGAAGCGCAGATTTGTGCGCGGCTTCATGCTGCGCGGATTATCTCTTTCCATGATTGGTGCGACGGTGTCGGTTCCCGCACAGGCGGCGGGTTCTGCGGATACGGGGAGGTCGTCCTTGTCGTTGACCGGAAGCCCGCGTTCGAGCAGGACGACCTTCGCGGTGCTCTCGATCAGTTCCTTGGCGCTGCCGCTGGCGAGCGCGGGATCGCTGATGATGGCGCGCTGGATGCGGTCGAGTTGTTCCTGGATGGCGGAGGGGCTGTGAGCGAAGCCATCGATTTCAGCAGGCGTACCCGCCCGTTGTCCGCTGGCGGGGTGATCAGCCCTGTGGAGTCGCAGGAATTGGCCGTCTAGGCGTCCCGCCCCATCGCGACGGGTCGGTATCCACGCACGTCACGAATCTTGATTTCGTCCGCGCCTGTTCGTACTCGGCACAGGATGTCGGCGCGGCCGTTCTTGGCGAAGTCGCAAAGCCAGTCGACTTCGTCGGCCTCCCAGACCGCCACCAGTTCATCACCTGCGTCGACCTCGGCTGGAAGCGTGATGTCCGACGCTTCACGTGCGAGCACGAGCGGCATCCGTGTGCCGTCGGGAAGTGTCACGTCTGTTTCGTGGGACAGCTCAAGACGGATCGCGTGCACGCGGGCAGCGAGGCGACCACAGTTGGACACGACTACCGCAAGCCCGGGTTGGGCGGTACTTCGAGTGTCCAGCGGTCGAGCTTCGACCAGCGCCACATGAACCCGTGGACCGGAACTGCGCCACGCGGTGATTTGCCAGATCAGCGACCCTATTGATACCACTAGCGCCAGGCAGGCCACGACCACTGTCATGACCTTGGACAATAGCCTCCGCCGAAAGGCCTTCAGTCCACAGCTTCGATGGAAGCCAGCAGCCGCAGCGTGATCCCGTTGACGGTGGTCCAGTCACCGGCGTGATACCGACAGCCGCATCGGCGCCACGGGCGGGGAAGCAGCCTCCACAGGTGGTAGCGCCAGCGCTGCTCGCGCACCGGCATGCAGTAGCGGGGGCGATAGGGCCGTGCCAAGGGAAGGTCCGCGACCGGTGTGGGTCGATCATGGCCACCCCGCCAGCGCACGCTCACCCGACACGCCACCCAGCCCCCTTCCGGCGGCGCCGTGCCCCGTGCGGCACCCGGCCGGGCCGATCGAGCCCCGGAACGCAAAAAGGCCCCGCCCAAGAATGAACTGGGCAGGGCCTTTCCACTTGCACGCAAGGAGATCTGATGGAGTCACGTCGCCGATGACGGCGAACCCCGGCCCCGGGTGCCGGGTGTGAGCGGCGGTCAGGTGGTGAACTTCTGGGTGGTGTCCGGCGGGGTACACCGCGTCGGTTCGGTGCCGGCGGGCACCAGTTGGTGGCTGGCGTCGAGGAACGTGGCCAGCTCGTCGACGTCGATGGCGAACCGGGCTGTGCCGGTGTCGCTGGTGACGTCGAGGAGCATGCGCGTATCCGGGGCGCCGCGGCGGAAGGCGCGTTCGAAGTGGACGTCGCCGTCTCCGGCGGCATCGAGCACCAGTGCTTCCTCGAGCAGCAGCCGTGCGGCTTCCCAGTCCACCCAGCCGCGGGCGCCGGTGTGGAACCGGATGCGGACGGCGTAGGGGTCATCGGGGGTGTAGCTGAAGATCGTCCTGACCGGTACCTCGGGTCCGGCGGGCGGGATCAGGTTCACGGTGATGCGGTGGGTGATCGTGTCCGGCACGGCGGTGGTCCTTTCTGGTCATCGGGGTTTCCGGGTTGGTGTGATCGGGCGGTGGGGGGCGTTGAGCTGGGCGGCGCGGTAGGCCGCGCCGCGGGCGCGGATCGCGTGGGCGAGGTCCTGCAGTTCGGCGATGGCCAGCAGGGCGGCGGAGTCGAAGGTGTCGAACAGTTCGGCAGCGCGGGCGTTCGCCGCGGCGGTGATCCTGGAGTCCTCGAAGGCGAGGTACTCGCAGTCGGTGCGGTCCAGCCCGTCGGTGGGCGGATGGGCCAGGGAGTCGTACACCGCGCTCATCGTGTGCTCACCGCCCCGCCTGACTGGTGGTGGTCGAGGACGGTGACGCGGTGCCAGCCGTCCGCGGTCGTGGGCGGCTGGCGGGTGATCGCCTCGTGCATCGCCCGCACGACGGCTTCGGGTACGGCGCGGGTATAGCCGCACGGGCAGCGTCGCTGGGATCGTGTCGCGTTCTGGGCCAGGACCTGTTCCAGCGGGGGCAGCACGATCACGGCATGGGTGGCCGCGTCGTACTCGGCGGCGAGCGCGAGCAGCGCCTGGCGGTCGGTGGCCACCGCGTTGGTGGCGTCCCAGAGCACCCGGCCGCCACGGTCGAGCACCGTTCGTGCCGCGGTGAACGCGATCTCGACCACCAGCGCCCGCAGCCGGGGATCCTGGTTGCTCGAACAGCCGCACCAGGAGAACTGGGCGCGTAGCTCGTCCAGGCTGATCACGATGGCGTCCGGCCAGCGGCTCCTGGCCGAGGTCTTGCCCGCGCCGGCGGGCCCGACCATCGTGATGACTTCGCTTCCCGGGGCCGGGCTGCCGCCCGCGTGTGTATCTGGGGTGGCCGTCATACGGCACCGCTCCTTACCGAATCATCGTTGCCAGACATGAAGAACCCGGGGGTGAGCCTCGATGTGGGCTCGCCCCCGGGTTGATGGGTGAAAGGGTCGAGCGGCTGCTGGATCAGCTCGGCCGCGGTTGGTCGGCCAGCACCGGCACCTCGACGGTGAGGTCGGGGAACTGGTCGTGGATCTCGCCGTCGAGCACCCGGCCGGCGGCCTTCTTCCCGACCCGGCGGATCACCTCGAACCCTCGGTGGCCGGGCGGGGCCGCCGGTGGGCCCTCGATCGGTGGCCCGACGAGACGTTCGCGCGGGTCGATGCGGCCGAGGCCGTAGCCCGCCGGTGCCCAGTCGCCCCACTGCTTGAAGAAGAAGGGCACGGCCGCGTTCTGGCACTGGTCCCGCAGCGATCGGGCCCAGGCCGGGTGCATCGGCCGCGCCTTCATGCCGCCGGACTCGCCTCCGGCGATCACCCAGTCTGGGCGCCGCCGACCGGAATCGGTGGTGAGCCAGGGGCGGAGGTCGAGCTTTTCCAGCAGTGGCTCGCAGGACAGGAACAGTGTCGAGGCGTTGGCGCGCACCAGAACGGGGATGCGTTCGGTGGCGCGCCGGTTGTCCTCGACCGAGACGCCAAGCCACACGTTCTGGGGCCAGGTCGCGCTCCAGGGCACCAGGTCGGCGACGTTGTCCGGGCGTTTGGTCAGCAACTGCCAGATCAACCAGGGCGTCTGGTCGATCAGCGACCACAGCCGGGCCCGCGCGGCGTCCAGTTCGGCGTTCACCTCGGCGACCGGGTGGATCTCGAACACGTCGGCCATCGAAGCGCAGAACACCTTCGCCGGCTGGCGGGCCGCTTCGGCGGCCCGGTTCCACTTCACCGGGTTCCGCCAGTTCGCCTCCGACAGCATCCGCCGCGGCCCTTTCCGGCGCCACAGCTCGTGGCCCCACCGGGTCGCGGTCGCATCGGCGTAGCAGGACCGGCACGCCGGGCTGACTCGGGAACAGCCCCACCACGGGTTGAAGGTGTGGTCGGTCCATTCGATCGTCGTCGCGGTGCTCACGCCCGCCCCCGTTCCACGGTGGCGTGGCTGTCGCGTTGGTGGGCGAGCAGGTCGGTGGTGAACTCGCCTTGGCCGAGCACGTAGGCGCGCAGGTCGATGTCGTGCCGCAGCCGGGGCGCGTGTCCGAGGGCCGCGGCGCCGGCCGCCACGAGCGCGACCCGGGTGGCCGCGTCCGAACCTTTCTTCGTGGCAGGGGACTGGTAGGCCAGGTAGGCGGCCTGGACCCATGCGCGCAGCGCGGCGGGCTGGTCACCGTGCTCGGCGCGCTCGGCCATGGCGGTCAGCGCGGTGATCGCGCCCGTGCGCAGCCGGATCCGGTCTTCCTCGGTGGCGGTGACCGCGTAGATCGGGTCGCCGCCGGTCTCGACCTGGTGCACGCCGCGCTCGCCGAGACGGCTGCGCAGCAGTTCCCCGATCCGGGCCGCGGCCGCGCCGCGCGCGAGCCGGTTGCCGGTCACGGTGCGCCCGTCGGGCAGGGTCACCTCGTTGTAGAGCACCTCGGCGTCCGGGGCCTCGGTGTCGAAACGCTGCCGCGCCCGCGTGCCGTAGTGGGCGAGCACGTCGTGGGCGGGAGTGACCGCGCCGCCGTGGAACACCTGCCGCACCGGGTCCCACACGGCCCCGTCGCACTTGCGCCCGGACGGGCCGAGGCGGTCGAAGTTGGCGGTGTCGTCGGTGATGGGCCTGCGGTAGTGGTCTGCGTCGGCGGCCACGCCGCGCGGATCCTGGTGGTCGCACGCGTGCCGGTAGCGCCACAGGGTGGCATCGCGCAGCACCATACTCATCGCGCCGGTCCGCTCGGCGCGGTCGCGGGTGCGGGCGAGGTAGTCGGCCAGCCACGCCGCGAGATCGCGGGCGGCGTCGGCCTGGTGTGCGGCGAACTCGTAGATCGCCGCCAGGCGGGCGGGGTCGTTGGTGCGTATCGCCGCGCCCGGTACGGGGAAGGTAGCGGAGGTGATCGGCGGAACCGCCGGTGCGGGTGCCGGTGCGGCGTGGGGATCGGTCATGATGCGAGTGGCTCCTCAGTGGACGGTGCTGGGGTGTGCCGGGCGTGCGGCGGGCTGTCATCCGTGGGTGGGTCTGACCGCGGCGCGCCCGGGAATACGAGGAGGCCCCCGCCGGGCATGGCGGGGGCCTTCTTGGTGCTCGCGCGAGAAGCGCGGATCCCGGGGACAGGGTTTGATCAGCTCGACGACCTCGCGTGGTCGTCGATCCAGACCTGGTCGTCCTGGTAGTAGGCCTGGTCAGGCTCGTCGCGGTGGACGAGCAGCAGCGGGATCGCGTGGGTGATCCACGCCGGATCGATCGGTTCGTTGATCAGCGCGAGGGCGCCGACGAAGACGAATACCGGACGGTCGGACCCGGTGGCCTCGCAGGGCAGGGTCATCGCGACACAGTCGGTGAAGGTGTGCTTCGGTTTGCCCTCGCCGCCTGGATAGGCCCCGGTGATAGACCAGTACGTCTCGCACTCGGCGGCCTCCCAAGGGCGGACCATCAGCATCTGGTTTCGTTCGTGCTTCAGGCTGGCGAACACAGCGCCACACTCCTTAGTGGACAGTGTTTGTGGATGGTGACGGGGTAGGCGCGGTCAGCTCCGGATCGCTTTCGGCGGCGACGCGGCCCGGACGCGCCGGAGCGCGCCTCCGGGCAGGGCACTGGTGAGGGGGTGAGAGCGCCAGATGAGGGTCAGCTCGAAACCGGCGCGTGGGTGCGCCGGTTCGCGGTGGCGATCGTGTCGAGCTGGCGCATCACGAACTCGTGTTTCGCGAGAGCGCCGCAGGCCGCGAACTCCGGTTCGAGCCGCGCGAGGTTCGCCCGGTGCCGCGCGAGCTCGGCTCCGGTGAACGGGCAGTGCAGGTCGGCTGACGGAACGGCGGGGGCGATGGTGTTGTCCGGGATGACATCACCGTGCCGGTGCAGGTGCGCCCGCGCGAACGGGCTGTACATCTCCTCGCCGTCCTCGGGGTCGTGGCCGCGCATGGTGCCGAAGATGCAGGAGCCGTGATCGATCGGGCGGACCGTGCCGCCGTCGACGAGGAAGTTGCCGTCGTTGCGGTCGAGGTTGTTGGACAGGAAGTCCAGCAGTCCGATCTCGCGGCCGTGGCGCAGCCGGGTCAGGCGCTCGAGCTCGGCGAGTTCACCGGCGGCGCCACCGATGTTCTCGGCACGCGCGCACCGCTGAGTGCCGGTGTCGCCGTCGAGGAAGCGGGCGAGCGTGGTGTTCTCGTCCAGCCGTGCCACGGCGACCCGGTCGATGCCGAGCGCGGTGGCGACCAGGCCGCCGAGGTAGTCGTTCTCGACCTCGTCGGGGTCTTCGGCCTCATCGGGGTTGACCCGTTTCAGGACCGCGGCCGTGCCATCGGCCAGCCGCCCCAGGGTCACCGATGTCGCGTGGATACCGCCGTGCAGCGCGCGCCACGGGGTGAAGCCATCGTGGTAGGCCTGCCGCAGTGCCCGTGCCGCGGCCACCGCGCCCGGTGCGCCGTCGTAGTCGGTGTGGTCAGTGTGGGGACGCTGGGCGGGTTCCGGTGCCGCGGCGGCGGGCTCACGGTAGAACGCGGTGAGCTGGGCACGCTCGGGCTGCGCGGCCAGCTGCTCGGCCGCGCCGGTCTGGCCGTGGAACAGCGCGGCCATGACGAGCATCCCATCCTCCAGTGAGGCCACTGCCTCCGTCGCGGTCCTCAGCACCTGGTCGAGTTGGCGTGCGCTCGCGGACAACGACGTGAGCCGCTCGTGCGCCGAGTCCAGGATCCTGGCTACCGCGCCACCGGTAAACCCCAGGCCGGCCAGCACCGTACGGGCGGTCTCGACCAGCATGGCGATGCCGGGAATGTCTTCGGTGTGCTGGCGGACCTGCGCGTCGGCCTCGGACAGCGAGCTACGCACGCGGGCGCAGTAGGCGGCGGCGCGGGTGAAGAAGTCGATCGCGGCGGGCAGATCGGTGATCTCGCCGGAGTGCCGCGGATCGCTGGTGATCATCGAGGCTCCTTCGCGGGGTACACGATCTCGGCGGGGCTGGAACTGCCGGTGGCGGCGAGCGTGGAGCTCCCCCCCACCGGCAATGGGTTTTCAGCGGATCGTTCGGGACGGGCACACGGCCTGTCCGTCCTCCTCGCCCTCTTCGTAGCGCTCGGCCCAGTCCCGGACCGAGCGTGCGATCGCCTCGCGCGCGAGGGCGGTCTCCGGCGAGGCCTCGCCGGAGACGAGGCAGACTTCGTGCTCGGTCTCTCCGATGTGGACGGTGACGCGGATCATCGGTTCTCTCCGTTCGTTGTCGTGCGGATCCGTTTTCCCGGCTGGCCGGGACGGCCGTAGGCGTTCTGCCGGGCGCGGTGGTTCGCGTAGTCCCGGTTCGCCCGGGAGCACACCGGGCAGCGGCACCGCTCGTGGACGTATTTGGCGCGGCCATGCGGCCGGTTCGTCGTCGCCGGCATCAGCGCCCGCCCACCGCAGGCCGCGGGCCGGTGCCGAGGTGCCGCAGCCAGAGCTCGAACAAACTGCTGATGTAGCCGACGATGCGCTCCTCCGAGCCAGGCAGAAGCCCGAGCAGCGGGTCCGGCACATCGACGCCCGCAGCGACCAGCTGACCCCGCAGGATCTCCATCCGCGCCGTCGCGCGAGCCTCCCGCGCTTCACCGCGCCGATGCTTCTGGAACACCGTGATGGCGGCCGCGCGGCCGCCGAGATCGGGCCTGATCCGAGCCTGCTGCTCATAGATGTCCGCGACCTTCTCCAGCAGCGCGGCACGTTTCGCGGGCTCGGTGGTGCCATGCACCATGCTCCTGGTGATCTTGCTTTCCTCCTGGTCGAGTTCGTCCATCGCCGCGACAGCGGCCGCGCGCTGTTCAGCGGTGATACGACTGCGAGCCGAGTGCGGCGAGGTGCTGGGTGAACGCATGACGTGACTCCATTTTCGAATCGGTGATGTGGAGGCGGGTTGCGGTAGCGAGTCAGCTGGCTTTGCTGCTGCTGGTCTGGGCGAGCACGGATTCGGCGAGCGCGCGGATGTGGTTGAGCCCGGACGCGGCCGGTTCCACCGAGTCCGCGCGGGGTTGTCGGGGGTGTGGCCCGGACTTGTGAGGTGTGAGAGCGCCAGATGAGGGTCAGCTCGAAGCTGGCCTGCGGGTGCGCCGGTTCGCGGTGGTGTGGGCGATGCGGGCTACCGCGGGTGGGTGTTGAGGTAGTCGGCGACACCGTTGCCGACCCGGCCGGCGTGGCGGCAGGCTTTCGCCGCGGCGGCGCGCGCGGCGACGGTGTTCGGGCGCACCTGGATCGGGCGGCTGTTCTCGTCGCAGGTGGCGTAGAACTCGACGTCCTCGGTGTCGTCAGTGCTGCTGGTGCTGGTGTCGTGACGGCCGGGGATGGGGGTGGGGCCGGGGGTGTTGAGGTCGCAGGCGGCGGGTGTGGTGACCGTGGCGGCGAGGGTGAGGGCGAGCAGGGCCGGACGGAGGGTGGGCATGCGGTGGCTCTCCGATCAGAGGGTCGGCCTGGGTCAGCTGGCTTTGCTGGTGGTGGTGCGGGCGAGCACGGATTCGGCGAGCGCCCGGATGTGGTTGAGCCCCGAGGCGGCCGGTTCCACGGTGGCGGCGCGGGGATGGAGCATCGGGTCGTTCTGCATGCGTTTGACATCGAGCAGGTCCCGCATCGGCGGGTCGGATCCCTGATCGGACAGGCAGAAGTAGGCCTTGGGCTGATCGGTGATGCCGTCGCGACGCAGCCGCCCAACGCACTGCAGGTGCACCTGCGGGGACCAGTCGAGTTCGCCGAAGACCCCGGTGTCGCAGCCCATCTGCAGCCCGTCGAGCCCGGCACCCGAGCGCAGCGACATGATCAGCACCCGGGCGTCACCGTCGAGGAAGGCCTCGACGGATTTCTGTTTCCGCGCCGGGGTTTCGCTGCCGGTGTAGAGGACGGGGTGGTAGTCGGCGAGCGCGTCGAGCCACACCTGGTACACCGCGCGGTGCCATCCCCACAGCACGATCCGTTCGGTGGTGTGCAGCAGCAGTTCGCAGAACGCCGCCACGGCGGGGGCCTTGGCGATGCCGGTGGCCTGCCGCAGCGCGAGGTCCATCTGCCCGGCGGCCTGCCACCGGTCCTTGGAGGGCATGGTCTTGTCGAGCACGAATCGCGCCAGCGCCGCGGCGTCCCCGGCCAGGCGCCGGTAGACCTCGGGGTCGCCGTCGACGTTCTGCTCGGCCAGGATCGGTTGCGGCAGCGGCCGCCCGACGTCGGCGCGGGTGCGGGCGATCAGCAGTCCCTCGCCGCGCAGGTGCTCGCCGAGCGCCTTGGGGTCGCGGGTGGCGACTTTCCCGCCCCCGAGGTCGGTGCCCCATTCGCGCAGGAACTCCTCGCGGGAGCCCAGTGAGTCGGGGGCGAGCAGGTCGAGGATGTTGTAGGCCTCGCCGCCCCAGTTGAACACCGGGGTCGCCGACAGCCCGACCCGATACGTGGCGCTGTCGGCGATCCGGCCCGCCGCGGTGTACTTCGCGGTGTTGTGGTGGCGTAGTTCCTGGATCTCGTCGAAGATCACCGTTTTCACGGTTCCGGCGAGGTAGTCGGCCCAGGCGGCGAGTTTGGAGTAGGAGATCGCCAGCACGTCCACGTCGCCGGGGTCATACACGGTGCCGGTGGTGATGATGTGGCCGCGCAGCTCGGGGAACGCGGCGGCGAGTTCCTTGACGATCCACTGCCGGGGCAGGTGGGTCAGGGTGACCACCACGGCGGGCAGCGCGTCGGCGGCGCTCAGCACCAGCAGCCCGGCGAACGATTTGCCGAGCCCGACCTCGTCGCCGATGAGGGCGCGCCCGGTCGCGATCACCAGGTCAGCGGCTTGGCGCTGTTCGGGGTAGGGCTCACGCGCCGGGGTGCGGGCTCCGGTGTTCATGCGACGCCCGGCGAGGATCTGCAGCACCGCGTCCTGGGTGCCGCGGTGCCGCTCGGCCTGGGCCCGCAGGTGCTCTTCGGCGGCGGGGTCGATCCGCATCGGCCACCGGGAGAGCAGCCAGTCCAGATCGGCGGCCATTTCCGGGGTGTCGAGCAGCGTGATCGTGCCGCTGCGGGACTGCTGGATCCGGGGCAGGCAGCGTTTCATCCGCACCGCGACGTGCGGGGCGGCGTCGACGAGCCAGCCACCCCGGTGGCCGGTGGTGGCGGGGATGTGGCGCACGGTGCCGTTCGCGTGGCGCCGCAACGCGGCGACCTCGGTGGTCATCGAGCTTTTCCCTTCGCTCAGGCGGAGAACACCGCGAGGGTGGTCAGACGAGATGGGTCAGGTAGGCGATGGTCACCGGTGTCCCGGCCAGGACCGGCGGGACGATTCGGTGGGTCGCGCGGGTGGTGGCGAGCACGAGTTCGTCCAGCTCGCTGCTGTGGGCGTAGCGCTGCAGCTGCCGCGTCACCGTTTCCGGGGTGCCGGCGACTTTGACCTCGACACCGATCCGGCCGACGACGAAGTCGATCCGGGACCGTGGCCCGAGCCGGACCTCCCGCCGCACCGGCCACCCGGCAGTGGTGAGGACGTCGGCGATGCTGTCCTGCAGGGCGTGCTCGTCGGCCCAGGTGAACCGGAACCCGGCCAGCCGGTACGCGATCGCCGCCGCGGCGACTGGCGGTGCTGGGGCGGTCATGCCGCGCGACCGGGAACGCGTTTGACCGGCTCGATGGTTCCGCGTTCCTTCTGGATCGCGCGGCGCTCACGCTCGGAGGCCCCGCCCCAGATCCCGAACCTTTCCTGGCGATCCAGGGCGTATTCCAGGCACTGCGTGCGGACCTCGCAGCTCAGGCAGATCCGTTTCGCCTCGCGGGTGGATTCGCCCTTCTCCGGGAAGAACGCGTCCGGGTCGGTCTGCGCGCACAGGCCCCGGTCCTTCCAGGAGGTGTCGTCCTCGGTCAGGGATCCGAGCGCGTCGAGCAGGGTGAGGTCCTGGTCCCATTCCCGGCTCAGGCCTTCATAGGAGGGGCGCAGGACGTGGCGTTCCAATGGATCGGTTTTGGCGATGTTCATGGTGGTGCTCCCGAAACGACGGCGGGGACGCTCGCGCGGTGGGTGAGCGTCCCCGGGGTGGGTGTCCGGCGGCCGGTGCCGCCGGTGGTGATGTGCGCGTGGTCGTGGTCACCGCGGCGGAGCGGGACAGCGGCGCAGCATGTCGGCGAGCGCGGTCTTCTCGGCGTCGGTGATCGTGAGGTGCCAGTGCGCCTTCACGGTGATCCAGTTGGTGGCGTAGGTGCACCAGTAGGAGACCAGCGGCGGTTTCCACTGGTCCGGGGACTTGTCGCGCTTCTGCTGGTTGAGGTTGTCGGTGACCGCGATCAGTTCGGGACGGACCAGGTCGTTGGCGAACTCGGTGCGCTGCTGCGGCGTCCAGGTCGCGGCGCCGGAGATCCAGGCGTTGCCGCGCGGCACGACGTGGTCGATGTCCACATCGGAGGCTTTGGTCCAGGTTTCGTTGTCATACGGCGAAATCCAGGTGCCGGAGACAGGGGAGCAGTCGGTGTTGACGGTGACGGCGCGGCCGTCGCGTTTGAGCACGACTTCGCGGGTGTCGCAGCCTTTCCCGGCGGCACGTTGGGAAATCCAGTGCGGGAACTGTTTGTCGCTGTAGCCGGTCATCGGGCCGGACGCGGCGACCCGCAGCGTGTCGAGCGCGGCCCGCGCGCCACTGGGGGCCGTTGAGGTGGCCGTGGTCGTGCCCGGTGGCGGGCTGGAGGGGGTGTCGGCGTGGCCGGGCGCGCACGCGGTGGTCGCGGCGACCACCGTGGCGAGCATGGCGCGGCGGGCGAGACGAGTCAGGGGCATGGCGGCTCAGAAGTCCTTCCGGGTACACCGGCAAGGGGCGGGGAACCGGCTCTGGTTTCCCGCCCCTTGCCGGCGGTGGTGCCGAAGCTCGTTCGGCGATCGGATGCCTAGGCGCGGATGTCGGCCATCGGCACCGGGGACGCGGCCGCGTCGGTGACCTCGGCGGCGGTGTCCTCGGCGTCGTCGCGGATTCGCTGCTGCCGCAGCTCCAGGCCGCACATGGTTCCGAAGAGGATCCAGCGCAGCAGCACCATCAGCACCATCAGCGCGAACACGGGCAGGAGCCGGATCCCGATCGTCGTCGCGAGCCCGGGCGTGACGGCCGGGTCGTTGCCGATCCAGGCCTGCCGCACCGCGGGCAGCAGCGGCCAGAGGCCGAGCGCGGCCAGCGCGGTGGCCGCGGCGACGGTCTTGCGGTGCAGCCACGCGCCGGCGGTGTAGAGACGGGCGAGGTCGGTGTCACTGAGGCTGTTGACGTGGTGGGTCGCCCCGAGGTCACCGTGAATGGTTTCGCCGCCGTAGATGCCGAGCTTCCACAGCACCACGCCGACCGCGACCGCGGTGAGCACGTGTTGCGGGGTGCCGCCGCTGGCGGCGGGCCCGAGCAGCTGCTGGGGGTGCCAGAGCACGATCGTGGTGAACGCCGTGCCGAGCGCGAGCGCCCAGAGCGCGAACACGGTGTTGCGGATGGCGTTGAACTGGGTGCGCAGCCGGGGGAGGGTGAGCCGGGGCGGGGGTTCGGTGACGGTGGCGGAGTGGTCGCAGGCCATGGGTGTCCTTTCACGAATGTCGGTGCGGAGGTGATGGACCGGGCCGGGTGGCGGCTACCTCACGCGCTCGACGTAGACGGTGGTGGTCGGGGCGTCGTTGGCGAGGGTGTGCTTGGTGAACATCGCGTACCTGATCGCCGCCGCCGAGGCCTCGGAGTTCGTGGCGGCGGTGAAGACGCTGATCTGCGCGGTGTCGTGGGTGTGCTGGACGGTGCTGGGGTGCCTCCTTCTGCTCAGGCCGCGGCTCGGTGCGGTGTGGCGGTGTCGGTCTCGCCGGCGGTGTGGTCGAGGGCGTTTTCGTGTTCTTCGGCGTTCTCGCCGTCGGGGCGGTGGCTGATGGCGTGCGCGATCTGCTGGGCGAGCCCGGTGTGCAGGCCGGCGGCGATGGCGGTGTCGATGAGGGTGTTGAGCCGTTGGGCCAGGACCCAGCCGGGCTGGTCGTCGCCGGAGGCCATCTGGTCCATCACTATCCGGCTGTAGGCGTGGCCTTCGAGGGCGCGGATCCGGTTGCGGCTGCGTGGCAGGCCGTGGTGGCGGGAGGCGGCGAGGTCGGCCAGCAGCGCGGCGAAGCGGGCGTCGTCGATGTCGTCCTCGATCCGCGCGGCATCGGCGGGGGTGTGCACGAGGTAGGACAGGCGAACGCGGTCGCAGGTGAGCTGTGCCAGGGCCTGCAGCCGGTGCAGCAGGAGGTCCTGGTCGTCGTCGCCGTCGCTGCGGGCCAGGGATCGGGCGGTGTCGGCGATGGTGTGCCCGAGTCCGCAGTATCGCTGCGCGGGGCTGACGGGTTCCGGTGTGGACATACAATTTCCCTTTCGTGGTAGTGGAAATCGGGTCAGGGCGGGCGCTAGCCGCGTTCGACGCGCCCAAGCAGGCGGGCGACGAGGCGGAGCTTCTTGCCGGATCCGCGGCAGCGGCGGCAGAGGCCGAAGTTCTTGCCCGTGGGCGAGGAGTGTTTTCCGCCGTGGCAGGCCTGGCAGGCGGTGTAGGGCCAGAAGAGCCCGGAGAGCAGGTAGGCGACGGTGCCGAGCACGGCCAGCACGATCACCCGGCCGGTGGGGTCCAGATTCGTGAACGCGGTGAGCACGAGGGCCTCCAGGTCGCGTGCGGGGATGTGACGAAAAGGGGGGCGGGCCCGCCGGGTGTTCGGCGGGCCCGCCCCCCCTTTTTCGAGGGAAGGTTCGATCCGGTTGTGGGTCGTGCCCGGGGTGTGACGGCGAGCGGCCCCTGAACCGTGGTGGTTCAGGGGCCGCTAGGGGGTGCTGGTCGCCGGGCGGGTCAGTCCTTGATCTGTTTGGCGAGCAGCCCGGCGATCGCGGCGGAGGCCATCGCGGTGATCGCGGCGGACTGCTCCGGGGTTCCGTCCTCGGAGTTGCGGTAGCAGTGCTCCGCGTCCTTGAGCCATCCCCACGCGTCGGATGCGACGTCGGATGCTGACCGAGGCCAGGCCATGTCCCCTCCCGGGTGCTTGTCGGTACTGGCTATCGCACCCATCGTGGCAGAGTTCCGGCTGATCACCGGGGATCCTTGGCCATGTAGCGCCCGTCCTCCATCAGCACCGCCGCGCCCTTGGCGACCAGCTTCTGCAGCGTTTTCGCCGCCGCCTGGCGGCTGATGCCGAGCTGCTCGCCGACCCCGGTCGGGGTCAGGGATTCCTCGGCGAGCACGTCGTGGACGCGCTGCTCGGCCTCGCTCAGCCCGTCCCCGCCCGCCCCGGCACGCACGGTGGAGGGGCCGCCGCCGGTGAAGAACCGCACGACCTTCCCGTCCCCGCCGTTCTTCTTCTCCTTCTCGGCCTCGGCGCGTTTGCGGTCGGCCTCGCGGGCGTCGAGCTGCTCGTCGGTGGCGTTTTCCAGGAACTCCAGCTCGGCGCGGGCGGCGTCGAGGTCCTCGGCCATGGACTCGTCCCGTTTGCGGTAGGCCGCTCCGGCACGGGCCCGGGTGACCTTGTCCAGCGTGGAGGGCGGGAACGCGGTCATCCACTCGTCCTTCGTCCGCGGCGAGTTCTCGATGTTCGCCGCCCGCCACATCGCGTTCGGCCTCGCCGCGAGCGGACTGTAGCCGTAGCCGTGTTTGGGCACCTCGAGCAGGTTCGGGCAGTTCGGCGGCAACATCCCCGCGCGGGTGCGAGAGAGGAACCGCATCGCGAAGAAGTTCCCCGCGGCCATCAGGCAGGAGCGCAGGATGTCGCTGCCACCGAACGTGCTGGTCAGGTCGAGGTCCTGGGAGATCGCGACGAACCCCATGCCGTCCTTGCGCAGCTTGCGGGCCATGCCACCGAAGAGCACCCCGTAGGTGGTGCCGTCGGCGTTCTTCATCTCGAACACGCCCTGGCACTCCTCCAGGGTCGTGATGACCGGCGGCCTGCCGGGGTCGTAGGTGTACTTGTTGCCCAGCTCCGGGCGGATCTTCAGCTCCAGGTTGCGGCCATCGGCCGCGCCCTTGACCGCCTGGTACAGGTCCTCGACCGCGTCGCGGGTCAGCGGGATCGCCCAGTCCGCGTGCCGCTTGAGCAGCTCGGATGAGGCCCCGTCCTGCCCGTCGACGTACCACAGCTCGCAGCCCAGGAACTTCAACGCGATCGCGATCTCCTCGGCCAGCAGCGTTTTCCCGGATCCGATCGAGCCGAGGATGAACGCGCTGTTGACCGACCCGGCGTCGATCACCCGGTACACCGCGAAACCGTCGCCGTCGAGGTGGGCACCGATGACGATGTCGACGTCGGAGCCGGGGGTGATCTCCCACCGCGAGGAGATCGGTGTGCCGTCGCAGAGCACGATCGGGCCGTTGTAGACGGTGTCCTGGCGCCCGGTGGTGACCTTCATGGTGACCAGGTCGATACGGTCACCGGGCTCGAACGCGAGCTGGTGGGCGAACACCCCGATCGCCAGCGCGATCCGTTCCCTCCGGGACTCGAGCTGGTTCGCGACGACCTTCCCGTTCGGGTCGAGCGCCAGCTCGAACTTCGCGCAGTTACCGGCCGTGCCGAGGTGGGTCAGCGTCCCGCCGGGTACCGCGCCGTCACGGACGCGCACCCGCTCGGCGAACGCGGCGAGGATGCCCTCCACCATCGACACCGGAACCTCCTCGGCCTCCACAGCGGACTGCGGCCCGGTGAGGCCGTCGACGTCGAGCTCGGCGATGTCGGCGCGCAACGGCACCGGGTGCCGGTGCTCGCGCCACCACGACAACCCGAGGTAGCCGGTGCCGCCGAGCCAGGCCGCCAGCATCGGGATCTGCCCACCGGCGTGCACGAACGGCATCGCCGCCGCCCACGCGCCGGCCAGCGCCATCCCGCCCCGCACCTTCGCCGCGAACCGCGCCGGAGTCCTCTTCTCCAGCGTGCGCCGCCACGCCAGCACACTGCCTCCCGCCGCCGAGGCGGCGCAGGCGGCCGACAGCGCGACCGGGGAGCCGCCACCGGCGTGCACGGCGAGGGTGGCCAGCTCCGCGGCGGCGAGATACGGCACGGAGATCTTCCACGGCGCCAGCTGCGCCTGGTTCCGCGTCCACACCGCCTGGGCGTCGTGGGCGAGGTAGGTCGCGGCACCGGTGACACCTTTCTTGACCGCGGCGACCGCGACCTCGCGCCGCACCTGGGCACGAGCGTCCTTGAGCGAGGCCTTCCACAGCGCCTTCTCGGGTTCGCGGTCACCGGGGGACCTCTTCGCGTTGCGGCGGCACCGCTGCGCGTGGTCCTTCTCGGCCAGCTCGGTGACCCGGGCCTCGCGTGCGGCCTTCGCCGCCTTCCTGGCCTCGGTCTTGCGGGTTTTCTCATCCGCCGTGTCAGCGCTCTCGCTGGCATCGGCCGGGGTCGCGGTGCTGTCCACGGCGAACTCTCCTCTCCATACGGTGACGGTCTCGGGGCTGAAGCGCCCACAGACCACCCGCGCCCCGCGAACCTGTTCTGGTTCGCGGGGCGCGGGTGCTCGAGTGCGGTTCAGACCGCCCCGGGCGGGTGCCCGGGGTCAGCCGTTGACGTAGAACTCGGTCTTGTCGGCCCGCTCGGTCTGCGACGCGAGCTGCTCGGCCACACCGGTCTGGTTCTGGAAGAACTGCGCCAGCCCGCTCATGTCGTTGCCCGCGGACGCCAGCTCGTCCTGCGCGCTCGACAGGGCCTTCTCCAGCTCCTCTGACACCGTCTTCAGCGCGGCCAGCCGTTCACCGATACCCGACAGCTTGGTCGCGACCTCGCCGCCGCTGAACCCCAGCCCGGTCAGGGTCGACTGCGCGGTCTCCAGCACAGCGGCCATCCGCTCGCTGTCCTCCGCGGTCGCCCTCGCCTGCGCCCCGGTCTCATCGAGCTCGCCCGAGACCTTCCCGAAGTAGGTACCGCCCTCGCTGAAGAAGACGATGGCCGAGGGCAGGTCGGTGATCTCGCCGGAATGCTGCATGTCGCTGTTCCTCTCGTTGATGGTGCTCTCGGAGCCGGGGGACGACGTAGTCGTGCCGGTCTGGCCATTGCTGTGCGTACCGGTGGATGTCCGGCCTCCGGTGGCGGCCGCAGTGGCCTCATGGCGCTCGGCGGAGGTCTCCAGCCGCTGCGCGAGGTCCTCGTTTCCGTGTTCGCGCATGGACTGTGCCGAGTCGCGCAGCCCCTTGGCCCGTTCCTCCTCGCTGAGATCACGCAGGTACTCGCGCGGCGCCGGTCCTTGCTCACCGGCGGCGGCGGAGCCCTTATGGCCGCGCCCGTCACCTCGGTCACCGCGGTCACCGCGCTGTTTGAAGGGCACCACCGTCGCGCCCGGGTCATCGGCCTCGCCCGGTTTCACACCCTCCGGCGCGGGGTCGCCGTCGAGCAGCTCCTTCGCGGTCTCCGGCGCGAGCAGGTCCTCGGCGGCGTCGCGCTCGGGCACCGGGTCGCGCTGGTCGTTCCGCGCCCGCGCGGCCTGCTCGGCCCGCCGCGCGGGGGAGAGCTTGTCCCGCGCCGCCGTCGCGGTGCCTTTCGCCTTCTCCCACGACACCCCGGCACCGCGCGCGAGACCATCGCGGACCTTCTCCCGCCTGGCCTGCCGACGCAGCAGCCGTTCCTTGTGGCGGGCTTTGTTCTCGTCCTCGTTCTCGCGCAGCCACTCCATCTCGGCGGCGTGTTTCTGCGCGGACTTGGCGTTGGACCGCTCGACCTGCTCCCGCCACAGCCGCCGCCACGGCGGCAGCGACGCCTCACGCGGGAGGCCCTTCGCGGCGCGGTCCTCCTGGCGTTTGCGCCAGCGTTCCTGGCTCGGCGGTTCTTTCCCCCGCACGGTGGCGGCAACGTCGACCGCGCCCTTGCCGAGGGTGCGCACGATCAGCGGTGCCGCGATGCAGGCGATGATGAGCGCGGAGATGGGATCCATCAGCCCTCCTTGATCCACGGTGGCCAGTACATGACGGGTTGTCCTTTCCGCTCAGGGTTTCCGAGGTGGCGTGCGTGCCCGTGCCGGGAGTCGAACCCGGCCACCACCCGCCGCGACGGACGGGCCGGTGGATGCCGTGCGGGCTGTCGAGCGGGGATCATCCGGTGATGCTGGCGACGACCTTGGGACCGAGATGCCCGACCATGTCGGTGAAGTGCAGGATCTTGTCCGCGATCGACCCACCGGCCAGCAGCGCCAGCACCGGCAGCGAGTAGACGGCGATCTTCGCCCAGGCGTCGGGCTTCTTGTCCTTGATGACGTCGTGCGCGCCGAACCAGATCACGATCACCATCGCGACCGCGGCGATCGGACCGGCGGCCACGTTCGCCCACGAGCCCAGGAACCCCAGGCCCCACTTCACGACCCAGGCCAGGACGCCGCCGATGGTGCCCCACCCGAACGGCAGCGGCGCCAGCATCAGCGCCCACACCGCCAGCGCCATCAGCACGATGTTGAAGATCCAGCCGACCTTCTTCCACTTCTTGGCCTTGTGCCGGATCGCGAGAAACAAAACACCTGCGAGCCACAGCATGCGAAAACCTCCAGACATAGCGGGAAAACAGGGGAATGGGGCTGAGTGGCCCAGGACCGGCACAGGCTCCCGGCGGGAGAACGCGAGCCTGTGCCGGCGAGTGCGGCTCAGCCGAACCAGATGAACAGCCCGGCCACCAGCAGCGCGGTGACCGCCAGCTTCGCCCGCGACGCGGTCGACCACTTGACCGCGTCGCAGACCGCGTGGATCACGAACTGCAGGTAGCCGGCACCGATCGAGAGGACCCGCGCCGGACCGGTCTCCGGGCACTGCGCGCCGCGGCGGGCGGTGCGCCAGTTCTCCGCGATGCTGGGCTGGCGGTCCTGCCACAACCCCGAATCCGGGGTGAAGACCGCCTTCAGCGCCGCGACGAACCGCGGCTCGTCACCCAGCTCGAGAGCCGCCTCCGGCGCGGGTGCGGCGGCACCGGTGTGGTCCTCGTCGACGGACACCGCGTGCAGGTGCCGCACCGACGCCACCGGCTCCGCGATGGTGGTGGCCGGTTCGGCGGTGTTCTCGGGCAGCATCGCTGCACCTCCTTCGTCCTGTCCTTCGGTGGGGTAGGGGATCTCGGTCATGCCGACTCGCGGGCCTCCATCTGCTGGCGCCGCACGGACTTGCGGCCTTCCCGGATCAGCACCTGGTTCGTCCGCGCCCGCTCCCGGTTCCGGGCCGCCCGCACCTGCCGCGCCGCCCTCGTACCCGGGTCGACCGGGGCACCGCGGGCGAAGATCCGGTCCCCGGCCGCGAGCAGCGCCTCGACCGCCACCGCGATCTCGTCGTCGGCGCGGTACTTCGCCGCGGCCGAGCGCACGTAGTCCCGCGCCGCGTCCAACCTGGCCTGCGGAGTACGGGCCGAGACGATGCGGTGCTGCGCGATCGTGCGCGCCCCGTTGCGCTGCTTGACGCGTTTGGCCACCTCGGCCTCGCCGGGCGGCAGGTGCACACGAACCTTGCGGGACCGGCCCGTGACGCCGGGCTGGCGTCCCGTGCCGGGCATCGTGCGAACGTGACCGGCCACGCCAGCACCACCTCCAATCTGTGACAAGGGATTTCGAGCCGTCCGACTCCCGCAGCACCCCGACCCAGACCGGGCGGGGTGCTGCGGGTACGGAGGGATCACGACGCGGCACCAAGCCGACATCGGGCGAGCAGAGGGCTGGGCCGGTGGCCGGGGCCGGGGGAGCTGGGGAAACTCCACACGGCCCCGGCCACCGGCGGTTCCCCGCGCGGCACCACGAAACGGGGGTCGGGATCGTGATGCGCGCAGGGCGAAGTCCTGATGCCCGGCCAGCCAAGAGAGCATCAGGACAAGAACAACCGGAAGGTGTTCGAGGTGGGCCGTTCCAGCGGCCTGGACAGCACACCGACCACGGTGGGCCGGTGCACTGTCCCGGTGCTGGACCGGAACAAGAGGACAGCCGCCGCCGGGCTTAGCCGCCGGTCTTGAGCTCCTTCAGCCAGTTACGGACCGCGCGATCGGTCGGCAACTCCCGCTTCGCGGCCTCGAAGTGCGCCAGCACCTGCGCCGGGCCCGGCACCTCAGGCTGCCGACGCGCCCACGCGAGCACCTCCTCGCGAGTCACCTTCGCGGACGCCTTGGCATGCCGCGGCGCCGGCTTCGGCTGCGACACCCGGCCCGTCTCCGGCTTCGACGCCGCTGCGGGGGCGGTGGCGGTTTTCGCGGCTGCGCGGGCCTCCTTCGCCTCCCGCGCGGCCTCGGCCTCCAACTGCCGCTGCCACTCCGCCCGCGCGGTCGTGACCTGCTTGTCGAACGCCCTCTTCTCCGCCAGGTACTGGGTGCCCTCACCGAGCCCGTGCAGGACGTGCAGCAGGAACCCCAGGAACGCGATCCCGCCGAACAACACCGCCATCGACGGGTTCTTGGCCCACCAGTGCGTCAGGTTCATCCCCGACGCCGCCAGCGCCGCGGTCACCGCGATCGCCATGAACCACACCCACTGCCGCACCGGGCGGCCCTTCGCCCGCAGGTCCATCGCGGTGTCCCCCGCCGCGACCATGATCGTCTCGGCGGTGGTGGCGATGATCCCGGCCGCGAAGTAGCCGGGCAGCCCAAGGTTGAACAGCTCACCGAAGAAAATGACCTGCCCGATCGCGCCGGTGAGGATCGCGATCCAGTACACCCCGATCAAACCGCGACGGCCCCAGTAGTTCGGGGCGACCGGCTCGGCCCGCGCGGGCACCGCCACCGCGACCGGTGGTGTGGGGACCGGTGCCGGAGCGGGCTCGTCCCGCCGCTCCGGCACCGGCTGCTCCTGAATTCCCTGCCGCGCCACCGGTTTCGGCGGCGGCACCGGCCGGACCTGCTCCACCCGCGACGGTGCCGGCGGGGCGGGAGTGTGCTGGTCGACCACGTCGATCGGGGCTGTCGAGTCGTCGAGCTCCGGCACGTAGAGCCCGGAGTTCAGGCGGCGCCGGAACACATCCAGGTCCAGCGGCGCTGCGAGCTGCTGGGTGTCGACCATGGTCGAGTCCTCCTCGGACAAACGAAACGAACGAACGCCGCGCACAGATTTTCGTTGGCACGACAGGAAAAGAAGATATGGGCCCGGTGGCCTGGGAAACACACGAGGCCCGCTGGTCCGTGTGCTTCCCCGGTGCCGGGAACCGCGTCACCCGGTGATCGCGAGCACCAGGTGCTCCCACGCGGACCTCTGCTCCACCTCCGTGCACGCGTGCTCGATGTTGCTCAAGCAGCACCGGATCTCGTGCCCACGCGCGGTATCGGCGGTCAGAGTGGACAACCTCCCACAGGAATCGGCGAACTCACGCTCGTGACGCGCCGACGACACCGGGGTTGAGGCGAGGACGGTGCTCATGCCGACACCTCCCCGTCAGCGTCGCGGCCGCGGTGCCCGTGCGCGGCACCGATCCAGACCCCGGCGGCCAGCGCCGTGACCGCGATCAGCACGCGGCCGATGTTGACCAGAGTCGGATCGACCGCGCCGACGAAGAGGAACGCGAGCACCGCCGCAGCGGTGACGATCTTGGCGATGGACTTGAGATTCACGACTTGACCTTCTTCCTGATGAGAGCGACCGCCACCACGACCGAAGCGAACGCGGCGACGAGCAAGGTGATGAAAACCGGGCTGACCGGAGACGGCAGCACGTACGCCAGCACGCAGCCCAGCCCGATGACCAGACCGCCGAACACCAACGGCGCGCTGCCGGTACCGACGGTGTTGTCCAGCTCGAACCCCTGCCCGCGGTAGGACACCGGCTCGTCCACTTCGAACTCGACCACCGGCGGGGCCGGCGGCTGCTCGAACATCCGGACCGGGACCGGGGCTGGCCGGTGGATCGGGGTGTCCAGCACGAACGGGTCCTCGTCGGACCCGGGCAGGTGCACCAGCGGCGTGTTCATCGGCTCGACCTCCTGCCCAGCACCGCGGGCTCGGCGGGCTGCGTGATCGGGCGGCCCGCGCCGTCGCGCAACGTCTTCGGGCTCGACCGCTCCGGCTCCGGCTTCGGGTTCTGGCGGGGGCTCATGCGGCACGCTCCAGCTCGACCACGTCCTCACCGTCACCGGCGACCAGGACGAACTTCTCGCGCAGCCGCAGCAGTTCGCGGTGCCGGCCTTCGAACGCGGCGAGGGTGTTCGCCGATTCGACGCGGGCGTCGATGCCCTCGTCGTCGAGCTCGGCGAGCGCGGCCAGATCAGCAGGCGTGGGGTGGTAGTCGGGCAGCTCGACCGCGGGCAGGTCCGACGGCGGGATCGTGATCGCCGAGAACGTCAGCAGCCCGACCTCGCGGGCGGCGCGGGGCTCGGCGAGCACGTCGCCGTACCGGTCGGGCAGGTCGATCATCGTGGCGTCGCCGAAGACCTCGAAGACCTCGGCGGCGGGGCTGGTGGTGTGCATCAACGGGTGCTCCTCTCGGACAGCACTGCAAAGGGGGATCGCCCTCGACGAGGGCACCGCGGAAGCGGGTGACACGGGAATCTGGTGGGCCTCGGTGGCTCCCGAAGGGCCACCAGGTCGCCGGTCGGCGGCCTGGTGGCCATCGGCACACACCGAGGTGTGCGAAGTACGTGATCAAAACTTGGGTCAGCCTCGGCTCCGGGAATGCCGCTGTCGCATCGCTCTCCCCGATGGGGTCCTGGCGGACTGGAAATACGACGAGGCGGGACCTCGGCTCTGCTGACCTGTGAAATTCGGCGTTGACCTGGGCCCGGGACTGCTGGCGGGGCGCTCTCCCGGCTCCTGCCCTCTCGGCGGTGCCGGTTCCGCGCTGCGATGGCGGCCACCCGGGTGTGGCGAGCTCGGGATCGGACCGAACCACCAAACCATCGTGCGATGGTTTGCTAACCATGACGCATGTCGTACTGATGGTCAAGACTGTCGCACGATAGTTTTCGATGGACGGCCATCGTTGTTGGCGAATCCGATCCATGAAAGAGTGGTGAATGTGACGAACCCGCAGGTCAAAGCTAAGGACATCGCGACTCAGTTACGCGAGAAGATCGAGCGAGGCGAGCTGGCGCCTGGCAAGCAACTTGCGACGGTTCGTGAGCTGGCAGCCCAGTACGGCGTCGCCTACAACACGATCTCGCGCGCAATCGGCCAGCTGAAGAGCGAAGGCCTTCTCAAAGGGGTCGGCGGCGGCCCTACCCGGGTGCGGGTGAGGCCGACCCAGGTCGTCCGTAGCAATCGAACTTACGACGAAGAAAAGCGGCTCGTTCTCGCCGCGCGAGAGGAGCGCGAGCGCCAAGGCGTGTCGGAGCGGACACTCGGCATCCCAGTGCGCAATCTGGATCGCGACACCTACGAATACAACGTGCTCCCGGTGGCCAAGTGCCCCGCCCAAGTCGGGGAAATCCTCGAACTCTCTGCGGACGAGCAGGTCCTACGACGTCGTCATACTCGACGCCACGTCGAGCATGCTGGAGACAGCACGTCCACGTCCTACCTCCCCCACGACGTAGTACGGCACAATCCACGACTCCTCGACCCCAACGAGGAGCCCTGGCCTGGCGGCACTCTGCATCAGCTGTGGACTGCCGGCCGCGAAGTCGGCCGGATCGAGGACCGAATCACTGCCCGGATGCCGACCAAAGCCGAGCAGGAGGCACTCGACATCCCTCCTGGAATCCCACTGCTCGACCTCACCAAGATCACCTACGACACGCTGGACAGGCCGGTCGAGGTGGCGTTTGTTCCCCTGCCAGCCGACCGCGTCGAGTTCCGATTCTCGACCGACCTCGAGCGGTGGTGACGACGTGCCGACGATCTCGATCATCACGCCTGTCTACGACGGCGGGCACCAGTACCTTCCTGACGTCTACCGGTCGCTGGTCAACCAGCAGATGCCGCCCGGCTGGGAGTGGCAGTGGATAGTCCAGGAGGACGGCGAGAGCGGTCGTCCTCTCGGTGCGCTGCCCGCCGACGATCGGATCTCATGCGGCCAAGGTCGGCGCAGCGGCGCGGCCACCGCGCGGACAATGGCCCTGGCTCGGGCGATCGGTGAGCTCACCCGCCCGCTGGACGCGGACGACGTGCTCACCGACGGCGCGCTCTGGCGCGATATCGCGGTGCTGACCAGCAATCCTGCACTGGGGTGGTGCGTCTCGGCCGGGCTTGATCTGCTGTCAGACGGACAGCAGATCGCCGCTCCTGACGATTTCCCAGCCGGCCCAATGCACCCAGGCGTCATCTATGACCACTACGAAGCCGGGGCGCACCGGGTCATCTCCTGCACGCTCTCCGCCTACACCGAGCTCATCCGCGCCGTCGGCGGCTGGGGAGCGCTCCCCGCGAGTGAGGACAGTTCACTATTGCTGGCCTGTGAAGCAGTGGCGTCCGGCTGGATGATCAGCCAGCCGAGCATGCTCTACAGGAAGCACGCCGGGCAATCGACCCGAAGCACGGCGTTCCACGACGAAACCGAACTCGCCGCGCGGCAGTTGTCAGCCCTGCAGCGTGCAGAGGCGTTGGCTCGCACCGGATGGCGCTGGACCCCGACCACCAAACTCTCACCGATCGCAGAGGCAGCCGTATGACATCCTCCTTGGCGTTCCGCGGCCGTCGCGTCGAACGCGACCGCGCATTGATCATGGCCATCATCAACCGCACCCGCGACTCCTTCTTCGATCGCGGCGCCACCTTCTCCGAGAACGCCGCCCGCGACGCCATCTCGCGGGCCATCGACGACGGCGCGGACATCGTCGACATCGGCGGGGTCCGCGCGGGCGCGGAAGGCGAAACGGTCACTTCTGACGATGAGATTCGCCGGGTGGCACCCCTGGTCGCCTGGACTCGGCAGGCCTACCCCGACATCGTGATCAGCGTGGACACCTGGCGACACGAGGTCGGACGGGCGGTCTGCGCAGAAGGCGCCGACCTCCTCAACGACACCTGGGCGGGTTACGACCAAGAACTCGTCGCCGTCGCCGCCGAGTACGGAGCCGGGTACGTCTGCTCACACACCGGCGGCCTACCCCCGCGCACCGACCCATTCCGTCCTCAGTACGACGACGTGGTCGCCGACGTGATCACCACGACCACTCAAGCGGCCGAGGCAGCTGTCTCGCTCGGCGTGCCGCGAAGTGGCATTCTGATTGACCCCACGCTTGACTTCGGCAAGAACACCTGGCACAGCCTCGCTCTTCTGCGGAACACTGCCGCGCTGGTGGAGACAGGCTGGCCTGTCCTCATGGCACTGTCCAATAAGGACTTCATCGGTGAGACCCTCGACGTCGACGTAGACGAGCGCGGACCAGGCACTCTGGCCGCGACCGCCGTTGCCGCCGCCGCCGGAGCCGCGGTCTTCCGCTGCCACGATGTACCCGGCACCCGCGACGTCCTCGACACCGTGGCGTCCATTAAAGGAGATCGGCCACCTGTGAAGGTCGTACGCGGGCTGATGTAGCAGCTGGGATCAACGGGGGCCGACCAGGACTTCTGGTCAGCCCCCGTTTTCGTCGTCGCGACGGCGGCGATACCGCAAAAAGAGCAAGCCGTCCTCGGTCAACACGGAAGCCAGTGAAAGCGCGCGAGGTGTGGAAACCGCTCCCCCACCGACATGCCGGGCTCCTCCACCGGCCAGCATCGGGGACATCGTCAAGCACATTTGATCCACAAGATCCAGTGCGACCAGATCGCCAAACAGGCGCGGCCCGCCTTCGCAATCCACACGTCGTAGACCACGATCTCCCAATGCCGCCACTGCTATCCGCAGGTCGACGTGCTCATCACCAGCCACGATCACGTCTACGCCAGCAGAGATCAAAGCCGCTCGGCGACTAGCAGCAGCGGATGCACATGTGATCACGATCAGGGGCGCGACGGTGTCGGTGACCAACGGCGACTCCGGCGAGAATCGCGCTGTCCCTGTCACCACCGCAATCGGAGGTGCGACGGACAGACCCAGCCTCCGGCGGCGGGCGGCACCTTCCGCGGTAGGGCGCTCACCCCGGTATCCCTCGGCCACCGCAGTCGTAGCACCCACGAGGATCACATCGGCGAGATCTCGAGCTAGGTGAAACAGGCGCTGGTCGGCGGGATGGCCAAGCCCCGCGGACACACCATCCACCGCGGCCACGCCGTCCACTGAAGCCACGAAATTCACCTGGACCCAGGGCTCCTCCACGTCCTCCGGGTAGCTATAGATCCCCTCGAGGTCGTCATCGGACAGCTGGTGACCAACTCGAAGTCCGAACGGCCATACCGCCTCCACGATCAGTCTTCGTGCCCCGGAGCAGGGAGCCTGCGGAATTCTTCGGCAGCCTCCTCACGCCGCTCCGGAGGTAGATCCGGTGAGTCAACCTCCGTGGACATGTGCTGCAGCACCGCACGCCGAGTGTTGATGTTGATGTCGTTCGAGTCCGGCTCCGTCATACGCAGCACGGTACGCGAGGGCCACCACCAAACCGAAGCGCTCGAGCTGCAGCCCCGGTCGGCTCCGAGCTGCGCTCGACGTCACCCACGCACGCGCGGGCCGGACATCTGTATCTACCAGCCCAAGGTCATCCCGGGGGGGCTCACCCACGCACGCGCGGGCCGGACGCGCGGGCCAGCATGGCGGCGGCGGCGAGCGTGGGCTCACCCACGCACGCGCGGGCCGGACGCTGGACTGGCGGCTACGCCGGGTCCGGCAAGACCCAGCTCGGCCGCATCATCGCCAGCCACACCCACTGGCCGCTGCTCGATAAGGACTCCACAACGCGCGCGGTGGTCGAGGCCGCGCTCGAAGCGATCGGCTCGTCGCCACACGACCGCGACTCCGAGCTCTACAAGACCGTCGTCCGCCCCGCCGAGTACGTGGCCCTGATGACCGCCGTGCTCGAGAACATCGAGTGCGGCAGTTCGGTCGTGGCGACCGCGCCGTTCATCACCGAGCTGGCCGACCCCGCCTGGTGCGAAGAAGCACGGGACCGTGTCGAGGCCGCCGGTGGCCGGATGGAGGTCGTGTGGGTGCGGTGCGATGCCGACTCGATGCGCCGCTACATCCGTTACCGAGGCGCCGCTCGCGACGCCGCCAAGCTCGCTGACTGGGACGGCTACATCGCCGGAGTCGACCTGGACTACGCCCCGGTCGTCGACCACCAGATCGTCGAGAACAACGCGGCGCTGCGGTCGCTGCAGGAGCAGGGCGAAAAGCTCCTCGCCCGCGTGATCGCCGACGAGTAAGACAGGGAGAGGGACGTGCAGGTACTGGTGAGCCAAGAGACCGACGATCAGGTCGGGGCACAGATACTCGGCGGCGTCGATGGGGTTGAGGTCGTTTTGTACGACCCGAACACCGACCAGCTCGACGAACGCCAGCGCGGCGCCGACGTGCTGGTCCCGCCCTATCGCAGCAGTCACCGCCCGAAGCGGCTCTTCGTGCAGCTGGAGAAGCCCCGGATGGTGCAACTGCTTTCCGCTGGCCTCGACGAGTGGTCAGATACCGTGCCGAACGACATCGTGCTGGCCAGCGCCCGCGGCGCGCACGCCCGCCCGGTCGCCGAATGGGTCCTGTCCGCGATCCTGTGCCTGTACCGGCAATGGCCTGCCCTCGTGCGCTACCAGGACCAGAACACCTGGGCTCATCGTCGGGTCGAGTTCGACACCCTCGCCGGCAAGAGCGCCTTGATCGTCGGGGCCGGGCACATCGGCAAAACCGCCGCCCGGATGCTCACCGCCTTCGAGGCGACCAGCACGCTGGTCGCGAGCCAAGCTCGCGAAGGCGTGTCGGGGCCCGACGAGCTGCCCGCGCTGCTCGGCGAGCACGACATCGTGATCGTCACCGCTCCGCTCACCGACCAGACCCTCGGACTGATCGACGCAAAATTCCTGGCGCACATGCGTGACGGCGCCGTACTCGTCAACGCCGGACGCGGCCAGATCGTCCACACCGACGCGCTCGTCACCGAGCTGCAAGCCGGTCGACTCCGAGCAGCGCTGGACGTCACCGACCCCGAGCCGCTACCACCCGAGCATCCGTTGTGGACCTGTCCTGGCGTGATCATCAGTCCGCATTCCGCGCGCACCGTGCCAGGCACGAGCGCTCTCTGCTATCAGGTCGCCGCCCGGCAGATCTCATCCTTCCTCGATGGCGAAACGCCGTCTAACGCCAGACTTTGATCAACCTGCTCGAGCGGGGGGCCGGCCGTTTTGCGGCCGGCCCCCCGCCGTAAGGCCATCGCGAACAGGTAGCCCTCTCAACCCCTCGTGCCTCGTGGTGGCGCAGTGGAGGGGCAAGGGCTACGTGGTTCAGTTCCGCTGTGCAGTTTTCAAGGTACGACTATAAGCGACTATAGTCGTACCATGATCACATGGAAGCCCCATCCGAGTGAGAGCAGGGATTACAGGGCGCGGATGTGCTCGGCGGCGCGCTGGATTATCTCCGCGGCAGCGTCGTCGTAGACGGCCAGCGACTGCTGGTACTTGAACATCTCGTCGTAGGCGGCGAGCTCTTCGTCCGCGGTGAGGGTGATTTCGCGGGTTAGGGTCTCGACGCGGACGTCGGCCCAGTCGAGGCCGCGCTTGAGCACGAAGGAGTGCGCCGTGCGGTGCTCTTCCTGCACCGTGTCGGGCACGATGCCGATGCTGACCGAGGGCAGCTCGGCGATGGTGAGCAGGCGGTCGAGCTGCCCCAGCGAGACCGGCGGTGGGCCGGGGCGCCAGCGGAGGACCGATTCGAGGATCACGGTGTCGATCGTCTTGGTGCTGTCGTAGAGCACGGTCTGGCGCTGCGCGCGAGCTGCCACGGACTCGTCGATGTGCTCGGCGCCGCGGCCGATGCCCTGGAGCATGTGCCGGGTGTAGTCCGGGGTCTGCAGCAACCCGGGGACGACCTTGGGCTGGTAGATACAGATCTCGGTCGCCTCTGCTTCGACCGCTGCTCGGGCGTCTTGCTGAGCAACGAATCCGCGCCGGTCGACCTCCTGGTTCGTTGCGGTGAGGGCGGCGACTTGGTCCGCGAGCTCAAGAAGGTCGGCTCGTCGATCGCCGGTGACACTGCAGGCGGTCAGCCAGCTGGTGACATCGGCTGGCGATGGCCGCACCCGACCGACCTCGATCCGGCTGACCCTGGCCTGGCTCCAGCCGATCGCCTCGGCCATCTGCGCACCCGTCAACGCAGCGCTGTGGCGGACAGCGACGAGCTCCTCCACGAGGCGTGCGTGTCGTGGCGGAAGCTCGGCGAGATGGTTCTGACGTCGACGGGGACGAGGGGGGTCAGAGCTCAATCGTGGTCGCCTCACGAGTCGGGACGGACTCGTCGCTGCGCTGGTCCGGCAGCAGCGTGTACTCGCTGTACGGCACGGACAGCTCCAGAGCACGAGCCCGCAACGCGACATAGGGAGCCGGGTCATCCGCGAGCTCCGGCCCGAGGTAGGCGCCGTCGTCGGCGTACCGCTGGATCACCGCTGTCTCATCGTCGAACAGCCAGACGTCTTGCTGCCACAGCGGGTTCTCGTCGTTGAGCCACGCTCGGTCGAGGATGCGAACGTCCTCGCCCGCGGCGATGTTCTCGGGGTAGACCGACATCTCCCAGCGGGTGTAATCCGTTACCGGATGCCCGATCATCCGCACGCGAGCGAAAGAGCGCCCTGCGGCCGCAGCTGCAGCAGTCTGCTCTCCCCACGCGGTCTTCGTCGCCGATTCCGGAAGCGACTCGCCTGCAAGGAACGCCTGCAGGCGAGCGTTCTCGGCAGGCACCCCGTACACATCACGCGCTTCGAGACGCCACGCGTAACGGCGGAACGACCGGTACAGCTCGGCAAGTTCTTCTCTCGTCATGGGCCCTCCAGTCCGTGGGCTGCCCGCAGCAACAGAGAACGTGGGATCACGACGGCGTCCTCGTCGGAGGCGAACCTGATCGCGGCGCGGTCACCACTACCGATCATGTAGCCCTTGACGACCACGTCGCCGTCGTCGTTCGTGAAAATCTCCGGGCAGTCGCCACCCTCGCAGCCCGCCACAAGATTCAGAGCCATGACACCCACCTAGTCGACTATAGTCGAAGATCTTGTCGCTTCGGAGACTAGGCGTGCGTATAGACGTCGAACAAGAGCAGCCTACGATGTTCACCCCGACGACGGCACGCTCAGATCCGAGCGGGCGGCGCCAGTCTGCTGACCGACTAGTCGCCAGTCCAGCAGCCCTGGTGAGCTCGGCTTACTTCTCGTTCACGCGATGAGCTGCGGCTCGTGACGCTCGAGGTACTCCTGGACCGGAATGGAGTGACGGAGAGCGGTGGCCCTCATGTCCAGGTACGGACGGGCAGGTGAGCACACGGTCGGTTGCGCGACACGCCCAGGTGTGGCGTGTCGCGCAACTAAATGGATCGGTTTTGCTAGCGTGATCGCCGTCCGTGGGTCCCAGATGCCACAGGAGCACCAGATGACCACTTTGACCGCGTACGAGCTGAAGCTTCAGCCCGGCATCGTCCGAGAGACGATGAGGCGGGGGGAAGAGCTGGCCGTCACGTATCACCGCAAGCCGATGGCGCAGATCATCCCGCACGACCGGGTGCAGCAGGAGCGTGCCGAGCTGGCCGCGCTTCGTGCCGAGGTTGAGGAGCTGCGGCGTCGCTTGGGCATCGACCTCACCGAGGGGGTCCCGGCATGACGTAGGACCCACATCCAGGGTGATCGACACCCGGGCAGCGACAGGCCATACCTCCCTAGGCCGCCCGAGTCGAAATAGTCCCTGAATAGGCGAAACGCCCCACGCGTCAGGTTTGGCTGGCCGTCGCGTGGAGCGCCTCTCGAGTCAGGCACCTGACCCCTTTGACGAGGAGTCGGGCCTTAACGTCGCTCTTGATTCTGCCACATGCCTTCGGGATTTGTCTGTGGCACACGGAACATGCGGCGTGCGGGTTTGCCTGACTTCACGATCTAGTGGAGCAAACGCGCAGATGATCAACACTTTTTGGCCTTCCGGAGCCCGGTGGTGGTTCCGAGTTCGCCATCGGCGAGTCGTGTTAGCGCCCGTCGTGATGGTCGCCGAGGCCCTCGGGGGTGCCGCGTGATCGGGCAACAAGGAACTCAGGCGACCTTCCCGCTGGAGGCTGCGGTTGCCGAGGAATCGCGGCAACCGTTCGATACCGGGTTCACCTCGGCGACGCACATCGGCTTGTCTCCGAGGTGGGTGCAGTACAGCGGGGTGTCGGTGACGGCGCGGGCCGTGGCGGAGGTGCTCACCGATGTCACCACGATGAACACGCACGGAGACCAGGCGCTCCGGCTGGATCGCGAGTTTCTCGCGTACGCGGTCGATATCGGGCGGGCGGACAAACTCGCTCCGTTCCTGGCCGAGCTGGAAGCGATCGGGTTCTTGACGATCTTCAGCGGCGGGTTGGATCCGGCTACTGGTAAGCGACGGCAGTTGCGGGACCGGCATGGACGCCCTGTTCAGGACAGGTTTTTCATCTCGTTGGATCCGCCTGCGGGGTACGTGGGTCCGTCGCACCTGAACAAGATGTACGCCCAGTTCATCGGTGATCGTGACGCTGCCTATCAGGCTGCGCAGGACGCCGGGAAGCGCAAGCGGGGCAGTAACACCACCATTCGCCGGAGCTCGGTGGGTCGCCTCGAAGAGGTGCAGGTCAGCACTGACCCCGGATTCCGGGGTCAGCCAAATCGTACTGACCCCGGAATCCGGGGTCAGGCAAAGTTTCCGCAGGTCAGCACTGACCCCGCAATCCGGGGTCAGCTTTCTCAGCCTGACCCCGGATTGCGGGGTCAGGCTGAGTCTTCGCAGGTCAGCACTGACACCGGAACCCAGGGTCACCTTCAGATCGATTTGAGATCTTCGATCTCTGAAAGAGAGATCGAAGGATCTGAGCCTGTGGCGGGCGGGACGGCGAAGCCGCCCGCCGCAGGCAAGGACGAGGCGCTGGTGGCTGCGGTGCGCGAGTTGGTTCGGCAGCTGGACTGGCGTGAGTGGGCCAAGCGGAACCGGAAGACGTTCTCGCTGCGGATGTCGGACGCGGACACGGTGCAGGCCGCGGTCGTCGCTGCGATCGAGCGCGGCCAGGTGTCGCTGGAGCAGGCGGCTGAGGTCGCTGTCCAGGCGTTGTCGGAGGCGGCCGGGAACCCGGTCATGTTCGTCGCTGGCGCGTTCAAGGCGCCGCAACTGGCGCGGCGGCTGCGCGCGCTCGAGGCGGAGCCGCTCTCGGATGACCCGCTGCCGTTGCCGGACACCGGTGCTCGAGAGCCTGCCGCGGCCGCCAAACCGACGGCTGCGGGCCAGAGGCTGGTTGAGGTGCTTCCGGCGTGCGGCACCTGCGACGCTCGGGAGGGGGAGCCGTTGGGGTGGCGGACGGTGCAGTGCCCTGAGCAGGAGCGTGAGATCCCGTGTCCTGATTGCGGTCCGACGGCCTGACCTTGACTTCGACCGGATTTTCCCTCTGCGGCGCGGGTTGGTGTGACGGAATGCCAGCTGCGGTTCGTGAGGGGCGACGACCAGGAGGACGCGTATGTCCCACCCGATGATGACCACCTCGGCGGAGGAGGTCTACGAGAGCGATCGGGATCAGCCGCCGCACGATCGTGGTGCGGAGCAGTCCGTGCTCGGCGCGATGATGTTGTCGGAGGACGCGATCGGTGTGGTCGCCGAGTCGCTGGATGTCGAGGAGTTCTTCGAGCGTCGGCACCAGGCGATTTACCAGGTGATCCTGGATCTTTTCAACGCGGGGCAGCCGGCGGATCCGGTGACGGTCGCGACCGAGCTGGGGCGTCGTGGTGAGTTGCGGAAGGTCGGCGAGGCCCCGTACTTGCACACCTTGATCGCGACGGTGCCCACGGCGACGAATGTCGGGTACTACGCCGAGATCGTGGCGGAGAAGGCGACGCTGCGGGGGCTGATCGCCGCGGGCACGCGGATCAGCCAGTATGGCGAGCTCGCCGCGGCGACGAGTTCGCCGGACCTGCCGGTGCTGTTGGAGCGAGCGCAGGAGCACCTCGACGAGGTGCTGGACGGCCACGTCGCCAGCACCGACCTCACGACGCTGGGCGCGATGCGGGCCGAGGCGTTGTCGACGCTGGACGATCTGCAGGCTGGGCGGGTCGAACCGGGCCTGCCGACGGGCATGCTGGATCTCGACGCCGCGACCGGGGGCTGGAAACCGGGCCAGCTGATCATCATCGCTGCTCGGCCGGGCCTGGGGAAATCCACCCTCGGGGTCGACTTCGCCCGCTGTGCGGCGATCAAGCACGCCCAGCCCGCGCTGATCTTCTCGTTGGAGATGAGCCGCAAGGAAATCTGGCTGCGGGTCGTCTCCGCCGAGGCCAAGGTCCGCCACGAGAGCCTGACCACTCCGCATGCCCTGACGCCTGCGGACATGGACCGGATTACCGGCGCGCTCAACCGGATCGACGATGCCCCGTTCTTGGTCGACGACACCCCGAACATGACGTTGACGACGATTCGGGCGAAGGCTCGGCGGATCAAGCGTCAGCAGGGGCTCGGGCTGGTCGTGGTGGACTACCTGCAGTTGCTGACGGCCGGCGGCCGGTACGAGTCGCGGCAGCAGGAGGTCTCGGAGCTGTCTCGTCAGCTGAAGCTGCTGGCGAAGGAGCTCGAGGTGCCGGTGATCGCGATCAGCCAGCTCAACCGCGGCCCGGAGCAGCGGGCGGACAAGCGGCCGATGCTGTCGGACCTGCGGGAGTCCGGTTCGCTGGAGCAGGACGCGGACATCGTGCTGCTGATCAACCGGCCCGACGCCTGGGAGCGCGACGACCCGCGTGCGGGTGAGGCCGATCTGATCCTGGCCAAGCACCGTGCCGGGCCGCAGTCGACCATCGTGGTGGCGCACCAGCTGCACTACAGCCGGTTCGCCGACCTCGCCAAGTTCGGCGCGATGTGAGCGTTGCCGGTGGCGATCGTTTTTCCGATTTGACCCGTAGGAGCAGATCAGTGCGTACTTCCCCGGTTCCCGAGCCCGAGGTGCCCGAGACTGGCAGGTCGGGGCCGCTCCAGGATCAGGCCGCTGAGCAGTCGATGCCCGATGAGATGCCGCGGTCCGTGGGGTACGAGGCCGGTGAGCGGCGTGCCGGGACGGATTTCGTGGCGATGGGCGACCTGGCGCAGAGCATGCTCGCCGGGCTGGACGCGTCTGCGTCGAATGACGAGCCGAGTGGGGTGCCGACCGGGTTCCTGGAGCTCGATGAGCTGACGGCCGGGCTGCACCCAGGACAGATGATCACGGTTGCGGGACGGCCGGGGATGGGCAAGTCGACGCTCGGGCTTGACTTCGCTCGGGCTTGCTCGATCAGGAGGGGGCCCGGCGGTGGGATCGAGCCGGGATGTCCAAGCGCGGTCTTCTCGCTGGAGATGAGCCGTGAGGAGATCATGCAGCGGTTGTACTCGGCGGAAGCCCGAGTGCGGCTCTCGAACATGCGTACCGGGCAGATGAGCGACACCGACTGGACGCGGATTCGGCAGATCGCCAGGGACACCACGTCGGTGCCGTTGTTCATCGATGACTCCCCGAGCCTGACGATGATGGAGATCCGGTCGAAGGCGTGGCGGATCAAGCAGCGGCACGGCCTGGCGCTGCTGGTGGTCGACTGCCTGCAGTTGCTGACGGCTGGCGGCCGGTACGAGTCGCGGCAGCAGGAGGTCTCGGAGTTGTCTCGTCAGCTGAAGTTTCTGGCGAAGGAGCTCGAGGTGCCCGTGGTGGCGATCAGCCAGCTCAATCGCGGCCCGGAGCAGCGGGCGGACAAGCGGCCGATGCTGTCGGACCTGCGCGAGTCCGGCGCGATCGAGCAGGACAGCGACCTGGTGATCCTGTTGCACCGTCCGGACTTCTACGACCGCGACTCGCCCCGCGGCGGGGAGGCCGATCTGATCGTCGCCAAGCACCGTGCTGGGCCGCAGTCGACCATCGTGGTGGCGCACCAGCTGCACTTCAGCCGGTTCGCGAATCTCGCTTGATGAAGCAAGTGGCCTCGCACCTGCTCCCGCGAATGCTCGGAGACGTGGCGCGCTCGCCGAGAGCAACTCAAAAAACGGCGCCAGATTGGCCGTGGAGCGACGAACAGTGCCACGCGCGAGTCCTCGTATGGATTTCAATTTTCGGACGCCCAGCGGCGCTCTCAGCCCCTCGTGTTCGGATCCCCGGCGTCGTTGTTGATCTTTGGCGGGGGCGAGATGTGGCGATGACCTGCGAGATCAGCGAGTGTGATCATCAAAGCAGCACTGTATAACTAGTTATACAGTGCTGCGTTCAAGGTCTGCTTCCCGCGGCGGTTTCCCGGTGTCCGGTAGCCCCTCGGAGTACCGAGCCCCGTGACGGGCCCGCCCGATCAGTCCTTGCCGCCCACATCCAGGTTGGTCACGGTCGGTTACCTGTCAGGTGGGTGCGCAACCCGCAACCCGGGAGGCTGGCTCCTAGCCCGGAATCCGGGGCTAAGCGGCGCGTCGCGTGCGCGCGTATGTGCGCGAGGCGTTTCCGCAGGTCACGGGGTTGCGGTGGTGTGGGCGCAACCCGGGGTGCGCAACCTGGTTGCGTCACCGTCCGTCAGTGATGCGTCGACGAGGTCGCCGAGCCCCGCTCTCCGGCAGGCCGGAGCGTCACCGGCCGCCGGTGACGACCACGTTCCGGCGCGCGGTCGGCGGTGCCGGTGCTCCTGGTGGAGGTGGTGCTCGCCGCGGCGATCCGCGATCGCTCGACGCCGGCGGACCGGGCGTCGGCGGGGGTGTTGTGGGGTTCCGTTCCTGGAGCCAGGGGCGGAACGGAACCCCACCGCGAGCAGGTCGGTGGCCGGGCGGAAACGTGGTTCCGCCCGGAACGAGCCGCTCCCCGTTCCGGGCGGAACGGGGAGCAGAATGAGACCGGAACGAAGCACGCTCGCCGGGCCGGAACGTGCCCCGGAACGGCAGGGCGGAACGAGTGGTCTGACCTGCGTCGTTCCGGGTGTCGTTCCGGGCTGTTCCGCCCTGCCGTTCCGGGTGCCGTGGAGACCGTCGTTCCGGGTTGGGCGGCGCGGAACGTGCCCCGGAACGACGGCGTCGTCGACCGGAACGGTGACCCCGCCGTTCCGCGGCGGAACGTCCTCAACCGGAACGACATGTGCCCCTGGCCGTTTCCGGCGCGCGGTTCCGCAGACCTCTCCCCGCCGTCGGCGGAATCACCCCGCGGCGTTCCCGACGAACGCGCCTCTCCGGGTCGGCAGAGGCCCTGTGCCGGTTCGGGCCCAGCCGGGAACGAGGCAGTGGTGCCGACGGGGCATGCGGCAGCGTGGCCCGTCGGCACGGCGCGCTCGAGGCCGGCGATGAGGTCGAGGTGGGTCCTTCAGGTGGTAGCCGAGCCCTGGACCGCCCGCTGCCCAAGGCGAGGCCGCCACGATGGCGAGCGTGTACACGGCCTCCAGCTTGTCGCTCGGGAACATGACCGCGTCGCGTATGTAGACGAACAGCTCGTTTTGCGCTTTCGTCAGGCTGGTGAGCAGGTCGCCGAGCCTGGCCTCAGCGGACGCTGTCGACGCGGCGCCGAGGTTCTGAAGCGCATCCTTCCCCTGATCGTGATGGGCTGTGGAAACGTGCTGTCAGGAGTCGCGGCGGCATAGTCCAGACAGCTGGCAGCAACAACGCAGATACGTACTACACAGGATGTTTTCGTGCACTACCTGATGACAAGGTCGCTGTGTTGCGACACGCCGAGGGGGCGTTTCGGTCGTACGGGAGGTAGGCCCTACAGTGACGCCTGCAAGCATTGTTAACAGTCGCTGTTACGAACGTAACGCACACTGATACGTTGTTACGGACGTAACGCTGAACAGGGGAAGGAGTGAAGGTCATGGCGTACAGACTCACCGTCTGCAACAACAAGGGCGGTGTAGGTAAGACGAACCTCGTCATCCAGCTCGCCGCGTTACTGGCTATGGATCACGGACTTCGGGTCCGTGTTGTCGACCTGGATCCACAGGCGGACAGCTCCGCTGCGTTCAACTTCGAGATCAACGGCGAGGAAGATGTACCGTCTGTTCTCGACGTAATCGAGGAAGCGTACGTTCGTCAGCGTCTTGTCACCGGCACGGCGGCACGTGCCGTGCGCCCATGCACATGGGATGTTCCATGGGCCGACAAGATCAGTTACATCCCTGCGCGGTTCGACCTCGAAGAGGCCAACCACATCGCGCCGAACCGTGACGCGTTTCTTCGTCTGCGCGCGGCGATGACCGAAACCGACGGCGATGTCGACGTCATCCTGTACGACTGCCCGCCGTCGCTCGGCGTGCTGCCGCAGATGGCGTGGGCCGACAGCGACGACGTTCTCCTGGTGACCCAGCCTTCGTTCCGGTCCTGGCGCGGCATGCGCCGCACCCGCGCGCAACTGCTTTACGTCCGGGACAACCTGCTGGTGCCCGACCTCGACTTCTGCGGGTTCGTCGTGACCGCGTTCCGCGAGCAGACGAAGAACCACCAGCACTGGCGAGAACGCATCACCACTGAGTTCGGCGAGGACAAGCTGTGGGGCACCGTCCCGCTGCGCGCCCACATCGCCCGGCTCGACGACCAGCTCAAACCCGTGGCCCTGCTCGAGGACAACGCCGAACGCGACGCCCTGATCGGGCACTACCGGCCTATCGCGAACCGCGTGCACCACCTCGCCACCACCATCGTCACCCAGGAGATCTAGAAATGGCTGCCCCGAAGAAGGACGACGAGTACCCCGACGGCGGCGCCGGGCCCCTGCCCGGGGAGAACCGCCCCACCCGCCGCCGCGGCGCCCTTCCCGGCGCCGACGAGCAGCCCCAGCCCGCGCCAATGAGTACTACCCCTGTCCCCTCGGCCGCGCCGGCGCCCGAGCTCGCCGACGGGCTGGCCATGACCGAGAAGCAGAAGCTTCCCGAGACCAAGGTGTGGGGCATCCGCGTCTCCGAGCGGCACTACGAGATCGGCGGGAACATGCTCAAGGTCCTCGCCACCCGGTACCGGCTCGACCAGCGCCAGGTCGGCGAGCTCATGGTCCAGTTCCTCGTCGACCGCCGCTTCGACTTCGACGACTACGTCCAACGGCAGGTCGGCCCCGGCATTGACCTGGACTTCTTCAACCGCCCCAGCTGAGCAGACGACCAGAGCAGCCCTCGGTGTGGCCGAACGCGTGGGCAGGATCGCGCCAGGTCGGGCGGCCTTGGGTGTAGGCCGCCGCGGCCGCGCACAGGCTCAGCTGCTGTGCCCGCGATGGGATCGGTCAATCTGGAGCAGGGCCATCATCGGGTGCACCAGGCACCTGGAAGAAGGGGTACTTGTCGAGGACGTCGACGACATATTCGACGAGCGCGAGGTGGCCGTGGTCCCCCGGATCGAGTACCACGGTGGCCTCGTGCCCTAAAGCTGGGCGAGGTCCAGGGTCGTTGACCGTTGTGTTCGATGGCGGGTGACCTGGCCCTTAGCCGTATTCGACTTCCGACGGCGCCCAGCTACCTACATTGCCGAAGTGCTCTTCCGTAGCTCTGTGGAGTTCTTCGAGCCAGACGGTCCGGTGCCTCCATCGGAGACGTTCGCGGCGGAGCGCGGCGAACGTCTCGACCTGGTGCCGACCAAACTCCATGAAACGTGGCGCGTACCGCTGCGCTTCGCGGTGCACTACGCCGGAGAACCAGTCGACCAGGTGAGGGTTGAGCTGGTTGGTGATTGTGAGGTCGGCGAACCCGAGTTCGGTCCTGACTTCTTCGAAGTGGGTGAGGTCGATCCGTTCGCTGGGCAGGACGTACTGGTCGTGGGTGTCGAAGATCAGAAACCCGAGATCTTTGGCGAACTCGCGAGCGCGATAGTGCGCCTTCCTGCAGACCAGGATGGGGAGCACGGGATACTCGGGATGAGCGTTGGCCAGGCCAGCGGCTTTGTGGAGCAGTTGGTAGATCTCCCAGTGGTTCGGGTAGAGCGTGTGGCGGACGTTTTTCACCTCGATCGGTACGAGGTAGGGCGTGGTTGGTGTCTGGGTGCGGAGGTCCATGGTGAGAAGCCACGCCGCGTTGTCCAGTGCGCCTCCGGGAACGGGCTGTTCAAAGATCGTAGCTACCTCTCCGCGGGTGGGCTGGAGAACGCGGTAGCCGTATGGCGCCGAGGCGAGCAGCGACTGGTGGACGACGGCTTCGCCGCCTGACCCGATGAGATTGGGCATGTGCTTGCTGCCTCGTGCCCAGCTTTTCCAGCGGGCGATGAGCAGCCGTTTACGTGCTGCGGCGTCCTCGATCGAGCGGGCCATGCCACGTCGGATCGGGCTGAGGTGGAGAACGCCGACCTCTCCGCCACCACGGGTGGTCGCGACGACTTCGCCGATCAGGCCTTCGGTGAGCAGCTCCTTGCGGGCTTTGGTGAGCAGGTGCGGATCGATCGGCTTGGGTTGGTCTCGCCACGGACGATCGCAGATTCGAGCTTCGAGCTCGACGACCGGTGCGGCATGCTGTTCAGCCAGGAGTTCGAGGATCGCCGCCCGCCCGCGCGATACCCACGCGCCGGCGCTGTTGCTCACCATCGCCGGTTTGCGGTTTCACTACGAGCGGCACCCATATATAGGTATCGGGTCCCCTCTCTGGTCCGGAGGAGAACAGCGAGGCGTCGAGGTGGATGGTCGTCTTGCAGACGCAGCGTAATCAGAAGGGGCTGGGCGTCCCAGGGTTCAGCACGTGGCGTAGTGAAGTTGTAGTTCATGGTGGCAGGTTGGCGGCGAAGTGGCACCAGGCGATGCTGCAGATCCCGTGGCTGGACCTGAGCTGGCAGCTTGGATAACGGTGCGGTAGCGAGGCAACCAAACTGTCGTACCCCTGTGTGATCGTGTGCTTGCTCATCGTCTTAAGGGGAGGGCGCGATGGTGTCACGACGTCCGACGTCGGAGCAGGAGGCCGCGGTCGTGGCGTTCCGACGCGGCGACGACCTGGTGTTGCAGGCCGGCGCCGGGACCGGAAAGACGACCACGTTGACGATGCTGGGCAAGGCCACCCGCTGGCAGGGTCGCTACATCGCGTTCAACAAGGCCATCGCGACCGAGGCAGAGAAGAAGTTCGGCGGCAACGTCCGCTGCTCGACCGCGCACAAGCTGGCTTTCAAAGCTGTCGGGCGCCGGTTCGCCGAGCGGCTGGAGCTGCCGCGGATGTCGACGGCGAAGCTGGCACAGCTGCTGGGCATCACGCTGCAGGTCACCATCGGCGCCCGGAACCTGAAGCCGATGTCGTTGTGCTCGATCGCGCGGGAGACGGTGCTGCAGTACTGCTACTCCGCCGACGACGTCCTGGGGCGCCAGCACGTGCGCTGGCAGAAGGGCATCACCGCTGAGAACGAGCATGACCAGCTCACCGAGCTCGTGCTGCCGATCGCCGAGAAGATGTGGGCCGACCTGCAGACCCCCGATCGAGGCAAGGTTCCGTTCAAGCCGGACCACTTCCTCAAGATGTGGGCGCTGACCCGTCCCCGCATCTACGGCGAGTTTCTGCTCTTGGATGAGGCCCAGGACACCAACCCCGTGGTCGAGCAGGTCTTCCTCGCCCAGAACACGCACGCGCAGCTGGTCATGGTCGGCGACTCCGCCCAGGCGATCTACGGCTGGCGAGGTGCCCGCGACGTCATGACCGGCTTCGCCGGCCACCAGCTGGCCTTGTCGCACTCCTTCCGGTTCGGCCCGGCGATCGCTGGCGAGGCCAACCGGTGGCTCACGATCGCCGACGCCCCGATCCGCCTCACCGGCTCCCCGCAGGTGACCAGCAGCATGCAGCCGCTGACCGGAACCCCCGACGCGATCCTGTGCCGGACCAACGGCGGCGCGATCGCCGAGATCCTCGCGTTGCTGGCCGACGGCCGCCGTGTCGCGCTCGCCGGACGCGCCGAGCAGCTCAAGGACCTAGCCAAGGCGGCGCAGAAACTGCAGGCCGGGCAGCGCACCGACCACCGCGACCTGGTGCTGTTCTCTACGTGGGGTGAGGTTCAGGAGTACGTCGAGTGGGATCCCGACGGCCGCGACCTGGTCGCGTTCGTCGACGTCATCGACGAACACGGCTCCGATGTCGTCCTGGCGACCCTCAATCAGCTCAGCGCCGAGACCGATGCCGAGGTCACCGTGTCCACCGCCCATGCCGCCAAGGGCCGCGAGTGGTCTCGGGTGCGCATCGCCGGGGACTTCCCCGAACCGGCCGACCCCGAGGGGGTCGACCTGGCCGGCAACTCGCTGCCCGGCAAGATCGAGCCCGAGGAGGCCCGCCTGGCTTACGTCGCGGTCACCCGGGCCCAGCACCAGCTCGACCTCGGCGGACTGTCCTGGATCAACCAGCACCCCGACGGCAACCCGCCCCGGGACCGGTGATGGCGTTCTCTGCCATCCACCCCGATGCCGGACGCGTCGACGCGACGCTGCCCGACCTCGGCCGCGGTCTGGCCTGGGGCCTGGTGCACAAGGTGCGGCCGCGGATCGCGCTGCGCTGCCGGGAATGCGGGCACGGCGTGCACGCTAAGGTCTCGCCCCGTGGCTTGCGCTACTTCGCCCATGACCCTGGCCGCCCGCCCGACTGCGCGTGGCTGAACGAGTCCCTGGAGCACCACCAGCTGAAGCTGGCGCTGGCCACCGCTGTACGGGCGACCGGCTGGGGCGCCGAGCTCGAGGTCACCGGCCCGGACGGCGCCTGGCGCGCCGACGTGCTCGCCACGTCGCCGGATGGAACCCGCCGGATCGCCTGGGAAGCTCAGCTCTCGCCGATCACCGACGACGACATCCGCCACCGCACCCTCCGCTACCAGGCCGACGATGTCGAGGTGTGCTGGGTCAGTCCGACCTGGCCGCCGTGGCTCGGGGTCGTGCCCTCGGTCCGGGTGGCTGAGGACGCCGACGTGGTTGTCGTCGTCGACGGTGCGGCGGATTTCTACTTCAAAGTGGGCTCGTGGGGGATGACCCGGCGCCTGGCCTTGGTCGAGTTCATTCGCCGGGTTCAGGACGAGACGGTGGTGTTCCACGAGGTGCTGCCCCGCTACCGGCGGATCCGAGTCAACGCCGGCAGCTACTCGCGGCGCCGAGCGCTCTGGGCCACTCCCGCGAGTATCGATGCCGAAGAACGCCACGAGGTGATGCGCCAGCGTCAAGAGGCGTGGAAACAGCGGCAACAGGCGGAAGCCAAGGCGCGCCAGCAGGCTGCGGAGCGGCAGCGTGAGATCGAACGCGAGGCCGAACGTGCCCGGCTGGAGAAACAGCGCGAGCAGCAGCGCGCCGAACAGCAGCGGCAGTGGGCGATTCGAGCGGAGCGCGACCGCCTTCGCCGCGAAGAGGACGAACGGCAACGGCAGGCCGCGGAGCGGGAACGGCTGGCAGCCGCGCAGGCCGCCGAGCAAGAACGTCTGCGTCTGGAACGGATCGAGGCCGCCGCCAGTCACCGGTGGCACGCCGAGGTCTCTGAGACCCGCCAGCACGAACTGTGTGACAAGGTCACCGAGCACGTGTGGCTGAAGGAACGAACCAAGACGATCTCCTTCGCTGCGGCCGGGCCCACGATCGAGTTCGCGTTCGGCACAGCCGTCTACGTGCGCAACCGCCTCTACGGCGTGCTTCGTCCCAGCCCGTCGTCATTGCACCGGCTGCCCCGAGACGTCGTCATATTCGCACTGAACGCTCGAGAAGCCGCCCTGCTCGTCGGCCCAGGGCCGGTCTCCGCCGAACGAGTGGTCTTCTTCGACTTCCCCGAAGCCGAGCAGTTGTCGCTGATGTGAGGACGTCGGGACCGTCCTGCTCTATGCACAGCGACTCAGCCGGGTCGTCCGGCTCACCATCGACGACGTGATCCGCGACGGCGACCAGGTGCTACTGCGCCTCGGCGAACCACACCATCACCATTTCCCGAGCCACTTGCGGCGCTGCTGCTCGAGTGGATTGCCAAGCGGGACAACATGAACACCGCCACCAACCCAAACTCACGCTGGTTGTTCCCCGGCCGCCGCGCCGGCCAGCCGATGCACTCCGACTGGCTTGCCGCCCTGGTCAACGATCTCGGCATCCCCCCACCGCAACTGGCCGGACCTCGGCCATCCGCCAGCACGTCCTCGACATGCCAGCCCCGTCGTCGCCGACGCACTCGGTTACCACCACGTCACCGCCACCAAGATCGCCACACAAGCCGGTGCCACTTGGAGCCGCTACACCTCTGGTGATCACTTACCGCTACAACCCGCGGGGGAACTGGCGATGGTTGAATAGGCGACCTCGCCAGTCTCAACCCCGGGACCCGTCAGACCAGCTGGGGCACGCGTTGCCCAGCTGGTCTCGGCTGCGTTGAGGCCGCTGTCAGGCACGGGTCAGGGGCCAGACTTTCAGCGGGCGGGTGTGCTTCTTGTCGTCGATCGTCAGTGGTTCGGCGAAGACCATGCCCGGGGGCAGTGCGTGGCCTCCGTTTCGCATGACGTCGTGGATCTGGTCGGCGACGAAGAGGATCAGTGGTGTGTCCGGTGGGCGGACTTGCCGCACGGTGTCGCTTTCGACGGCCCGGAGGAGGTCGATGGCGACCGCGCTGGTGAAGGGTTTGGACTCGGTGTGGATCCGGCCGCAGCTGAGCATCACGCGCAGCTGGATCGGGTCCTCGTGGTGGGTCCGGTTGTTCCATGCCAGCGCGTCCTGCAGGCGTTGTACGCAGGAGGCGACGAAGCCGGGTCGCCAGCAGGACATCGGCAGGAACGTCAGCAGGGAGTCGCCGGTGGAGGCGGTCATGGCCTGGTCGTGCAGGAGCTCGTCGACGAGGTTCTGCAGCCGGGTGCGGAGTTTGCGTTGCGCGCTGGCGCCGCGGTCGCGGAACCGGACGACGTCGAGCACGATGGCGATCTTCTCCAGTGCCACGGGTGCTGGTGCCGCGTCGGGGTGGCGGTGGTGGGCGTCGGTGAGTTCGCGCAGCAGGTTCTCGACCGCGTCGACGCTCAGCCAGAGCCTGCGGGCCAGTGTTTCGCGGGCGTAGTACCGGTTGACCCGGGCGGAGTTGGCGGTGATGCCCAGTTGCACGGCGATCTCGCGGGGTTTCATGCCCCGGTACACGACGTAGTTGAGGACTTCGCGCTGGCGTGCGGGCAGGGTCCGGATCGCGTCCTCGAGGGTCGATTGCGCGATCGCCTTGGGGTCCTGCAGCGGTTGGGGGTCGCACACGATCGCGGCGGGCCGGACCTCGTAGTCCCAGTCGCTGCCGAGCAGGGCTTTGCGTGCCCGGGCACGCACGGCGGACAGCTTCGCCGGGGGGATGAAGGGCTCGGTGGCCGGGTTGGGCTGGGCCGACCCTGCGCTCCCGGCGTCGAGGAGGTTCACGTACTTCATGTCCGCGGCCGAGAGGTGCTGGCGCAGGTGGGTGCGCAGCGCGTCGGCGTCGGCCATCGATTCCGGGTGGTCCTCGCCGACGCGGGTGGGGGCGTCGGCGAGGGTGGTCGCGGCGTCCATCGTGACCACTGGGACTGATGACTCCTGCATCAGGCGGCGGCGGGCGACGGTGAGCAGCCAGCCGACCATGCGCTCGGGCTCGCGTATCCGGGGGGCGTGCAGGTCGAGTTGCAGGTAGGCGTCTTGGGCGGCGTCGGCGATCTGGCTGGGTGGCCAGCCTTGGCGGTGCAGCGCTGTGCAGACGGTGTCGAAGGTGCGGGCGTAGAACTCGGCGAACGCGGTGTTGTCGCCTTGGGTGAGGCGGCGGGCCAGCCCGATCTCGGGTCGGCCCGCCGCCTCCGGCGGCCGCGTTTGGGCGCTAGGCACTCGCCGTCTCGCGTGGCGGGGTGTCCGGCCGTGCCGCGGCGCTGATGAGGATCGCGATCAGGCCGGTGATCTCCACTGATGTCCAGTGCGCGGACCAGCCGATGAACACGACGAACAGCCAGGGCAGCGCGTAGACGAGGTCGTTCCACGCGGACGGGGGGTGTTCTCCTTCACCGGGGCGGGGGAGTGCGGCGATGAAGCTGGAAATGGTGAACCGGCGGCCACGTGGGTGGCCGCCGTGCGGGCGGGACATTCAACCTCCGGGTGCACTTGTCGAACGCTGACGACGCGCCACTCCTGTACTCCGGCCAGGAATCACTGAAGTGACAAGCCTCAATCGGTCAAGTCGACCTTTCCTTAGTGCTCCTAGCAGGAGGAAGAGGTTTTCGACGTGGCATAGATCACGGGAAGGTCACGATCTCTCCGGACAAGATCCATTGTCTTTTTCTCCCTTAAACCTCCTGTTCAGGGCGCTTTGATGTAGGGAAACCACCCCAGTTAGGCAAGTAACCTTCCAATACGGAAGGTAGTTGTAGTGCTGTAGGCCACTTCCGTTTAATGATTGAAGCGGCGATCTGTCGCTCCTTGTAGATGTGACCGCATGGTCATAGACGGCTGCACTTGCCGTTGACGACGGTCCCGCCGTCCCTGTACTCCGGCCAGGAACGCAACTGAGGCGGCGGGGCCACCCCCACTTCAGATCCGCCATACCCGCATGGCACCCGCCCGCGGCCGACGACGTCGTCGTCAGGCCGGGGGGCGTGGATGCTCCCGTCGCGAACGTCGATGGGGTGCGCGGGCACCTCCAGGCGGGTGCGAGGAACCCGCTCGCGGCGCCCGCCTCCACCGCCCTGCGCCCCGACGTCGTGGCCGGCGGGCACCGTCGGCGGCGCGCGGGGCGGCTCGATCACGATCCTCATCGCGGGCACGAGTCCGGCGGCGCAGGCCAGGTCGCGGTTCGGGACCGGCATCGTCTTCTCGGTTCCCAGTTCGTTGTGGCTGCGGGTGCGGCCAGAGGTCAGCGATGGTGTTCTCTCCCGCGTGCCGGAACGGACCGCAGTCCGCGGCTGCTGGTCGCGCCGCCGGGTCTGCCTTCCACGGCGGCGCGACCAGCAGTTCCTTTGCACGATCCCCACCGTGCACGACGGGGAACGACGTGATCTTCGGTCGGTGACGTCGAAGCGGCGGGAAACTTTCGGGGCGTGCGCGGCGGTGCCGCATTATCCGGCGGCGGCCGGGCGCGGTGGCACCGGCTTCGCCACGGCGCTGGTGAGCATCGCGATCAGGCCGGTGACCTCGGCCGCGGTCCAGTGCTGGAGTGCGCCGAAGAAGACGACGAACAGCCAGGGGAGCGCGCGAGCGAGGTCGTGCCAGGCCGACGCGGGCCGACTGGTCTCACCCGGTCGTGGGAGCGCGGTGATGAAGCTGGAGACGGCGAACCGGCGGCTCCGGTTGTGATCGCCGTGGGGGTGGAACATGGAGTCCTCCAGGGGAATGTGCTCAGTTCTCGGACGACGCGGGTGACGCGTCGCGGCTGGGGTGGGGTGTGGCCTCGGGTCTCCCCGGACCCGGGTCACCGGAGGCCCGGCGGGCACGGCGCGGGGGACCGGCCGTGGGGCTGGGCCCGCCCGGGTGTGGCTGGGCTGGGGGGTCACGTTCGCGCCTCGTCGGTGTCGCGGGCGGGCCGGGTTCCCAGGTGACCGCGCGCGGCGGCGATGACGAGCAGGGCGCTACCGGCGGTGATGCCGGTGGCCGCGGGCAGCCAGCGGGGCATTCCGCCGACCGTGCCGCGGCGGGTCAGCGCCGCGACGGTGACGGAGACGCCGGCGAGCGCGACGACCAGGGCGTAGCTGGAGATCGGGGTGGGCTCGTGGGTGGCGCCGGGGGCGGTGGGCTCGAGCATCGTGCGCTGGGGACTGCCGGCGATGCTGGTCGCCGGTGACCTGCGGGCGGTGACCGCCGGCGGGGTCCAGGTGAACAGGTTCCGCCACACCGCGACCCACAGGTCCCGCTCGGACGGTTCGAGGGTGAAGCCGCGCAGGATCTGCTCCACGACGCGTTCGTTGGCGGCCTCGCCGGAACGCAGGAACCGGTCCACCCGTTTCGCGGTGAACATGCCTCCCCCGTGGTCGGCGATATCCACGCAGGTCAGCTCCTGGTCGCACTGGAGCCGGTTGAGCGCGACGGCGAACCCGGCCAGGGTCGAGGCGGCGAGCGCGCTGCCCAGGGGCGAGTTCGGTGCGGGGCCGGGGCCGGGTTCGGGGTCCTCGGCGGGTTCCTGGCTGTGGAAGGCCTCGCGGCGCGCGTTCTCCAGCGCGCGCCATCGCCGGACGAACTGCGCCCTGGCTGCCCGGGGCGCGACGGCCTCGGCGATGGCCTTGGTCTGCATGAAGGTCAGGTAGCCGTCGCCGGCGAGGAAGGCGGTGAACACCCAGGGTGCCTGGCCGGTGCTCGCGGACATCTCCTCCGGGGAGGGCTTGGTCGCCAGCTCCCAGAGCCGGATCAGCTCGGCGCGCAGCAGTACTTCCTGGTGGCGCAGAAGGGGATTGGGGCGGGGCGTGCTCATCCCGGCGTCCCTTCGGCAGGCGTCGGCCGGATGGTGCCGAGGTGCTCCGCGGTGCCGGCGGGCCGCATCGGGGCCGGAGGGGAGCAGGCGGGATTCGGGCGAGGTCGAGCTGATGAGGGTGCGAGGTTGCGCACGGTTGTTCCCCTTGGGGATCGTGGTTGTGAGGCGCCGCCGCGATTCGCTGGCTCACCGGTTCCGGAGTCGTGAGGAAGCCGGGTGAGGTGTGGTCCGTGGCGGGCTGCCGGTGTCTTCGTGGTCCGGATGGCCCTGGCGGTGGTCTCGGGATGTCAGGCAGGACATCGGGTTCCGAGCGGACCGCGCGAGGTCTCAGGACAGGCGTGGGCTCGCGGTCTGACGGGTCTCGTCGCGTCTGGCTCGGTGTGCGGAGACGATCACGCAGGTCATGGTGATGGTCAGCGCGCCGGCCAGTGGCAGTCCCATCGCCGCGGTTCCGTGCACGGCCAGCGCGGCCGTGGCGGCGGCGCCGGTGAGCAGCACGGTCAGCAGCACGACGGTGAGCAGGCTCCGCTGCCGCAGCGTGTCGGCGTCCGGTCTTGGGTGTCGCCCGGTCGTGCGCTGCGTTCCTCTGGCGGGTGACGCGTGTCCCGTTGAGGAGGCCGTTTTCGGCTGTACTCTCCCCACAGTTCCTCCTGAGCCCGAGCCTGGGTCTTGTCGTAGGAGCGGTTTTTCGCGCGGTCTTCCTGTTGCAGCAGGAAGACCGCGCTCTTCATTTGTGCGGGCGGGCCGTGGCTGGGCAGCCTCCCCCGACCCCAGGATGCCCCACCAGATCGGTCATGTGGCAAACGTACCCGATTATGGCGGCCGACTGTGTCGACGCTGCGCCGTACGGTAACCGGTCTTCGGCCCTGCCTATCACAGGCCAACGCGTGCCGTCCTGAACGTAAAACCGCCATCTTCGTGCAGTTATACCGGGCTGCACCGTCGTATTAGATCTTGACCGAAACGACGGGTTCCCTGCTGGAGGCCCTCGTTTCAAGATCAAAAACAACTTTGCGATTAATCGTGAAACAGGTTGATCTTGTGGTGTGACACGGGCAGTAGAGCGGTGCTCGTTCGGGGGATTCCGCGCCGTACGCGGTCGAGCGCACGGCAACCACGCCGCTACGGACCGTTCATCGCAGAGCGGGCGCCGTCCGCCGACGCGGTGACCGGGTGGTGTATCTGTGGTTCCGGCGCGCCGGAACCACCCCGTTGGCAGCAGAGCGGGCCGCGGCGTGGCCGCTAGCGTCGGAGCCGGTGTTTTCGCCGGACGCTTCGGTCGACGAGGAAGAGGAGAGCCGCCACCGTGCCCGAGCCCGCCGATCGCGCGCCGACCCAGCTGTCGGACTCCGAGGTCGACCTGACCAAGCCCTCCGCGGCGCGGATGTACGACTGGTACCTCGGCGGCACCAGCAACTGGGCCGTGGACCGGCTCTTCGGGAAGAAGGCCGAGGAAACCTGGCCCCAGGTCAAGGCGACCGCGCTGCACAACCGGCAGTTCCTGCGCCGGGTGGTCCAGGCCGCGCTCGCCGCGGGCATCCGCCAGTTCCTCGATCTGGGCACCGGGGTACCCACGGTCGGCAACATCCACGACGTGATCCGCGAGCACCACCTCGATCCCGACGACGAGGCCCGCGTGCTCTACGTCGACTACGAGCCGGTCGCCGCGGCGCACGGCCGCCGTGTCCTGGCCGACGACGACGTCACCGACTGGGGCGGGCTGGCCCAGCGCGACATGCGCGACCCCGCCGCCGTGTTCGGCGACTCCGAACGCATCCGGCTGCTGCGGATGAACCAGCCGGTCTGCGTCCTGTTCATCGCGGTCCTGCACTTCGTCGGCGACGGCGACCACCCGATGCGGCTGCTCGACGAATACCGCCGCCGTGTCGTGCCGGGCAGCTGGATCGCGATCTCGCACGCCAGCAACGACGCCGCCCCGCCCGAGGGCGCCGCGAACATCCAGAAGGTCGTCGACTCCTACCAGAAGACGAGCAACCCGATGTGGCTGCGCGACCGCGCGGCGATAACCAGCTGGCTCGACGTCGAGGGCTGGGAGCTGCTCAAGCCCGGCGTGGTGCATCCACCGGACTGGCGTCCGAAGCCGGGCACCAAGCTGAACGCCAAGCAGGAAGACGCCCGCCCCTACATGTGGAGCGGCGTCGCCAGCAAGAACTGACACGGCACCACCGGGGATCGCGGCGCCGGTCACCGGTGGTGGTCGAGCATGGTGACCGTGCCCGCGGCCTCGGGCGCCGACGGCCACTCGGTCCCCAGGGCATCCCAGATCTGCCGGCGCACGCTCCACAGCACTCGCTGGAGCTGGTCGCGCGAGGTCGACCACCAGCGTGCGATCGTGTCCAGCCCGACGTTCGCGCCCACCAGCTCCAGCAGCTCACGCTGATACCGCGGCAACCCGGCCAGCGCGTCCTGGTAGCGGCTCTCACCGTCGAACGCGGCCTCATGTTCGACGCGCTCCGGCGCGGCGTGTTCGCGGCGAGCCTCGTCGAGGCGGTCCCGCGAGCGGCGCGCGATCAGGCTGTGCCACTTCTCCATGTACTGCTGGGTCAGCTGGATGCTCATGGCGATCCCGCTGCGGGCAGCGGGCCCCTCGGCGGTGAGCACCCGCAGCAGGACCAGCATCTTGTCCTCGTCGTCGGGGACGGTGGAGCGGGTGAGGATGTTCTGCAACGTGGCGCGGGCGATCCCGTGCTCGGAATCGAGCTGCAGGGTGCGCTCGGAGATGTAGCGGATCGTCAACCGCGTCGACGCGTCTTTCAGCGCCCTCAGCTGGGCCATGAACTCGGCCTCGGACTCGATCCGGGCCAGTTCGGGCGGCGGCGGGGCGGGCCGGTGCGCTTGAGCCAGCAACGGCATCACCGACTCAAGCGCCAAGGCGACCTGCTCGTCCTGTCTGCCTATGCGGTGGGCGATGCGCTGGTGCCACAGCCACGCCACCTCGATGTCGTGATCGCTCGCGCCGGCCCCGTCGAGGATGTGCTGGTAGAACGTCCACGGCCACAGCGTGAGTCCCTGCCGGGGGCCCAAGTCGCTGGCCGGGCTGCGTTTGCCGATCCACCGGTTGAACCGCAAGACATGCGATTGCTGGTTTTCCCCGGGCTGCGCGACCGGGGTGCCGGTCCCGTTCACCTTCAGGCACCGCCCGCCGTGCTCCGCGGCCGCCGGGCGGGCGCGAAACCGGCCCGCGTTCGGAATCCGGTACGCCAGGAGGGCGAGCGAGGATCCGGCTCGTGGCGTTCTGGGGACAGGGGAGAGCGCTTCAACGATCAAACCTTCCGATCCGGGGGAGCCCGCGCGTCTAGTGGTTGGAGCACTAATTGCGTGAGCCGTGCAGTACGCCGCAATCCAAGCCTGAACTCGGCGACATTTTCAAGTCGGCAGGCCCGATTCTTGTTGTCCGATCTTGTCCGACGGCCCCCGTTGCGGACACCCTCAACACTGTCCGACCTCCCCCGTTCGAGTGATTAATTTATACCCTCATTCGGTTTCAAAAAGTGACCCGGATCACTCGACATGGAATTTAATGGGGGCTCCGAGCGGACGTGTTACCGTGCGCGTAGGCACGTTTTCCAACGTCAACGCGCACATAACCGCTTGTCCGATTCCGTGTCCGAGCTTGTCCGAAACGCTTGAGTTCGGGCCCGGACATGACGACACTTCCGACCGATGGGTGAGGGACATACGCCACTCATCGTCTCGGAAGGACAGTCCGGCGCAACACCGAACCGGGGTTGGGTTATGCCGGACGGGGGAGGTATCGGCGGTCAAGGGGTTGGAGCCGCAGCCGCCGAGCCTCGCCCATTCTGAAGACGGCAAGTATCCGAATTTCGCTAACGCTCAACCACATTCTTGTAAGACATCAATTTGGATTAATCGGAATTGTTCAGAAAGATGAGCGTCCGCTTAGCACGGTGAGGCACGCTTGCCGATCACTGGCCGGGCCACAGCAACGGGAGCGCGGACCACACAGCGACCAGACGATCAGCGCTAAGCAGGCCCCGATCCACACCACGGGGGCGAAGCGAGCGCCGAGAAGCGGGCCGGGGACGAAGCATCGTCGGAACCGGCGGAACCGGCGGCGCGGGGCGCCGCGGGAGAAGCCCGCGATCGTCATTCGCGTGACTGAGCGCTCGCCGCGTCTGCTCGCCGAGGCGTTACGGGAGAGCCTCTCCGGCGACGAGATCAAGGAACTGGTCCAGGCCCTCAAGGGCTAGCTAGCCGCGACGCTCCGCGCCCTCCCGGCTGAGTGCAGGCCGGAGTGCTCGGCGAGCGGTAGCGCCACGGACGGTCAGTCCCCGCGCGCCTCCAGGGCCGCCAGCCGGGTGGCCAGCTCCGCCGCGGACTTCTTCACCGGCTCGCGCTTCACCTCGCCGCGCTGTGCCGCGGCGGCTTCCAGCCATCTGGATCTTGCCCCAAGGCCGGGGCGCATTTCGTTGTGTCCGAACGGGAACGTCGGGATTGTTAGGGCTGATCGGTCTCAGGGTGGTCCTGTAGGGCGGCTAAGCGCTCGGCCAGCTCTGCCCTCCTCTGTTTCACCAGTTCGCGCGAGACGTCGTCTACCTGACCTGCACCTGCCTGCAACAACGCGGACGCCGCTATGTGTCGCGGGGTGCCGTCGCCCAGCGCCTCCAGGATCTTCTCGACCGCGGCGTTGAAGGCAGCGAATGCCTCGTCGCTGGCGTATATCGACGACCGGGTCATCCCCGGTGGTGGCCGGTTCCCTTTCGTCTTCGCCTGAGGCACTGCTTCCGGCTGCTCACGTCTCATGGGTCCCAAGCCTAGAACGCTCCATACAGGGTTACTAACCCCGTACACAGTCGTGTCGCCTGCAGACAAGCCCTTAATACATATGTATTCACACGTATGGAGCCTTAATACATGGGTGTTAGTGGGTTACGGTGGGTTGGTGAACGTCATGGATGAGTTCGAACCGGTCAGCAGGACCACGGTGGATAGCCGCCGCCGCGTGTCCGTGGGGCAGGTGATCTCCGCTGCTCCCGGCACGCGGTACAGCGTCCTCGAGGGATCCGACGGGTCGATCCTGCTGCGCCCGGTCCGTCACGCCGCCACTGCGAAGGAGTCCAGCGATGCGTGAGGCGACGCTGCACAAGCACGTGACCGACCTGATCAACAGCACCTGGTGCGGGGAGGACGCCGACGTCGCGACCGCGGTGCTCGCCGACGAGGACGCCTTCGGCGCGCTGGCCTACCTGCTCGGCCAGGCCGGGGACGGCGAGCCGGACGGAATCGCGAAGGCGTGGGGCGAGCTCGTCGCCGAACTCGACGACGGCGCCCTGGACTTCCTGACGTCCCGGGCCGGCAGGCCCGCCGCGTTCCTGGCGTCGCGGGTGGGCTGACCTCGGTCCCCGCCCAAGCGAGCTACCGGGCGCAACGCGCAGACCGCCCTAGACAAGCAATGTCGCGCGTTGCGCCCGGTGCCCAAATTGCCCCGCCTCCACATCACTGAAAACAGGAGCACCGAAAGTGTCTCATCTCGATCTCGCGCTCGACACCGCGCTGACCTATCACCAGCTCGTGTTCAGCGGCCGACCGCTGTCCGGGCTGGAGCACCTCACCGCGGCCGCGCTCGCGGCCGCTGTCGGCGATCACTACCACCAGCTCGCGGAGTCGGCGACTGAGGTGGCGACGTCGGACATGTGGGCGATCGCTGCCAGGAAGGCCTACGACACGGCGGCACGGCATGAGCTGGACGCCGAATTTCTTGAGGTCCTGCTCCCGTGACCGCCCGCGCTCGCCGGCATCGCCGTACTGGGCAGGGGCGCCGCCTGATCTGGGTGGTCGTGCTCGTGGTCAGCCTGGCGGCGACCGTGCTGAATGTCGTGGCCGCGACGCCGGGCAACACGATCGCGGCGGTGGCCGCGCTCGTGGCGGCGGGTTTCGCGTTCGCCGCGCTGGCCGGGGATTCGAAGTGAGCAGGCGGGGCCCGCGCAGGCGGGCTTCCGAACGCGTCCCGCTCGGTGACGTGTGCGATCACGAGTTGTGAATTCGGTGTCGGCGATGCAGAAGTCCCACCGCACCTGCAAACGCTGCGGGCGCGACACCGGCCGCTGGCTGCCGACGAGCACGTGGACGTGCGACGAGTGCTACCTGCTCGCCGAGAAGCAGTCCGGCGCCGCCTGATCCACCCCTGGGCCATCCCGGCCGGGGCGATCACAACCAGGAAGGAAACACCGATGAGCGACCAGTGGATCCCCAGCTCCAGCTACCCGTGGAACACCGCACAGCCCGGCGACGCTGCCGCCGAGACCGAGCCGACGACGGTCGTCGCTGCCGATGTCGTGCTGTTCGGCCGCGAGAACGACCGGCGTCGTCGGCGCCCTGATCGCCGACACCCGCGAGCACGTCGCGCAGTTCGCCCGGTACGACGACATCGACGAGGCCATCGGCGCATTCGGCCAAGCGGGCGAGGCGCTGTCCGAGGTGATCGCCACGCTCGCGGACTGACCGCCGCCGGGCCGGGTGCGTGAGCTTGTCCGGCGACGCGCACCCGGGCCCGGCGGGGCTTTCACCAATTCCCGGTCCCCATTCACTGAAACCGGAGCCCCAGCATGTCATTGACCTCGAAACTCGTGTGGACCGCCGTCATCGTCGGCGGGATCGTCTACATCGGACGCAACACCGACTCGACCGCGGGCGCGGCCACCGACACCGCGCCCATCCCCGCCGACTACCAGCGGCATTACGAGGCCGCGGCGGGCACCTGCCCGCACATGGACGCGCCGCTGCTGGCCGCGGTCGGGAAGATCGAGACCAACCACGGCCGCTCGACGCTGCCCGGCGTGCGCTCCGGCGCGAATTCCGCCGGCGCGGCCGGGCCGATGCAGTTCCTGCCCGCCACGTTCAAAACGATGCGGGCCCGGCACCCCGACATCGGGCCGGATCAGTACGACCCCGCGACCGCGATCCGCGCCGCCGCGCACTACCTGTGCGACTCCGGTGTCGCCGACGGCGACGTCCGGCGCGCGCTGCTGACCTACAACCACTCCTCGAAGTACGCCTCCGACGTGCAGGCCCAGGCCCGCGCCTACCGCTGAACAGCAGAACGGAGATCGTCATGACCAGTACCGACACCGCGGGTGCCGCCGCGGTGGTGACCCTGCCCGATGCCGACTACGTGGTCGGGGGCGGGCACGGCGCCCAGCACGCGGTCGAGTTCGGCCGGGCCGCGCGCACGCTGCGCGGCGAGGGCCGCTGGGGCTACCTGACCTCCGCGGTGTGTGAGGCGGTGGTCCTGCCCGTCGCCAAGTGGGGTCCCTGGACCTACGACAACCCGCGCTTCACCGGCGTGGTCGGGCAGCCGCGGTGTCCGGCGTGCGGCTGGCTCGTCGCGCTCGCGCAGGACACCGCCGCCGCTGAGCTGGCGCTGCTGAGGCCCACCGCAGCCGATCTGGCCGTGCTGTCCCGGCTGCTGCCCGCCGAGCCGCTGCCCGCGCACCGGATCTGCGCGGCGATCCTGGCCGATCCCGCCTACGACCCGGACCACCCGCACCTGGCGCAGCTGCTCGGGCACGTCACCGCGCACACGCCCCGGGTCCTGCTGCCCGAGGACTGCGCCGACGGCGGCTGTGACCACGACCGCGCCGACGACGAGGCCGGGCACTGCTCGTATCCGGACGCGTCGCTGGGCTGCGCGGTGTGCAGCGTGCGCGCCGGGTCCTGGGCGGGGGAGTACGAGGGCCAGTTCGCCAGCGAGTGCACCGTGCCCGCGCCGTGCGAGGTGCTGCGCACCGCCGCCGCCCACTACGACGTCGCGATCGGCGGGTGATCGCCACACACCACCCGCAAAACCTGTTGTCCCGCCTCCACATCACCGAAAACGAAAGGGAAGCTCCACAATGGACTTCACCAGCCGCTACACCACCCCGAACGGGGTCGAGCTGCACGTCATCGGCACTGCCGAGAAGCTCCTGCTCAGCATCAACGGCAGCGCGTTCTGCCTGACCTCCTCCACCCTCGTGCGCGCCGAGGGGGAGCGCCAGGCCGCCGCGCTCGCGGCGGACCTGCAGCGCTGGGTCACCGAGGCCGCCGCGGTGCGCCTCAACCTCAAGGCCGGTTACCGATGAGCCGGGTACGGAGCCTGGCCGCCGTGGCCGCGCTGGCCGGACTGCTCACCACTGCGGGCGCCTGCGACCGGCCCTCCGCCGGAGGTGCCGCCCCCGGCACCGGCCCGTCCGCGCCGGCCGCGGCCACCGGCCCGGCCGAGCACGCCGACTACCGGGGCGCGCTGGCCGAACTCGGCCAGCTGCGCGTCGCACCGGAGGACACCGGCGCGCACTACTCCCGCGACGACTGGAAGCACTGGACACGGGCCGGCGGCTGCACGACCCGGGAGCTGATCATCAAGCGTGACGCGCTCGCCACGGCGAAGGGCAAGCCGATCCAGTACGACAAGTGCCACGCGACCGGCAACGCCTACTGGGTCAGCCGCTACGACAACGTCACCATCACCGACGTGCGCACGCTGGAGGTGGACCACTGGGTCCCATTGAAGCAGCTCGCAGTGTCGGGCACGCGGGGCTGGACGGCGTCCCAGCGCGAGCAGTACGCCAACGATCCGGAAGTCCTGATCGCGGTCTCCGAGCGCTCCAACGCCCAGAAGTCCTCCCAGGACCCGGCGAAGTGGTCCGTTCCCGACAGTCCCGCGTTCGGTTGCGAGTACCAGGCGAAGTGGGTGTGGGTGAAGGCCAAGTACAGCCGCCTGTTCGGGCAGCCGGTGACCGTGGATCCGGCGGAAAAGGCTGCCCTGCACCAGAAACTGACCCTCTGCGCGAAAGGAGCCGTGTGATGGCGGTGTACGTCGACGACTTCCGCGCCTCGGCGCTCGTGGGTGGGCTCAGGGCCCGCTGGTCGCACCTGATCGCCGATGACCGCGAAGAGCTGCACGCCTTCGCCGTACGGCTCGGCCTGAAGCGGTCCTGGTTCCAGGACCCGGTGGTCAACGGCAAAGTCCCGGCGAAGCCGGGCAGCCGGGCCGCGGAGAACTGGCACTACGACGTCACCGACAACAAACGCCGCCAGGCGATCGAACTCGGCGCGCAGCCGATCTCGTGGCGCGAGCTGCCCGCGGTCATCGACCGCCGCATCGCGGCGACCACGAGGAAGGCGTGCGGGGTGGAGGAAGCGACGTGCTCGCCGGAGGCCCCGTCCACAAGCAAGGAGGCGAAAGACGTGAAGAACGAGGACCTCGCACGCCCGCTCGAGCACCTTGACCGGGCATGCAACGTCATCCGCAACTCGCCACTGGGTTTCCACAACGCCGAGCTGGCCATGTCGGCGTCCCGGATCGGTCGGCTCGTTGTGGACGGGCACCTGGACGAGGCGGCGGCGCGTTCCGCGCTGCTGGACGCCGCAGACGTGCTCGTCACCGCCGAGCACTGCAACTGTTCACGCGAATCCGTCGCTGACGTGATCGACGCGAGCTTCGGCCGGGTGCTGCGGTCCTCTTCTCGGGGTGATGATCGATGAAGAACCGAGCTGTAGAGGCGCTGGCGCTGTTCGCGGCGCTGCAGGCGACGTTTTCCGATGTGCATCCGGTCTGCGACCAGATTCTGCAGCGCGACGCCGACGCGGTCGACAAGGGCAAGGCGGGCTGGACCGGCCGCAAGGCAAGTGCTCGACATGTCGGGACGTACACGGCGGGGCAGCTCCTCGCCGCGGTCGGCGTGACGCGCGGGCTCGGGTTCCGCTTGCCCGGGAAGGCGCTGCTGGTCGGGACCGCGATCAACGCGGTCACCCACTACGTGATCGACCGCCGGACACCGCTGGACAGGATGCTGCGCAGCACGCTGCTCGGCAAAGGTCCCTACCTCGACCACGCGACGGTGGTGCGCAGGGTGGGCCCCGGCGGGGAACCGGTCGTCGACGCCAGCGGACCCGGGACAGCGTTCACTGAATGTGACCAAAGTGCGCACCGGCTGATCAGCGTGGACGCGTCAGTGACCACGACGTGGCTGGCGCTGCGAAGCCGGACGGGGCGTGAGGCATGAGGACCACGCCGATCGTCACGGCCACGGCGGCGGTACTCGCCGCGGCCGCGCTGACCGGGTGCGTGCCCGCCGGCGGGCACGGTCCAGTCCCGGGTTCCGGTGCCGGGCACCGGGCGCCGGCGTCGTCCCCGCCACCGGCGCTGGAGACCCCCGATTCCGCCGACGCGGTCTGCGATGGGGACGGCACGATCCTGCGGTACTCCCCGCACACCCCGGCCGGTCGCCGCTACGCCGAGAAAATGTGCGCGAACGTGCCCGACGACGAGCGCAGGCTCAACGACGGGCTGCGGGAACGGGGCGTCACCAGCTTCGGCGGATAGCCATCCGGCCCTGGCGGCGTCCCGGTGCGGGGACGCCGCCAGGACCGCCTGCTCGGTTTGTCGCGACCCGGTTCTGTCGGGCCCGGCTGGTATAACAGGATTCCTGGGGCCGGTGCGCTGGCCCGCCCGCCGCGGCACCCACGCTGCCCGGCATCGATGGGTCAAGGTCCTTCGTGGATCGCGCACCAGTGAAAGCTTTGCCGTGTCGGACGAAGGCCTGTTTCCGTCAGCCTCCCGGTGCGAGGGCGTGGGGATCGTGCCAGGAAGGAACCGACGCCGATGACTCGGCACGCCACCCGCAAAGCACCGGCCCGCGAGTACCAGGCGGCACATCCGGGCATGACCCTCACCGAAGCCAAACGCCATCTCGCGCACGCGAAGGACGCAGGTGTCGTGCTCGGCGACGTGCCGCTGGCCGAGCTCGGCGGCACGGTGCTCCCGCCGGATGCCACCCTGCGGCAGCGGGCCCGCGCCGAGGCGATCTGGCGCCCGGCCGAGGCCGGGAAGCCCTGCCGCTGCACCGGTGCGTGCAGCCACGGCGCTGCCTGCGCCACCGCCGACGACGAGGCCGATCCGGATCGGTGCACCGGGCGGCTGGTCCACCTCGACCGGTATCCCGGCGGCCTGTTCAGCCTCACGATCTGGCAGGACGAATACGCCTGCGACACCTGCGGTGACCACGCGCTCGGCAACGTCGAGCTGCCCGGCGTGCCGTGGGGAGAGCGAGCCGGGGACAACGGGACCGTCGTCTACGACGGCGTGCGCCACCCCAACTTCCGCGACGTCGACGACGAGGACGGCTGGGACTTCGAGGAGGGATGTCCCGAGTGCGGCGCCGAGGCGGGCTATCCCTGCACCTGCGGCCAGCCGGAGTGCGGGGAGGGAGATCCCTATGACTGCGTCTGCGCCCGCTGACCGGCTCCCGGACCCGGCCGTCGCCCTCGCCCGCGGCCTCGCGGTCTTCGCGTTGCCGCCGGGCGGGCGCCGCCCCGAACCGGGCTGGCAGCAGGCCGCCACCGCCGAGGCCGAGGTCGTGCTCGCGGCCTGGCGGCCGGGCGACAACATCGGTGTCGGCTGCCGGGCGAGCAACGTCGTCGGGATCGACCTCGACCGGAACGACGACGGCCGGACGGCATTGCCGCGTTCGGCGCGCTGTGCGCCGACCGGGGGCAGCCGTGGCCGGGCACGCTGACCGTGCGCACACGGTCCGGGCTGCACCTGTACCTCCGAGCTCCGGCCGGCCGCGTCATCGACAGTGCCTCAGGCCGCCGCAGCCCACTCGGGCCGGGCATCGACATCCGCGGCCCCGGCCGGACTTCCGGCGGCTACCTCGTCGGGCCCGACTCCATCGTCGACGGCCACCGCTACGAGATCACCCACGACACCGCCATCGCCGAATTGCCCCCGTGGCTGAGCGACCGGCTCGCACCGCCCCGCCGCCCGCGCGGCCTCACCACGACGAGGAGGACCCGTGTCTGAGCTGCAGCTGGTCGAGGTACGCCTGATGGGCGAGGAGAACCAGGTACGCGAGACGATCCAGCGGATGGGCTGGGTGCTCGAGCTCAACTGGAACGGGGCCCTGACGCCGATGCGCCGCGGCGACGGGGTCCGCGCCTACGTCCAGGTGCGGGTGCCCGATCTCGCCGCGCTGGAGAAGGCGATGCCCGTCGCCGCCAACGCCAACGCCCGGCCAGAAGACCGCCCGGATCGGCCGGACGCCGTCACACCCCTGCAGAAGGCGCTGCGCGAACAACGCCGCGTCCGCCGCGAGCGCGACGACGACGAAGCGCGACGGCGGCAGGCCGAACGCGACCACCGCACCCGCGAGCAGCAGATCCGGACCGAGGCGATCGAGCACCTCCACGCCCTCGGCGGCGAACTGCTCGTCGAGCTCGACGCCGACGAGACCTGCCGCCACAGCGACGCCTTCACCAACGCCGACCGGTTCCGAAGCGAGGACGGGACGCTGTGGCGGGTCATGGGCGAGCAGCGCTGCTGGGTCCTCGACGACCACCCCGATGACGTCACGGCTCCCTGGCTGCTGCTCGCCGACGGTCGGGTGGCTCAGTTCCGGCCCCCGTCCCCGCCACTGACCCGGCTCGACCCGCGCCGGGACGGTTTCCAGGGACGCGAATTCGCCACGGCGAGGTCCATTCACGGCGAGCCCCGGTGGACGATCACCGAAGGGCTCCTGGCCCACGTGATCGTCCAGTACGAACGGCGGTCCGCGCGATGACCGAGACCGCGGTGCGCGGCCGCACCTCCTACGGGCCCGGTGAGCTCGCCCGGTTCCTCGAGGTCGAACGCCGCCAGTTCGACTACGCCCTGGCCGTCGGGATCGTGCCCGGCCCGGATCGCCACAGCCGCCGCCAGCGCCGCTGGACTCACCGGTGCGCCGTTCGGCTGCGCCGCACCGCGCCGGAGATCCGGGCGTGCCTGCCCCCAGCGCCGGAACTGGAACACCTTGGCGCGGTGCGCTCGGCCGAGCTGCTCGCCGACCGGCTCGGCCACGACGTCGATCCCTGCGTGTTGCCCGAGCTCGCGCTGCTCGGCCACGTCCCGCGCGCCGGTTACTACAGAGGGCGCCCGCTCTACGACCGCCGCGCCGTGGACGTCGTCGACGGCGACCTCGTCACCGCGGCCGCGCTCACCGGGCGGCTGGTGATGGGGGAGGAGGCCGCCCGGTATCTCGGTATTCGCGCCGCCGATCTCGACCACCTCGTCCGCGCGGGCCGCCTCGTGCCCGCGACGAAGGTGCGGTCGCGATACCAGCGCCGCCGGAGTGCCCCCGCCGTCGCGTTGTACCGGATCGGCGACCTCGACGAACTCACCACCGACGACCGCATCGACTGGCCTGCCGTCCGCGACACCCCGCGCGGCCGACCGTCGGTGCTGGCCTCGCTGCCCACCGCCGACTGACCAGAACACCGACATCACCAGGGCCCGGCTCACCATCGGGTGAACGTGCGCACCGCCGCGCTGGTGTTCGGTGAATGCCTAATAAGTCCGACGAAGTTCCATGAAACCCGAGTTGCGACCAGGACCATCTCGTGCTTCCAGCGCGGGGGAGCTTGCCGACCAGGGGCCGCTGACCCGGCCGATCCGCCTCGTCTTCCGGTATCCGACTAAGCTGGATCCCCCTTTCACCACGGTTGTTCGGTCGCTGACCTGTGGTGACACGGTCGCCAGGGGGATCCACCGGTATCCCAGACTTGATGGGGAAATCCGCATACGCGAGCACACGTCCCGGGGCCGGTGGGCGTGGCCGGGTGTTGTTCTACGGTCGGGTCATGACCGGCGAGCAGCACTACACGACCGAGTCCGGCACCGCCGAGCGCGACGCGGTACAGCACGTCCTTGAGGAGCGGCTGGCGGAACTGGTGGTCGAGATGGACGCCGAGTCCGACACCACCCGGCTGAAGATGCGCCACGGTGGGCTTAGCCGTACCGCGCAGGCGCAGCGGATGCTCGCCGAAGTCCAGCGGGTGCTGGAGATGTCGCTGGCGTGCGATCGCGCGGCCGGGATGAGCTGGTCGTCGATCGGTACGCTGTCCGGGCGCCCGGCCGAGGAGTTGCGGCAGCACTACGGCGCGGCGGCCGACGAACTGCTCGCCGCCGCGCGGGTCGACGCCGCGGCCCGGGAGACCGGGGAATTGTGGACCCGGCCCATGCCCGCGCGCGGGCAGCACCGCGAGTTCTACACGTAACGACCGCGACGCGGGTGAGCGATTGCGCGTCGTGGAAGGCTGGCGTGATGAGCGACGACAACGGTGTGGTGCGGGGTGAGCGGCCCGCGGTGGCGGCCCCGCCGGGCCTGCTCGCCAAGTACCAGAGCGACCCGCACAAAGGCGGTCTGACGTCCCCGATCTATGCCTTCAGCGACGAGGGGCGGCCGCTGGTTCTCGATCCCGACGGCACACGGCTGGTGCCGGCGGAGAGGGCGGATTTGGCGGGGTCCAAGCTGCCCTACGTCGGAATCGACGTGCGGTTCGGCCCGCCGTTGACCGGACCGTTCACCCCGGCGCCGGCGGGCTTGGTCGCGGTGTTCGACAGCGGGCGCGAGCGGCCGGTGCTGTTCTACGACGTGCACGGCCGCCCGGTGCTGATCGATCCCCACGACGTGACGTGCGCTCTGGTGCTGGCCGAGAACCTTGCCGAGCTGAAGCGAGTCGAGTTCCGGCCCGCGCCCGGCCAGCGGCACGACGACGGTGGTCGCTGAATGAGCGGATGGTTCCGGGGTTCGCGCGGCGCCGACGACGAGCGCGGCGGGGAAAACGGTGGGCAGCAGCTGCCCGCCATCGATCCGCGCGAACTGCTCAACGCCTGGATCCGCGCGCTGACGTTGCTCGGCGAAGGCCGCGGTCCGGACGAGACGATCGCCTCGATCGCGCAGGCAAACCGGCCGGGCAGGCACCTCACCGCGCTGCGGACCCCGTTGCCCGCCGACGACGCCCGCGCGCTCGACGACGTCCTGGCATGGCTGCACGAGATCCGCACCCGCCAGGCCGGGGTCAACATTCTGGTCGAGCAGCTGCTGATCGGCTGGCTGTCCGAGGCCACGGGCCGGAGCTGGAACGAGATCGTGCAGCAGCTGGCGCAGGAGATCGGGAGCATGCTGCCACCGGAGTGAACGGCCGTCACCACAGGCGCTGCGGGGGCGGCAGGTTCTTCGTGCGTTCCCGTTCCCGTGCGCGGCGTTGCTGCCGGGACAGCTCCGGCGATGCCACGTTCGCGCCCTCGTCGACGCCGATCTCGGTGTCGTCGACGGCCGTCGGACGCGGGATGTGTACGCCGTAGATCTCCCGCCGCTGTGCGTCGACCGTGGCTTGGTAGGCACGGTTTCGGTCTTCCTGGTGCGCTTGAAGCTCGGCGATCAGCAGGCTGGCGCGCTCCAGTTTTTCCCCGATGAACTCGATGTCGTAGTTGAGCAGGCGGATGACGCTGTGCTCGTCGGCGAGTTGGTCGAGCAGCCCGTCGAGCGTCGTGTGCCACTCCCGGCCGGTGCGGGGCAGCCGGGCTTCGAGCACGCGCCTGGTGGTGGTGACGCGGTCGTGCACGACCTGTTCCGGTGGCGTGGTGCCCGCGGTGTGGCGGTGCGCCCAGCCGCGTGTGCGGCAGGCGGGGGAGCACCATCGGCGCGGCCGCCCGACAGCGGGCTGGGTCAAGGCGGTGCCGCAGGCGGCGCAGGTGCGCGGCTGGGTCCGGGTGGTGGTCGTCGTGCGCACCACGACGGTGTCGTCCGGGTCGGTGTCGGCCGCGTTCGGCGGTACGTCGGCGCTATCCTCTCCGCTGGTTTCGGTGTCGTTCATGCCCCCATTCTGCCCACGTTTTCACCGTCGTCGTTTCGTTAGACGAAACTGTGGTCACTGGAGTGCAATAGGTGCTGTGTCCGCGTCGGGGCGTGAGGATCGGGGTGCCGGTTTCGTCAAACAGAATCCTGATTCAGGGTCTGCAAGACGTGCTGGAGGCGGTGGTGGCGAGGCAACGCGGGCAGGGCCGGGGTGCTGGTCGGGAGGGCGCTGGGGGCAGCTGGGGCGGCCGGGCCGGAGTGGCTGCGGGCAAGGGGTGCGGTCGCGGAGTGAGGCTGGAATGCGGGTGGCGATAGACCGATACCCAGGTCCATTTTCCGTTTGACGAAATCCGCCAGGATTTCACGTGCGCGACCTTTCTTGCCGCCCGGTCCAGGACGGGGCGGCAAGAAAGCGATCCGGTCCCCGGATCGAAAACCCGCGCCGCGGCCGCCGACGCCGCCGAGCGCACCACTCTGGCCGCCGGGCCGGTCTCGCCGACGGCCCGCATCACTCGTTCGGCGTAGCGTGGTGGGACGAGCGGGCCGTGGGGGCGGGCCGCGTGGACGCATCGGGGGACGCGTCATGACATCAGGGATCAGCGCGAGCGGCCGGCAGCGACGGGTACCCGGGGGACGGACTCGGACGGTCAAGGTGCGCGTCGACGACACCACCTACACCGAGCTGCGCACGCGCGCGGCGCAGCGGGGCCGGTCGGTGCCGGCGTTTCTGCTCGAGCAGGCCCGCCCGGCGAAACCCGGCGGCACCGGGGGATGGTCGCTCGGCGCGCAGCGGGCGGTGGCCGAGGCGCTGGACACGATCGGCACCCGGCTGGTGCGATCCGGAACGTTGCTCAACCAGTACACCGCGAGGCTGCACACCTACGGGCGGCGCGACGACGGTCTGGACGGTCTGCTGCGGTATCACCGCGAGACGCTCGCGCGGCTCACCGAGGTGCTCGCCGCGCTCGATGGCGGCCTGCGGTGAGCACCGGTGATCCGGAAGGTTCTCCGCAGCAGCAACATGGCGCGGACGGTGCACTACCTGTTCGGCCCGGGGCGGAACAACGAGCACACCGATCCGCATCTGGTCGCGGCCTGGGATCCGGCCTGGCTCGACGATCCGGCGCTGGTGGCGTCGCTGGCCACCGCGCGCGGGCGGGTGAAGCTGATCGCGGCAGTGGAGGAGCCCCGGGTCCTGCATCAGGTCGAGGTGCCCGGCGGGCACGTCTACCACGTGCCGCTGTCGCTCCCGGCCGCCGACGGCGAGCTTGGTGACGCTCGCTGGCGCCAGGTCGTCGAGGAGGCGATCGCGAAACTCGGCTTCGGCTCGGACGCCGGCGGGCGGGGCGGGTGCCGGTGGATCGCGGTGCACCACGGCCGCAATACCTCCGGCAACGACCACATCCACGTCGTGGTGCAGCTGGTGCGCGGTGACGGCCGGATCGCGACGCTGTGGCGGGACTGGCCGAAGTGGGACGCGGTGTGCCAGGCCGCCGAGGAACGCTGGGACTTGACCCGGACCCGCCGCGCCGGTGCCGGGCAGCCGGGCCTCGCGCGCGCGGAGGTCGAACGTGCCGCGCACACCGGGCGGGAACCGCAACGCCGCGAGCTCGCCCGCCGGGTCCGCGCCGTGGCCGCCGGGACCGGCTCCGAGCCGGCGTTCCTCACCGCAGTACGCGACGAGGGGATCCGCGTAGAGCCTCGGGTGACCGGCGGCCGGGTGACCGGCTACCGGGTCGCGCTCGAGGGCCCCGGCGGGCCACTGGTGTGGTTCTCCGGCGGGCGGCTGCACCGCGATCTGTCCCTGCCCCGGCTGCGAGCCCGCTGGGCCCCGCAGTCGGGCTCCGACGAGGCCATGGTGGCGGCCTGGCGCGGCGAGTTCGCGGTGCCCGCCCCGGAGCTTCTGCGTGAACGGGAGTGGCGCTCCGCGCGACGGAAGCTGACGACCGTGGTCGACCACGTCGAGGACCTCGCCAGGGTCGACGGAGCGGACGACGCCGGTGCCCAGGTGTGGCCGGAGCTGGCCGTGCCGGTGGCCGACCTGGCTACCGTGCTGGCGACCCGGCTCGAACCCGACGGCGGCTCGCTCACCGACGCCGGCGCGCACCTGGCCCGCGCCGCGCAACACGATCCCGACCGCACCCGCCGACACCACCCGCGGCACCGGCCGCCGACGCGGGCGTCGGAGACGGCCGCTCTGATCCGCGACGTCGCCCGCGTGCTCGCCTACAGCCCCCGGCCGGGCACCACCGTGGCGGTCGTCGCGGTGCTCCTCGCCGTCCTCGTCCTCATGCGTCTCCTCGCACGCCTCGCCGCCCGCCACACCGATCCCGCCGCGCACCGGCAATGGCGCCTGGGCGTGGCCCGGTTCGCCGAGCAGCCCGACCTCGCCCGCGCCCGGGCACAGCCGTCGCCGGCACCGGTCGCCTCGACACCGGTGCCCGGCGTGGCCGCCTCTCCCGCTCCCGCGCGCCACAGGCTGACCTGGCAGCAGCCCACCCGCGCGGTGGCACGGCCGCCGACCGAACGATCACCAGGTCGTCGAACGCCGTGAACCCCGTGCCGACGACCCGAGCTCATGTGCGACCGCCGGACTCGGTGATCTAGTCGGCTGGGCTGGCGATGACCGACATAGAGTTGCTCGCGTTGCTTATCCGCTGCCGCACCTCCGGGAGGGGAGCTCGATGCCTGACCGTGATCCGCGGTACGTCGTCGAGCCGGGAACGGACGGCAGCTGGCTGCTCATCGACCATGGCGCCGATCGTCGGCAGCGGGAGGCGATCGAGCGCTCGGCCACCGAGCAGGACGCGCAGCTGACCGCGGATGCCCTGTCAGTGGGGGAGGAGATCACGAGAGGGCTCGACCGTCCGCCTGATCCGGCCTTCGACGGCATCGAGGAGCTGATCGCCTCGGCCACCGCCGCCCTGCGTCGCGAGCACAACTTCAACCACCTGCTCTTCCCCGCCGAATAAGCCCGCAGGGTCCTCAGCCGCCGACAGCCTTGGGGGCGTGCTGTGCGGGCCATGCGTCGTCGGGGGTGTCCCCGGCGTTCGTGCCGACCTGCGTCCAGGTGCCGCGCGGTGCGCGCAGGGAGGTCGCGCTGACGATCCTGGTGAGCTCCAGCTCGCCTGAGGGTCGCTGGTACACCACGACGTCGCCTTCGCACAGGAACCAGCGGCCCCAGGTCGTGATGTCGCTGCCGGTGTGGACGTAGATCGTCGACTCCGCCAGCGACGGGATCGGCTCGCTCTGCTCTGCCACCGGCACACACTCCTTCGTTTCCTGCGAACTACCCCACCATTTTTTAACATTTCAGGGAACATGTGTTCGAATCAGGTGGGAGGTGTGGCGTGTCGTGGTGATCAGCGGAGCGACCGGCGAGTTCGGGCGGGTGGACGAGTACGTCCGCCCGCGCTGGGGTGATCGGCGGTGGCCGCGGTGCCCATGCGGGCACGAGCTCGCCATCGGGGGCGTGACCGGCAGCTGGTCGCACGCGCTGGGCCTGCCGACAATGGTGTGCCTGGCCTGCCAGACAGCGGGGACCGGCCGGGGGAGCTGGGTGGAGATCGACGTCACCAGGCAGTACACGCCGGAGACCGCGCCCGGCAGCGGCCTGGCGCTGGTCCGGCACCGGCCCGCCTCGCCCGCGGGAGCGGGACGAGTCGAGCTCGTGCTCGCCACCACGGTTGTCGGGCACGTCGAGCTCGCGCTATGCCGGATCGAGCGGCGGGCGAACCTGCGCGCCCTCGAAGTCGAGCCCGCTCATCGCCGGAGGGGATACGGCACCGTGCTCGCCGCGGCCGCGAAGACCCTGGCACCGGACTACGACTGGTCGGTGCCCGCGTTCGTCGAGGACCCCGTCGCGCGATCGTTCTGGGCCGCCGCCGGCGTTCCCGGCCCGGCACCACTGGCACCCTGCTCGCACATCCGCGACGCCCTCGGCCTGCCGAGCGAGGCCTGGACGGGGACGTGACTCCGTGGCCGGTGTTGCGTTTCCTGGCCCCGTCACGACCTCCACTGTGGAACCGCCTGCGTCGAGTGGCTGATCGAGGGCATGGGGCCCGTGCTGGGAGATGGGGGGGGGCAGTTGATGGTGACCGTGGTGATGATCGCCGTGGGGCTGGGGATGCTGGTGTTCGTGGCGTTGCTGTGCCGGCGTGTGCTGCTCGCGCTGTGCCAGGCACAGCGAGTGGTGGCCGATCTGCAGAGCACGCTGGCGCGGGCCAGCATGGCGGCGGCGGCGAGCGTGTTCGAGCTGGGCGAGGTCGAACAGGCGGCGCAACTGGACGCGGTCGCCCAGCGCTGTGAGGAGTTCAAAGCGGACCTGCTCGCCGTGGTCCGCCGGACGGAGCGGCGCCTCACGCCCTGGCGAAAGCCGAGCTGAGGGGGCCGGGCCCCGAGCCACCCTCTCACTCCTGCCATCGAGATCGCACAAGACCTGCTCGCCCAGCTCTAGAACAACGCTGAGGGCCCGGACCGTGCGGTCCGGGCCCTCAGCATCGCGCCTGGCGGCCGGGCGCGTGGCTATCGCGTCGTGCCGATGCGCAGGTCGCCGACGGTGATCTGGATGCCGAGCATCGTCGCGATGAGCACGATCGCCAGCGGTGTCGCCATCAGCGTGATGGCCCGGAACGTAGCCGTCCAACTTCCAAGCGCCACGCTGACGATCATGGCTATGACCTGCGGCCACGACCGTTCACCGGTGCCCTGACACCGGTCGCCGCGAGCGGTATTAGGACCAACGCAATTTCCGGGCCGCCCGTCAGCGCGTCGAATACGCACCTGACCGGTACGTTCTGGCACCAGCCGTCTACCTCGCACTACCGTCATCGATGGTTCCCTTCGGGATTGATGTCGTGCCGATGTCATCGCGTTCCGGAACCACCGGGCGGCCTCCTCTGCCAAGGAGGCCGCCCATCCGGCCCGCGGCTTCCTTTCCGAACGTAGAAGCACGACCCCGACGGCAGGACTCCCGCTCGACAACCGGCCACCCCCACGCGGCGAGCGAAGACAATGCTTCGTCCCTCCGCTCGGCGGATATGCCGCTTACCGCAGCCTGCACTGAGCAGTTCGCGCCCTGAACTGGGGATACGTCCTGCCGTAGCGCTGTTGTGGCCGGGCAAGACGCCGTTGGTCGTGCGCTCGTCGCGGAGTGCCTGACCGGTGGGGCTTGGCACCCTGTGAAGTGACCTGGGCGTCACTCGAATGCCCAGGCGCGAGCCGATCCCGGTGCACGCGATCTGACCGGCGACTGAGCGAGAACCTCGCCGCGCGGCACAGGTTCCCGCGAGTGACCGGGCCGGTACCGTGTGCCCGCATGGGGAGTGACCAGGGGCCGGACGAGCTCGTCACCGGGTTCTTCGCGGGCGTGCCCGACTACACCGCCCGGCTGCTGGCCTCGATCACCCCGATCACCGGGGGGAGTGGCTCCTTCGATCAGGAGGCCTTCGACCCGGTCGCGTTCGAGATCGGCGCGGACGGTTTCACCGGCGCCGTCCTGATCTCCTGGGCACTCGTGCTCTCCGGCGCCTACCCGGCCGGGGCGCGGGCGCTGGAGCCCGTCCTCGCTGAGGTGCCCGAGCAGTACCGCGGGGCCGTCGACGAGCACGGGCACCGGCTGCTCGAGGTCGCCCGCGAGGTCGGCGGCACCAGCGAGGCGATCCCCGTCCTGATCCGGACCTTCGCCGACAGCAGCGAGGCGGTCGCGGATCTCGCGGTCTACTGGCTGCTGCGGGTGATGACGATGATCGTCCACCCGGTCCTGTGCTCACTGGGGGGTTTCGGCCGCTGGACCCAGGTCACGGCACTGGTCGGCACCCGCACCCAGCCCCTGTACGAACTGCTGCCGGTCCGGGACGCCGAAGGGCATGCGGTGTGCGCGCTGAGCGCGTTCTCCGCCGGGAACATCCGGCAGGCCCGCATGATCCTGTCCTTCCTGCGGCCGTCGCAGGTGCTGCTCATGGTGTTGCCGGTGGCGGCCGAGGTGCTGCGCGGCCCCCACGAGGTCGGCCTGGTCGTCGACGAGCACGGCGTGCCCGAGGCGGTCATCGACGCCGCCGCCGAGCCGACGCTGGCGTGGATCCGCGGCATGCTCGACGCGATCACGGCCGGGGACCACGCGAGAATCTCTGAGTTCGCCACCGAGCTGCGCGAGGCGGACGAGACCGAGCTGGCTCCGGCGGCCGGGCAGCTCGCGGCCAGCGTCGGCTACCGCCTCGGCCAGCTGCTCACCGCCCCGGCGCGAAACTAGTTCGACGCTCGGCTAGCGGGTACGGAGAAACCGCCGGAATCCCTCGACTCGAGGGCGAGCGACCCGACTCGGGTGAATGTATGGCTGAGCCTTCCGCTTTCTCACGACGCGGTCGCCGCGGCGACCGCGTCGGTGTCGAGGTCGACTTCGACGGGCAGGTGGTCGGTGCTGGCGCCTACCTGGTCCTGCCCGAGCACGCGGATAGCTTTGACGGCGTTGTCGGGCAGGTGATGGGTGGCGTACCAGCGATCGATCCGGCGGCGCGGGTGCTGGTCGGCGGGGTGGTGGCCGGTGGTGGCCTGCCAAGGTGTGTCGGTGATCAGGGCGCAGTCGCGCATCCGGCCGACGTTTTCGAGTCGGCGGGCGACGCGGCGGTCGAGTTCGCCCTTGTCGTCGAACTGGTAGGCGTGGTCGGGATGCCACGGGATGGCGAACTTCCCGTGGTAGATGTACGGGTTGAGGTCGTACCAGCGGTCGCCGTCACCCGTGGCGACCTGCTGGGCGCCGATGCCGTTGAAGTCGCCGCCGAGCAGGCCCGGAATACCGTCGCGGTGCATCGCGCGCAGGATCTGGTTGGCATCCGACCAGCCCCACGCCTGGTCGAACGGGGACAGCTGCACGCTGCCGACCCGCACTTTCGTGCCGCCGAGGTCGAACACGGCGGTGACCAGCGAGTGCCACATGCCCGCGTTGTCGCGCTGGAACCGGCCGACGGTGCCGGGCACCACCTCGATGCCCGCCCGCCACAGCAGCGCGGTGTGGTGGATCCCGCCGCCCAGGGCCAGCACCGGGGCACCCTCAGCGTCGCAGTGGCGGTCCACGGCGTCGGCGAGGTGGCGGACCGCTCGCGCGGCGGCCTCGGCCTTGCTCTTCCCGGAGGGCTGTTCCGGGTCGCGGGCCACGACTTCCTGGACCGCGACGACGTCGGCGTCGATGTCGCGGATGAGGGCTTCGAGCCGCCGGAACCGCGCCTGCTGATCGGGATCGGTGCTGCCGTAGAGGTTGTAGGCGTTGACCGACACCATCGTGATCATGCGGCCCCCTTTTCGCTCCCCGCCCGGTGTGGTCGACCCGGTCGGTCCCGGTGTGCTTGATGGTGCTCGGCACCGTACCCGGGGTGGGGGCTCGCGGATGGCACGATGAACCGATGACGAGGATCGTCACCCCCTTCGGACCGATCGTCCACCACACCGAGCAGGTCGTGGCGGTACGGCAGGATCCCGCGCGGCACCAGGACTCGCTTGCCCTGCAACGCGTCCTGGCGGAGATGGGGCGCGGGATGTGGACCCGTGATGTGCTGCGGGCCTGGGCGCATGTGCTCGCGACCCTGCCGCTGGCGGCGAGCAGCTCGAATCCACAGGGCGTGGGCGCGGTGGTCCTCGGCGATGTCGCCGACGGCGACGAGGGGCCCTGGCTGGCGGCGGCCACAGCGCTGGTGAACACCGCGCACGCCCGCGACCTCGACAGCATCGAGGAGCGGCTCGACGCGGTGTTCGCCCTCGCCCCTGAGCAGATGTGGATGCTGATGTGGCGGATGGCGAACCAGATCGTGCCGCCGCTCGGCGACGGCGGCCCGCCCGCGGCCGCCGCCGTCACGGCCGCGGGCGCCGGCGACACCGCGACGTTCCGCGAGCTGGTCACCGAGCTGCACGTCGAGAACAGCCCGCTGACCCGCTACGCGCAGGGGTGGGCCGCGATCGCGGCCCCGGCTTGTGCCGCCGCCGACGACGCGATCCCGGGCGAAGGCCCGCTCGCGAGCTACCTGGCGGCCGTGCTTTCCGGCCAGAGCACCGAGATCGCCGCCGCGCTGGTGGCCTGGCTCTACACCAGCACGATGCGCGAGAGCCTGGACGAGCTCCACGCGCTCGCCCGCGTGGTGCACGGGGTGCTCGGCGCCGTCGGTGGCGCGCCACGGCTGCGGGCCTCGATTCTGTTGCACGCACCCGGTTTCGGTCACGAGGAGGCGCTGCTGTGCCGCCGGGCGGCGGCGATCGTGGCCGCCTCGGCCACCGGCGACCGGGACGCGATGGACCACTTCATCGAGGCCACCGTCGCCGCGCACACCACGACAGCGATCGGCCCCATCGTCGGGGTGTGGATGGACCTGCTCGCCGAACGGCTGCACTACGTGCAGAACAGCCGGGTCGCGGTCGTGGATCCCGACGGCATCCCGGACGGGATGTTGTCCGGTGGCCTGTCCCAGCTCGACCCCGCCGACCCGCCGCAGCGGATCATGGCCACCCTGGTCACCGCCGCGCACGGTCTGCGCGACGGTGCCCCTGGTGCGATGGACACCATCGCCGATCACCTGGCACGCGGCACCGACGACGGCGTGGCCATGGTCCGGCAGCTGGCGATCGTGATGGGCAGCGTCCTGCGCGCCGCCGAGACCGACCACGCCCCCGGCCCCGGCGGCGACCTCACCGAAGGGCGCACGTCGCGCCCGTAGAAGCTCGACAGCGCACGGGTTCCGCCCTGGAGGAATCGGGTAGTGCTGGTCGAGGTCGACACCGACGACTTGGTGACCGAGTAGGTGACTCATCCGGGCAGCGTCGCGGCGATCTCGTCGAGGTAGATCCCGCCAGGATGGCCGGAGACGAGGAACCGGTGGTCCTGACCGGGGTCGTTGATCAGGTCGGCGTCGCCGACCAGGTCCAGCAGCCGGTGAAGGCGCTCGTGCGGGCTGGCGAGGGCGCGTTCGCGCAGTTTGGGCAGTCGTAACGCGGCCAGCAGGTTGGACGCGAGGTTCACCCCGGCCCGACGCACCTGGTCCATGTGCTCGGCGAGCGTCGAGTTGTTCATGATCGCGGGCAGGATCGTGTCGTCGACCGGGGTGTACTCGAGCATCAGGTGGTCCCCGCGGGGCACCCCGAACCGTTGCGCGCTCCACTCGGTGACGCCCAGGCTGGTAGCGCGCACACTCACCGGCATCCAGGACACCGCTCGCACCGGCGGGAACTGCTGCGCGCTGTGGTCGATGAACCGCTTCGACTCCGGCAGCCACAGCCCCGCGTGTCCCCGAAATTGGTCCCCCGTGAAATGCGGGTCCGGGCGTCCGTACTGGGTGGCCTGGCCGGTACGGGTATCGCGCACGATCAGCTCGACGAGCTTCACTTTCGCGTCGATGCCGAACAGGGCGAAGGCCTCGCGCAGTACGAACGCGCCCTCCAAGCAGATGTTCGCGGGTTTGCCGGGCAGCAACAGCAGCCACCACACCGGAAGCCCGACGGTGAGCACCTGCTCAGGGATGAGCCGGTCCAGCAGCGCGAACGCCTCATCCTCGTCGACGTGGACGGCGCCAGGCCGGTAGCGCCCGCCGCCTGTGTTCGGGGGAGTCCGGGGCCGGTTCTTCTTACCGGGCTTGGGTTTGCGACCTTTCGACTTCGGCACGACACCCATGCTGACCGCCCACCCGCGACGCTTTCGCCACCAACACCCGTCCTGGCGCGAAGTTCGCCCGAGCGGCCCACCGAACCGGGGCGGCTCGGCTGAACAGCAGCGTGGCGGTGGCGGCCACGTGGGACACTGGGCCGTGGCGCACCACCCCGGGACGGAAGGTATGGAGGAATCCTGATGAGTCTTGTGGTGGACAGGATGCGGGAGCGGGCACCACAGGCCGGGCCGGATCGGTGGCAGGCGGCGTGGACCCGCACGATCGAGCTGTACGCCCCGATCTGGCGTACCCGGGGATGGCCCAGCGACGTCGAGTTCCAGGTGGACGCGGCCACCGCGGTAGCGCTGGGCATGTACCTGATCGCCGAGGAACGCGACATCCCCGTCGCCGAGGTCCACACGGCGGATCTGCGAACCCTGCTACTCACGGGGCCAGGCCACGCCGAGGTCGCGTTGTGGGACCGCAAACTTCGCGAGCTGAGCCACGATCCTGACGACGAGGCGGACCCCGTGAGCGCGCACTGGCGCATCTTGCGCCAAGACCAAGCCGGGTCCGACCCCGCCGAATTCCACCTCATCCCGGACTCGATCTGGTTCGACCCCACCACCAGGGTCGGCCCATTGATCGGCGACGCGCTGCATCACGCGCTCGCCCCGATCTGGAACGTGGAGTTCTAGGCCCCGCCGCCAGTTCTTACTGGTCGTGGGTGTGGTCGACAGGCCCAAGCGGAGCCCGAGACCGGCTTCGAGCGAGTCGATGGCGCCGGACCCCGGCCCCTGGACGTACATGCCGGTGGGGGATCGGGAAAGTTCAGCACCCGCGCCGACGTGGGCGGCCATCACGTACTCGGAGAGCGGACAGCATACGTAGCCAAACCCGCTGCAGTACGACGCTCCGACAAAATTACTGAGCGACTGCGCCGATCGGCTGGACCTGGCCGATGCCCCGGGATGGCATCCGCGGCTGCGCCGGGGGAGGGGCCACGATCGAGGGCGTGGATGAGGAAACCCTGACCGAGGCCGAGCCGCGCCCGGCTCCGGCCGTCGGGAACACGATCACCCCGATCAGCGTGGTGCTGACCTTCACCACCGACCGCGGCGATGTACGCCACGCGCTGGAGAACGCGATGTTTCCCAGCGCGAACCGGATGGCCTGGCTGCATCAGTGGCTGCGGGACGACAAGCCGCGGATCGAGGTGTGGCCGGCGCTGCTGACGACGACGAAGACGTCCGGCCGGGTCATCACCGTCGGCCCGTTCGGCGACACGGACATGCCGCTGGGGCATTTCCTGCGCACCGCGCAGCAACTCGAGGTCGTGAACCTCTACGCCCGCTACCTCCACCCGCCCGCGAGCGACCCAGCCACGCTCGGGGACGGGCTCGTCGTGCAGTTCCTCTCCGGCGGAGTCCTGCACATCTGGTCCGGGGCGCGGCCGCAGGAACCCCAGCCCGACGAGGCGGGAACGCCATCCGAGGGAACGTCAACGGCCTCGCATCCGAACCGGGAACAACAGGAAGTCATCGACTTCATCGTCGCCCAGCTGGTCGCCGACCCCGGCTACCGGGCGCTGACCCGCAAGGGCGAGCGCGAGAACTACGCCCGGACCGAGTGCGGCGAACTCGAGGAAGCCATGCGCGGCGAACACCCCGTGCTGCCGCCGAACTTCGTGTACCGGGTGCTGATGGCCGCCGCCGGGAAAGTCGACCAGGGCGCCCGCGCCGCCTACGCCAAGGTGGAGGACGACCTGCAGGACCTGCTCGACGAACTCAACGCCGATCCCCAGTACCTGGTGATCGCGGACAAGACCGCCCGCCGTTATCACCTGCGCACCATGCTTTTCGAGCGCTACGGCCAGTTCGCGCCGCCCTCGTCCCTGGTCGCCCGCCTGCTCGACGCCACCGACGACACCCGCCCCATCCGGCGCAGCCGCTGACAAGGGGCGGAGTTCGCGGCCGACATCGACGACGACGGACCTCGAGACTGAGCCTCACCAGCCGCGCTGCTCGTCCGCTTCTTGCCGCCGGTACTTCGCCGTCAGCGGGCTGTCGCCGGTCGGCTCGGCGGCGATCGTGCACCAGGCCAGTGCCAGGCCCGGCTTCTCCAGTTGCAGGTACAGCTCGATCAGGCGCAGCGGTGGGCGTGCCTCAGTTGCTGGTTTCGCCGAAGGCACAGCGTGGCGGGGATCGACCGCCTCGGCACCCTCGGCTGTTGTCTGTGCAAGCCGACCTGCCTGGCTCTACTAGCATAGCTAGCATGGCTGAGCAGGGGCTTGATCCAGACGACTCCCGATCGCCTTACCGGCAGGTCGCCGAGCAGTTGCGGCGAAAGATCGTGGAGGGCGAGTACGCCGCTGGTGACAAGTTGCCGTCCCGGCGAGAGCTTTGCGAGATATTCGGGGTCGCGCCGATGACCGCGGAGAACGCGGTACGTGAGCTCCGTACCGCCGGCTTGGTCGTCTCCCGCAAGGGCAGCGGCGTTTACGTCCGCACGCATCCCGGGCGCACCAGCGTCCCGGTTGGTGAAGTCGAGAACCTCGTTGACGAGATCGAGAATCGCATCGCGACCTACGCGACGCTGTCCGGAACGGCGACCGCCACGGATATCATCGAGCGCGTCAGGGCGTTGCTGATGAAAGCCAAATGACGCCACACAACGTCAGCTGCGCACCATGCTCTTCGATCGCTACGGCCAGTTCGCGCCGCCCCCGAACACCGCCTCGTCATGGCGCTGGCACAGCAACCGGACCCGGTGACGACGTCCGGGCAGACGCTCACCGCTCACTGCGGGACGTCCGCAAATCCAGCAGATCCCACTGGTCGCCGGAACTCGCTGCACCCCGACCTCGCGGGGAGCGTCAGCCGTCACACCCGACATCGTCGCGCCGGAGCCTCGCCGAACGCAAAACGACGCCACCCGATCGAGCAGCTGCCCGACGAACGGGCCCGACTCCCGACTGGGCGCGCCACACACCGCAGGGAACCGGGCCACGGACGGGGAACCCGGCGCGGTCCGGTGATCACCCGCGGGTGAACTTCTCGAAGTAGGCCGGTTCGTTGTCGGGTGCGACCGTCAGGCCGAACACGTAGAACACCGTGTTGCCCTGAGCATCGCAGCCCTCGGCCCAGCCGGGGCCGGTGGACCAGGCAAGCGGGCCGGGGTTGTCGGGGTGCTGAGCACGGAACCCGTCAAGATTCGCGATCGCCTTCTCGACGGACTCATACGCCGTTGCCTGGATGCCAGGCTGGGCGGACGTGGTGCGGTCATGCACCACGTACACGGCTCGCTTGTTGCTCGTCATGGCCACCATAGTGCCAGCCGCAACCGGAAGTCGACGATTTTGACGGGTGTGCAGAGGGGAATGTCCGACCACCAGGACATCGCCGCGATCTGCCCGACCGCGACCCGTGACGAACTGCTGGGCGCCACCAAGCTCGGCGCTCCCGGCGACACGACCGCCACCGTTTGTCTCTCACCCGCCGCCAGTTCTTACTGGTCGTGGGTGTCGGGTGTGGGCGGTATCGAGATGTCCATTCCCACGAGGGCACCGGCCAGCCACGAGGCGTGTGTGGTCGACAGGCCCAGGCGGAGCCCGAGACCCGCTTCAAGCGCGTCGATGGCGCCGGACCCCTGCCCCTGGACGTACATGCCGGTGGGGGAGTCGGGAAAGTTCAGCTGCGTGCTGTGGCGATAGAGGCCACGGGCGGTGTGGGCGATGATGGTCAGCTCCGGGCCGAAGCGCTCGATCACGTCCTCGGGTGCGAGGGCGACCTGCTCGTGCGGACGAGGGCGGTACTTCGCATAGAACCGCTCCAGCGCCGCGATCTCCTCGCGGTACTCCAACAGCCACGCGGCACGGTCACGGTCGTGCTCGATCATCTGCCGAGTCCTCGCCCGTTTCATGTCATCCTCGGTGCTCACCGGCACCAGCCGCCCGAAGTCATGAGACCGCCAGCCCCCGGTGGTGCAACGCGCGGTTGACCAGGACTTTGCCGCGGGCTTCCGTGCGTCGACAGACCGCTGTCGGCGTGTACGGCAGGCTCAGGTACGGGTCGCAGGTCAGGCTGACGTAGCGAGCGTAGAGCGCGTCCGCCGCCGCGGCGTGGAAGTCGCGTTCGTCGCCGCCGGCGGTGGCGCGGGCGGCAGCTTCGATCTCGGCGATCGTGGCCTCCACGGCGACCTTGTCGGCGTGGCTTGGGACCGGTGGCGAGATGGTTCGATGGTGAGCCAGCGTGTCGCGGGCACCGACCAGGGTCAGCCCGCCCTCGCTGCCCTCAGCCAGCTCGCGCGCGGCGTCCTCCAGCGGCAACGCACCGGTATCCACCAGGCGCTGCACGCGGTCGAGGCGCTCCTGACGCGAATCCATACCCCACAGCGTATCCAGCCCAGGAACGGGTCGATCCCGCGAGCACGGCGCGTCGGGGTGAACGGGTCGCCTCCGGCGTCGCGGATCGCGACGTAACGGGCCACGGTCTTCTCG
>NZ_BAAANN010000037.1:0-92147 GCF_039529815.1 Amycolatopsis minnesotensis | reverse complement strand
GGACATGGACAAGCTCATCAGGGGTCACCAGGACATGAAACCGCCCAGCCTGCCCCACGTCCTCACGACACGCCAAGACCTAACAAAGCACTACTAGGGCCTGTATCGAAGTCGTCTCAAGCAAGTTGGGCCGGGAGTTGGGGCTGCCGGGCGTGGCGGTGACGGGGCGGTTTGACCTGACCGACGAGCAGTGGGCGGCTTTGGAGCCGTTGTCGCCTGTGCCGTCGCGGCCGGGTCGGCCGCCGTTGTGGAGTAAGCGGCAGTTCATCGACGGGATTCGGTGGCGGGTGCGCACCGGTGCGCCGTGGCGGGACATGCCGGTGGGGTATGGGTCCTGGGCGGCGGTTTACGGGTTGTCCCGGCGCTGGCAACGCGCTGGTGCCTGGCAGGCGATCCTGACCGTGTTGCAGGGGCCGGCTGAGGTGACGGGGCGGATCACGTGCGATGTCAGCGTAGATTCCACGATCGCCAGGGCACATCAGCATGCCGCGGGTGCGCGGAAAAGGGGTGGGGTGCGAGCAGGGGCAGAAGCCGTTGTCGATCGTGCTGACCGCCGGGCAACATGGCGACAGCCCGCAGTTCATTCCCGTCCTGGCCGGGATCCGGGTGCCCCGTCCGGGCGGTGCCCGGCCCCGGACACGTCCTGATCGAGTACTGGCGGACAAGGCTTACACCTGCGTGAGCCAACCGGGCTCACCTGCGCGGTCGTGGGATCAAGGCGACCATTCCGAGCAAGGCCGACCAGGACGCTCACCGCAAGGCCAAGGGATCGATGGGCGGGCGGCCACCGGCCTTCGACCCCGAGATCTACAAACAGCGCCACGCGGTGGAATGCGGCATCAACCGGCTCAAACGCCACCGCGCCGTGGCCACCCGCTACGACAACTCGCCGTCCGCCACGAAGCCACCGTCCACATCGCCACGATCAACGAATGGCTCTGACCTACTTCGACACCGATCCACTACGTCCACAATGGATCACAGGTCTCGCGGCGGCATGCCATCGCTTCGCCCTCGGCTTATCCGTTCCATGGGGAGCGGACGCTGGCGACCCACAACCCGCACCGACGAGCGGCAGTTCCCCACGGCGCGCCGAAGGCGTGCCTGAAACCCTCATCGTGCCCGCCAAACGCGCGAACCATGACAACCCACCCCGGAACGCCCACTGTGACCTTTGGAGTCAACCCACCCCCAGAACGGCGCACCTGGCCCTACTGGCCAGTAAGATGTCCGCGTGACCCAAGGCCACGAGCAACCGCGTCCCAGGGCTTCGACGGTGTCGAAGGTCGCCGACGCGTTGCGCAGGACCGACCGGCAGCACAAGCTCGTCCGGACCGCGCGCATGGTGCGCGGGCTGGTGCCTGGCGACCGGCAGTTCGGTGACTCGCTGTCCACGACCGGCGGTTATCCGTCGGATCGGGTGGCAAGGCTGCTCGCGGAGGCCCGCGAGGACCAGCCAAGCGCGCTGCGCGAGCTCGGTCTCGCGGCGGTTCAGGTGTGGCAGGCGGTCACGGCGCCCCGTGTCGGGGCGGACGCCGACGTGACGATCCTGTTCACCGACGTGGTCGGGTTCTCGACCTGGGCGCTCGACGTGGGCGACAAGCAGGCGCTTCGGCTGCTCCGCGAGGTCTCGAATACCAGCGAACGGGCCATCGTCAGTCACGGCGGGCAGGTCGTGAAGGGCCTCGGCGACGGGTTGATGGCGGTGTTCGCCGACGCGACCGACGCGGTGGAGGCCGCGCACGAGACGGGCAACGCGGTCAGCGCGATCGACATCGACGGATACCGGCCCCAGTTGCGTGCGGGCCTGCACACGGGGCGCCCCCGCCGGGTCGGGCGCGACTACTTCGGCGTGGACGTGAACGTCGCGGCCAGGGTGGCCGACGCGGCGAACAGCGGCGAGGTCCTGATCACCGGCGAGGTGCTCGACGCGATCGGCGAGGCCCGGTTCACCACGCGGCGCCGCCGCCGGTTCCGCGCGAAGGGCGCGCCGAAGGACCTGCGGGTGTACAGCGTGCTCCCCCGCTACGGCGACCAGTAGCAACGGCCGGACGACGACGGTCGCGACCGCGTGACACACCCCGACGCGCGAGCCGGTTTCGCGCTGCTCCCCGACCGGCGGACGGGCGGCTAGGCTCGCTCGCGAAAAAACTTTCGCACCGATGTCCGGAGCGAGCCGGCGGCACCGACGTCCCCGGTGAAAAGGCGCCAGCACCGAGAAGGAGAACGACCATGAAGTACATGATCTTGCTCTACGGCTCGCAGCAGGACTACGACACGATGGCGGGCAAGGAGACCGGCAAACCCGCCTGGTCGGCCGAGGACATCAAGAAGATGGTCGAGTTCATGGGCGCGATCAACAACGACCTCACCGAGTCGGGCGAACTGGTCGACGCGCAGGGCCTCGACGCACCCGCGCTCACCAGGCGGGTGCAGTTCAAGGACGGCGCGCCGGTGGTGACCGACGGGCCGTACGCCGAGACCACCGAGGTGATCGCCGGGTACTGGATCGTCGACGTGGCGGGCATCGACCGCGCCACCGAGATCGCCGCGCGCGTCACGATGTGCCCCGGCGCCGGCGGCACCGTCGGCGAGCCCAGCCCGGTCGACATCCGGCCGATCGGCCAGGCCCCTGCCCCGGACGACGCCTGAGACGTGCCGAGCAGCGACGTCGAGGACCTGCTGCGCCGGTGTGCGCCGCAGGTCCTCGGCGCGCTGGTACGGCGGTACGGGCACTTCGACACCGCGGAGGACGCGGTTCAGGAGTCGCTGCTCGCCGCCGCGACGCAGTGGCCGTCCGATGGCCTGCCGGAAAACCCGCTCGGCTGGCTGATCACGGTCGCGTCCCGCCGGTTGACGGATCTGCTGCGCAGCCAGCAGTCCCGCCAACGGCGGGAGGACGCGGTCGCCAGGCAGGTGCTCCCCGGCGACTGGCTGGCACCCGCCGCCGACCGGCAGGAGCCCGAAGGCGACGACACCCTGATCGTGCTGTTCCTGTGCTGCCACCCGTCGCTCACGCCCGCCTCGCAGATCGCGCTGACGCTGCGTGCGGTCGGCGGGCTCGGCACCGCCGAGATCGCGCGGGCGTTCCTCGTCCCCGAGTCGACCATGACCAGGCGGATCACCAGGGCGAAGCAGCGGGTCAAGGACAGTGGCGTGCCGTTCCGGATGCCGTCGGGGCCCGATCGCGCCGACCGGCTCGCCGCCGTCCTGCACGCGCTCTACCTGATCTTCAACGAGGGGTACGCCAGCACCTCCGGGCCGAGCCTGCGGCGACCCGAACTGTCCGTCGAAGCGATCCGGCTGACCAGGATGCTGCGTGCGCTGCTGCCGGACGACGGCGAGGTGGCAGGGCTGCTCGCGCTCATGCTGCTCACCGACGCGCGGCGGCTCGCGAGAACGGGTTCCGACGGCGAGCTGGTGCCGATGGCCGAACAGGACCGGAGCCGGTGGGACGCGGACCAGATCGCCGAAGGCGTCGCGCTCATCAGCGAAGCGCTTCCGCGCGGCGGAGCGGGGCCGTACCAGTTGCAGGCCGCGATCGCGGCGGTGCACGACGAGGCGGCGAGCGCGGAAGAGACCGACTGGGCGCAGATCACCGCGCTCTACGAGGTGCTGCTGCGGCTGGCCGACAACCCGGTCGTGTCGCTGAACCACGCTGTCGCGGTGGCGATGTCGAAAGGCCCGGAGGCCGGTCTCGAACTGCTCGACAACCTCGAACGCGACGCTGCGCTCACCGACCATCGCCCGCTCGCGGTCCGCGCGCACCTGATGGAAATGTCCGGGAAGCCGGAGGCCGCGCGGGAGGCCTACCTCGCGGCCGCCGAACGCGCCCTCAGCCTTCCGCAACGCCGGTACCTCTTCGGCAAGGCGGCGCGGCTGAGCCCCGAAGGGCCAGTGGTCTAGGCGAATTCCTTCCCATCGCCTCGGTGCGGCCCCTACCGTCGACAGCGCCGGACACCAGCTGGGAAGGACGCCACCATGGTCAGCAGGCGGGATGCGATCCGATTCGGCGGTGCGGCGGTCGCGGGTGCGCTGGCGGGAACGGCGCTCTCGTCCGCGCCAGCACCGGTGGCCCGCGCGGCGGCGGCCCCGGCGCCCTCCGGTCCGGTCGGGCGCGGCTACTACCTCACGTTCTGCCGGATCCCCACCGCGGGGCTCGCCACCTGGAAGTCCATAATGGACTCGTTCGCCGAGGACGGCGTCGAGCACGTGGTGCTGTGGATGGGCGGCGCGTTCCGGTCGCGCAGGTACCCGATCACCTGGCAGTACAACCGAGCGCACCGCAACGTGCGGGAGAACTTCGTCGGCGCGCTCATCGACTACGCGCACACGCTCGGGATCAGGATCCTGCTCGGGTTCACCCCCTACACCTACGACGGCACGAACCAGTACGCGTTCGAACGCCCCGATCTCAAGGGGTTGCAGGCGAACGGCACGCTCGCGCGCATGCAGGGCATCCACTCCTGGGGCTACAACCTCAACCCCACGAAACCGGACGCCAAGCGGTTCATGCTGGACTACGTCCGCGAGATGTACTTCGACTTCTACCCGAACGCCGACGGCATGCTGATCGAGTCCTCGGACATCGACATCTGCACCGGCGGCGACTGCGGCGGCGCGAAGCACTACTACGAGATCGAGTACGAGTTCGTGCGCCAGATCTCCGACGAGGTGTGGGCGCACAAACCGGACGCGGACATCCTCGTGCACCCCAACTACTTCGTCGGCGGGCCGAACGGCGCGAACCTGCCCTACGACAAGCGGTGGACGATCATCTTCAGCCCGTGGACGGTCAACCTCGACCTGGCCGCGAAGGTCACGAAGGCCTACTACTTCGACCTCGACGTGATCAGCCAGCCGCCCGCGAACGTGCGCGCGAGCGTGCGGTGGGTGCGCGATCACGGTTTCGCCGCCTACTTCCCGTCGCAGGAGTTCTTCACCTTCGTCGCCGAACACCCCGAGTTCAACGAAACCAACCTCGTCGGGCAGCAGCTACACCCGTTCGGCTTCGAAACCATCGGGCTCGACGAAAACCCTTACCGCGACCCGATCGTCGCGGTCAACAGGGTGGCGCTGCGCGAGTACGCGCAGAACCCGGAACTGTCCGACGCCGACTTCCGCGCGCGGCTCGGGCACGCGCTGCTCGGCGACGGCACGACCGAGCAGGACATCGACGACCTGCTGTTCCTGCACACCTGCTGCTACGGGCGGAACAAGTCGTACTTCTCCCTCGCCGCGCAGGCGGATCCGCGGGTGGTGACCGACCGGCTCGAACGCGGCCTGCTCGGCCTCGGCGACCTGCGCGCCATCCAGTCCAATTTGGACGCACTGCCGCCGGTGTCGGCGCGGCTCCGGGCGTCCCGGAACCCCGCGGTCCGACGGCTCACCCGGTACACCCAGCTGATCGAACACAACTGGAACCGCGACGCACGTCGTCTCCTGGCCGCCCACCTGCGCTAGCGCATGAACATCAGGTGGCGAGGCGGATCGCTTCGGCCACCGCGAGTTCGGCGGCGCCCTCGGCGACCGGCGAGATGTTGACCTCGTAGACGCCGGTGCCGTACGCGGCGCGGGTGGGTAGGTACCCCAGATATCCGTTGGTGTAGCCGACGAGCGCGACCGGGCCGGGCAGCCCGGCCGCGACGGCGGCTTCCAGCGCTGAATAGGGTTCCGCGCCCATGCTCACCAACCGGAGCCCACCCAACCGCACCGCGCCCACCACCACGCTGGTACCGCGTACCCGCGCGGTGGAAGCCAGTTCCGCGCCCTGCACCGCGGTTTCCGCCCCGCGGACGGCCACCGGGTCCCCACCACCGCGCGCGGACAGCAGCCGCGCACGAAGCGCGTTCAGATCGGGAGCCGGTTCGGCCGTCCGGTCCGGCAGGGGCAACGACCAGTTCCGGGCCCCGGCCAGCGAGCCAGGCCCGAGGTCGATCGGCACCCCGGGTTCGCCGAGGATCGCGGCGAGCTGGTCCGCGGCCAGCGCGCCGAGCCGGTGCACCTCGGCCGGGGTCTGCGCGCGGCGATGCGCGCGCGAGCTGACGTCACCGGCCGCCCCGGTGGCGACCACGGCCCATCCGCCGGCGCGCGCCGCGAGCGCGCGCCGTACCGCTCCGGCCAGATCGGCGCTGGCGAGCAGGTTGTCCGCGCCGAGCACGGTGGGGTGCACCGGAAGCACGACGAGAGCACCCAGCACGGCGGTGCCCCGTCGCGCGGCCAGTACCGTGACCGGCACGTCCCTGCTCGGGTCCGGCCCGCTGCGCTGCCCGCCGACTCCCCCGATTCGTCCCTTGTGGACGGTCAGGTCGACCGCCGCTTCCGAGGCGACGGCCAGTGCCGCGGCCCGCTCACCCGCCGCCAGCAGGACCGGCGCCCATTCGCGGGGCGTGCGCCCGCCGCCGGGACGGCATCCGACGTCCGGTCCCGCGTGGGTGTGCGTCGCGCCGAACCACACCAGTTCCGGATCCGTGCGGTGCAGGCCGGCGAGCTTGCCGATGACGGCGGAGGCGAGGTCGGTGTTGACCGCTGGCAGGTCACCGACCAGCCAGAAGAACCGGCGCTCGCCGTCGGACACGGTGACCGCGTGCACCTCGATCGGGTCGAGCGTACCGGTGCTGCCCCCGATCCGCGCCGCGTACCCGCCCATGAGTGTGCCGTCGGGGACCTCGACGACCACCGAACCGTGCCCGATCAGCGCGGTCACCGAAGCGCCTTGGTGAGCCGGGTGGTGATGTCCATCGGGTTGGTGATCGCGGTGCCGACGACCACCGCGTACGCCCCGGCGGCGACCGCGGCCCGCACGTCGTCCTCGGTGCGGTACCTGCCCTCGGCGATCACCGGGCAGTCGAGCGCGCTCAACTGCTCCACGAGCGCGATATCCGGCTCGTCGGGGGTGCCGCCGCCGGTGTACCCGGACAGCGTCGACGCGACGACGTCCGCGCCTGCCCGTCGCGCGGCGATCCCGGCCGCCGCACTGTCCACATCGGCCATCACGAGCACGCCGAGTTCGTCGTGGATGCGCGCGATCTGCCCGGCGAGCGTACTGCCGTCGGGCCGGGGGCGCGAGGTGCCGTCGACGGCGACCATCGTGGCGCCCGCGCGGACCACCGCGGCCGCGGCGTCGAAGGTCGGGGTGATGAACGTGCCGCCTGGCGCGGCCACCTTGTTGATCCCGATCACCGGCAGCGCGATCTCGGCCCTGATCGCGGCCACGTCCGCCACCCCGTTCGCGCGGATGCCGCAGGCGCCGCCCGCCGCCGCGGCCGCGGCCATCCTCGCCATCGAACCCGGCCCGTGCAAGGGGTTCCCCGGCTGCGCCTGGCAGGACACCAGCAACGCTCCTGCCGGAAAGGGCAGACCGTCCACAACAGACTCCTCGGTGACTGGCGCGGCGGTGCCGCGGTGAACGTGGACGAGCGGGGCGTAGCGCCCCAGCCCGGCGGTGGCGAGCCGGACGGCACCGTCGAGCGGATCGCCTGCCGAAGGCACCAGCGTCGCCGAGGGCGCCAGCTCGGCGAGCCGTTCGCGCAGCGGCGCCACCAGCAGATCACCCGCGTCGAACAGCCTTCCCGCACAGGCGATCCGGACGTCGTCCCCGCCGAGCGCCCGCACACCCGCGGCCGCGGTGCGAGCCAGGTTGGCGGCCGAGGCCACGACGATCGCCCCCGCCACCCCGTCCCCGCCATCGGCCGCTTCGAACACGTCGACGGCGAACGCTGCCACGGCCGAGACCGGCGAATCCGCCATCGCGACGCGCTGCCCCAGATCGGGGCCACCGCCGTAGCGCGCGACGGCGAGGCCGGACAGCGCCGTGGCGGGCCCGCGGCCGTCGGCGGCGGCCAGCACCGCGCGCAGCCCGGCCTGCCCGGTCGAGAAACCGCCGCCGAGATCCCCGAGCAGGTGCCCGCCGCCGTCGATCTTGCGCGTGGTCCCGTCCGCGCCGATCGCGAGGCAGACCACACCCGTCCCGGCCGCGACGGTGACGCCCGTACCGCCGGGAAGCGCACCAGCGTGCGCGGTGACCATGTCCTCGCACAACCGCACCTCGGCGGCGTTCAGCGCGCGGGCCACCGCGACGCCGAGCCGGTCCCGATCCGCCGGGCGCGCGGGATACCCGGTGAGCCCGAGGCAGGCGACGCCGACCGGCCCCGCCACGCCTGCCCGCACCGCTGCCGTCCGCACGGCCGCGGTGATCGACGCGACCGGATCGCCGTCGGCGTAGGAGAAACCGGGGCCGGTGCCGTACCGGCCGTCCGAAGTGCGCAGCCGCAGTCCGGTCTGCCCGCCGTCGACCGCGAGCCACCCGGTCATCGCAGGCCCGCCGACGCCGTCACGCCCTCGACGAACCGCCGTTGCAGCGTCACGAACAGGAGCACGGTCGGCAGCGCCGCGAGCAGCGCGGCGACGAGCATCATCGGCACCCCGGCGCTGCCGAGGTTGTTCGCCTGCATCGCGGCGAGGCCGACCGGCAGCGTGCGGTGGTCGTCGTCGGAGGCGACCAGCAGCGGCCACAGGTGCGAGTCCCAGTTGAGCATGAACACGAACAGCGCCAGCGCCGCCATCGGGCCGCGCACCACGGGGACCACAATGGACACCAGGGTGCGCACGACCCCGGCGCCGTCGAGCCGTGCCGCCTCGAGCAGTTCGTCCGGGACGCCGTCGATCGCCTGCCGCATCAGGAAGATCCCGAACGCGCTGGTGCCTGCCGGGATGACGAGCCCGGCGAAGCTGTCCACCCAGCCCAGCGAGTAGACGAGGCTGTAGAGCGGCACGTAGATGATCTCGACCGGGATCATCAGGGTCGCGAGCACGATCACGAACAGGGCGTCGCGGCCGCGGTAGCGGAACTTCGAGAAGCTGTAGCCTGCGGCAGTGCAGGTGAGCACGTTCAACGCGGTGACGCTGACACCGACGACCGTGCTGTTGAGGAAGTACCGCGCGAACGGCGTTTCGGTGAACGGCAGCGCCAGGTTGGACCACTCGAACGTCGAGGGCAGCCAGCGCATCGGCACGGCGAGCACCTCGGCCACGGGTTTCAGCGCGGTCAGCACCGCGTAGACCAGCACCGAGACGAAGACCAGCCCGCCGAGCCCGGTGAGCAGGAGCGCGATCACACGGCCGGGGCGGCGCTTCCGGCGGCGTGCTGCGGGCGTGGTGGCGCGGACGGTCTCCGCGGGAGGACGGGGCCTGGTAGCGGGCTTCGTCATCGGTCCCTCCTCGCGAACACCCGGAGCTGCACCAGTGTCAGCACGAAGAGCAGGACGAACATCAGCACCGCCACCGCGGAGGCGCGGCCCATCCTGGCGTTCTCGAACGCGGTCTTGTACACGAACAGGTTGACCACCTCGGTGCCGAAGCCGCCGTTGGTGAGCACGAGCTGCGGGCTGAACGCCTGGAAGCCCCTGATCACCGCCATCACCGAGCACACCGCGGTCACCGGGCGCAGCATCGGCCAGGTCACGTACCGGAACCGCGACCACCGGCCCGCACCGTCCAGTTCGGACGCTTCGTACAGCTCACCGGGGATCGCCTGCAGCCCGGCGAGGAACAGGATCAGGAAGAAGCCGGTCTCCTTCCACACCCCCATCAGCACCAGGCCCCACATCGCGGTGTCCGAGCTGGTGAGCCAGTTGAGGTGCAGCCCGAGCGCCTGGTTGAGCAGGCCGTCGGGGTTGAGCACCACGCGCCAGATCACCGACACCGCGACCCAGCTCGCCGCCACCGGCAGGAAGTACAGCAGCCGGATCAGTCCGCCGGCCCTGGTGCGGTTGTTCAGCGCGTGCGCGAGCAGCAGCGCCAGTGCCAGCGCGGGAACGTAGGTGCCCGCCGCGTAGACGACGGTCTGCAGCACCGCTTCGCCGAACTGCGGATCGGTCGCCAGGTGCGCGAAGTTGTCCATGCCGACGAACTTCGGCGGCGTGGTCAGGCTGTAGTCGAACACCGACAGGTAGAACACCCGCAGCATCGGGTAGATCGCGAACACCGCGAACAGCGCCAGCGCGGGAATCGCCAGCAGCATCCCGACGGTGTTCCGCCGCCGGTCCGCCCGGTCGCGGTGGCGAGGGAGCGCGAGCACCGCCATCGGCTCAGCTCCCGAGGCTGCGGTCGATGCGGTCGGACGCCTTCTTCGCCGCGTCCGGCACGGCGACGTGGTCGAACACCGCGTCGTTGACCATATCGGTCAGCGCGTCCTGGATCTCCGAGTAGTGCGGCGCGACCTGGTCGAACTTTCCCTTCTGGTAAGCGGAAGACCACACCGGGAGCGCGTCCACCTTCTTCGCGGCCGGTCCGGTGTCCCAGCCTGCGACCGGCTGGATGAAGTCCACATCGGACAGCCAGCGGTCGTGCTTGCTCGCCAGGTAGGAGATGAACTTCCACGCCTCGGCCTGGTGCTTGCTCGCCTTGCTGACCGTCCAGTAGTAGCCGTACCACCGGTTCACCGGCTGCGCGGGATTCACCTGCGGCAGCGGAACCACCTTGAGTTGCTTGTAGACATCGGGATTGCTCTGCCGGATCTGCTCCATCGCCCACGGGTAGACGATCGCCATCGACTGGCGCCCGGTGGCGAGATCGCTGAACGGCGAGGTCGCCTCGCGCGAGGTCTTGTTGGGATCGGCCGCCTTGTCCTTGCCAGCGGCGAGGTCGACCCACAGCCGCAGTGCGGCGACCGCCTGCGGCGAGGTCACGTTCGCGTGCTCGTGCCCGGGATCGGTCAGGGTGCCGCCGGTCTGGTTCAGCAGGGTCTGGAGCTGCTGGGAGTACCAGCCCGAATGCAGGTACAGGAAGCTGAACGCCTGCGTGTGCTGGGCGGCGACGAGCTTCTTCGCGTCGGCGGCGACCTCGTCCCAGGTCTTCGGCGCAGCGGCGGGATCGAGCCCGGCATCGGTGAAGTGCTTGGTGTTGATCGCGAACGCGGTCGCGTTGAACTCGCTGGGCAGCCCGTAGTACTGGCCGTCCTTCGCCGCGCCGTCCAGCACGCCGGCGTTGTAGCGCGCCTTGACGTCGTCGGCCGACGCGGCACCCAGCGCACCCGCGTCGATCGGCGCGACCAGTTCCTTCGGCAGGTACTCGCCGCGCAGCGCGCTGTCGTCCATGTTCAGCACGTCGGGCCCGGTGCCGTTGCTCATCGCGGTGAGCGTCTTCGTGTTGAACTCGTCGTTCGGGATCGTCTGGTACTTGATCTTCACATTCGGGTGCTGCTGCTGGTATTCGGCGATGAGCGCCTCGTTCAGCTTGATCATCGGCGGGTGCGTGTGGGTCCAGAAGGTCAGCGTGACCTCGCCGCCGTCACCGGAGCCCGTGCCGCACGCGGCGAGCGCACCGGCGAGCAGGAACGCCGTGCCCACGGCGGCGGTCCGGATCTTCCGTGTCCTGCGATGGCGCATGGTCTGCTCCTCAGCTGATCGCGCGGCGTGCGGTGGGACGCGCCGGCCGGTGGAGCTCGGCGGTGATCGTGTAGCGGTCGCCCCGGTACATCGCCTCGCAGTACTCCATGACCCTGCCGCGCGCGTCGAGGCTAATCCCCCTGATCCGCATGCACGGCTGGGTTAGCGGGATTCGCAACTGCTCCGCGGTGCGCCGGTCCGGCATCGCGGGCTCCAGCTGGCAGGTGCCGCTGACGATGTCGGTGCGGTACTTCGTGGCGAGCAGCTCGTACCACGAGCTTTGAAGGTCCGCTATGGACAGTCCGGGCACGTAGCGCTCCGGCACGGTGGTGCGTTCGAGCGCCATCGGCGCGTCGTCGGCGAGGCGGAGCCGGACGAACTCGACCACCACGTCCCCGGCGGGGATCCGGAGCTGCTGGCAGCGGGCCCGGTCGGCGCGGTGGCGGCGGAGTTCGAGCGTCCTGCTCGCCGGGCGCATCCCGCGGCGCCGCATCTCCTCGGAGAACGAGGTCATGCCGAGCCTGCGGCTCACCTTCGGCCGCGAGGTGAACGTGCCGCTGCCCTGCCGCCGCACCAGCAGCTCCTGCAGCACCAGGTCGTCCATCGCGCGCCGCAGCGTCATCCGCGCCACCTGCCACCTCGAAGCGAGCTCCCGCTCGGAAGGTAGCGGCGCGCCCTCCGGCAGGAGATCGACGAGGTCGAGCAGGCGGGCCCTGATCTCCCCGGTCTTGCCGGGAGCCAACGACGTCATGCCACCCTCCTCACCCGGGAACACCGGTAGGACGAAACCGGGCTCAAGCAGACGCCACGCGCACTACCCCGGCCAACACCCCTGGCATTCCTCGCTAGACCAATCCGGAAAGCCGATCATGCCGCAAGACGGGACCTGACCAGTAGCGATCGGAGGATCGGGCGGGCGGCAGTGGTCTACTCGGAGGACAGCTCCGCGTGCACCGCGGCGATGCGCTCGTCGTCCCATTCGACCGACGGGTCGGGTTCGAGGAAGGCGAACACGGTGCTCGCGATCCCCAGCGCGGGAAGCGACCAGTCGGACTTCGCGCTGACCCCGAACGGGTTCGCCCGCACGCGCTGCGCCGCCACCTCCGGGGTGGAGAGCGCGGTGATCACCAGTCCGCGCATGGTCGCGTTGACCAGTCGCGCGACGGTTTCGAACGTGGCGTCGAGCTCGGGCCGCAGGCGATAGCCGAGCAGCCCGGCCAGGTGCTCGTAGGCCTTGGCGATCCGCGCCACGAACCCCTGTTCCGACCGCGCGAGTGCTTGTTGGACCTCGTCGCGCAGTTCACCGTCGGCGAGGCTTTCGAAGGTGGCGTGCAGCGCCAGGTAAGTGCGCCAGTCGGTGGACCTGTGAATGGCCTCGAACTCGGCGAGCGCGGCGTGGCGGAGCAGCTCGCTCCACAGGTCGTGACGGGTTTGCGGGGTGGCGAACCAGCCGAAGTGGTCGAGCGCCACATCGCGGATCACGCGCATGCCCTCGTCGTCCGGCATCCTGGCAGGCACCGCGGCACCCGCGAGCGCCTTGAGCAGATCGCTGAAGAACAGGTCCTTGTACGGCCAGCGCCGGTAGACCGCGCTCCTGGCCACCCCGGCGTCGCGGATGACGTCCTCGAAGCTGATGTGGTCGAGGCCCACCGTCAGCCCGGTGCGGTTGACCAGCGCCATCGCCGCGTCGACCATGCGCTTCTCGGTCTCTTCGTCCGACAGCCTGCGTCGCCGCCTGCCGAGCGCGGGCCGGGGTTCCTCCGCCATCGCACACCTCACCTTGCATCCGGGTCTTCGGCACTCTACATTGAGACATGATGTTTCAAGTTTAGAGTTTGGTATCCAGACTTTAGAGTACAACGTCGACCAAGGGGAATCTCATGCGAACGCAGGTACACGAAGGGACCAAGTCCGTCCGGCACGCGATCACCGCGATGCGGGCGGGAGCGGTGCTCACCGTGGCGGCGGCGATCGTCGCCGTGCTCGACCAGGCCACCGGGGACGGCCTCACCCGCAGGCTCCAGGCCGCCTACCCCGCCGATCCCGGCAAGGTGGACATGGCGAAGTCGAGCATCCTCACTTATCTGTTCGCGCTCGCCGCCGTCGGAGTCGTGCTGTGGCTGTGGCTGGCGCGCGCGAGCGGAAAGGGGCGCCCGTGGTCACGCGTGGTGGCGACGGTGGTGTTCGTCGCCGGGACCGCGCTGTCGGCCTACCACTTCACCCAGCCGCACCCGATGTTGGTGACGGTGGTGGGGCTGGTGCCGTGCGTGGCAGGCCTCGCCGCGGTCGCTTTCCTGTGGCAGCGCGGGTCTTCGGCGTATTTCGCCGCCGCGCACTGAAAGACCCGGGGGGAGGGGCCCGTTGGCGGGCGGCTCCGAGCCGCCCGCCAACAAGGTCATTCGTCGAAGATCGCGACCGCGCGGGTCCAGCCGGCGGACGCGGCGTGCACCTTGACCGGGAAGCACGAGATCTCGAACCCGTCGGACGGCAGCGATTCGAGGTTGTGCAGCTTCTCGATGTGGCAGTACCCGATGTCCCTGCCCGCGCGGTGGCCCTCCCAGATCACCGACGCGTCGTGGTCGCGGGCATAGCGCTTCGCGGTGTGCACGAACGGCGCGTCCCAGCTCCACGCGTCCGTGCCGGTGAGCCGCACGCCCCGCTCCAGCAGGTACAGCGTCGCCTCGCGGCCCATGCCGCACCCGGACGCGACGTAGTCGTCCTCGCCGTACTTGGCCCCGGCCGAGGTGTTGACCACGACGATCTCCAGCGGCCGGAGTTCGTGCCCGATCCGCTTCAGCTCGGCTTCGACGTCCGCCGCGGTGGCGACGTACCCGTCCTCGAAGTGCCGGAAGTCCAGCTTCACCGCGGGCTGGAGGCACCATTCGAGCGGCACCTCGTCGATCGTGATCGCCCGCGCGCCACCGTCCATCACCGCCGAGTAGTGGTAGGGCGCGTCGAGGTGGGTGCCGTTGTGCGTGGTGAGCCGCACCCGCTCGATCGCCCACCCCTCACCGTCCGGCAGGTCTTCGACGGTGGCGCCGGGGAAGAACGACACCACGTCGCCCGCCGTTTCGGCGTGCGTGAAATAGTCGATCTCGGGTGTGCCGCCGGGCGGGTCCGAAGCGATTCCACCCTTGAGCGCCACCGAGATGTCGACAAACCTGCGCATGGAACGAGCCTCCCGAAGTCGTGACGTGTGCCGCCCATTCTTCGGGTGCGCCCGCCGCTATGTCGATGCGGGCTTGATCTCCTCGATATCGGCGGCGATCTGGTCGAACAGCTTGGCCAGTTCGTCGACGCCCTTCCGGTTGCCTGCCGTGTTCAGGTCGATCCAGGCCAGCATCTCCGCCGCGGAGAACGAGTTGGCAGGCACCACCCTGGACTGGATGGGCTCGCTCAGCGAGGTCAGGTCCCGCAGCACCCGCCCGGCCGACTTCCCCTTCTCCCGGAACGGGACCGAAAGGTCTTCGCGGACGTCGTAGACCCCGCCCACCACGAAGTTCTGCTGGTCCTCCGGCAGCGCGCTCAGGAACTCGCCGCCATCGGCGAAGTGGTTGCTCGTGTACGAGTCGTTCAGGTCGACGCCGCTGGCCCTGATACCGGGGATCTGGCCGGAGCTGGAGTACTGGTGCACGTCGTAGTGCCCGGCGGCGGGATCGGGCCGTGCGCCGTAACGCGCGATCCAGATGGCCAGCCCGGGAATGCCCCACCGGTCCGGCCGGGTCGCCTTCGCGAACGCGTTGTTCATGTACACGCCGGGGCGGAACCCGAGATCGGCGACGCGGCGGCAGAACCGGATCCCGAAGTCGCGCGCCGCGGCGTTCGGCCCGAACGGCGCCTCGAGGTCGAGCGCGGGCACCAGGCCGGTGGCGCCGAGCCTGCGCACCTCCGCGACGAAGATCTCCGCCTGCCGTTCCGGCGTCGGCGAGAACTGCGCGTAGTGGTAGCCGCCAACCGGGATGCCGACCGATTTCGCGCCGTTCACGATCGCGTCGGCCGGTCCCGCCGTCGCGATGCCGCCGCCGTCGGTGAGTTTCGTCCACACGTAGCCGACGCCGTGGTTCCGGACCGCGTTCCAGTCGGTGACCGTCTGGAACTTCCGGTAGATATCGATACCGAGTGCCATCTCAACCCCAGCGAAAGTCCGACTGCTGCCTGGTCGCGGCTCGTCCGGAGCCACCCTGTCTCGAAGGCCACTGTGCCGTCCGGAGGTCGTATCCGGCACCGCTCATCAGCCGTCCGTCCGGGCAGGTTCCGCTGCCCGATCGGGCAGCGGCGTACCGCCGTTCGGACTCGCGATGAGACCTCCCCGTGTCCCACCGGGCAGGGCAGGCTGTCCGGTACCGGCCAGCCACACCTCCAGGGGGAACAGCGCAGATGGAATCCACAGTGGACGTCGCCGTGATCGGGGCAGGCATCTCGGGGCTGGTCGCCGCCAGGGGGCTCGCCGAGGCGGGGCGCTCGGTGCTGGTGCTCGAAGCGCGCGACCGGGTCGGCGGGCGCGTGCTGAACCACTCGTTGCCGAACGGGACCGTGACCGAGGCCGGGGCCGCGTTCGTCGGCCCGACCCAGGACCACATCCTGGCGCTCGCCCAAGAACTCGGCGTCGACACGTTCCCGGAGTACGCCGACGGGGACAACGTCTACGTCTCCGGCGGGCACGCGCTGCGCTACACCGGCACGCTGCCGCCGGACCTGCTGATCCTGCCGGACGCGACGATCGTGCACCTGCGGCTCAACCAGATGGCGAGCCACGTCCCGGTGGACGCGCCGTGGGCCGCGCCGAAGGCCGCGGAATGGGACGCGATCTCGCTGCACGACTGGTTCCGCTCGACCACGTTCAACCCCGCCACCGAGAACCTGTTCCTGTCCTTCCTCGAACCGCTGATCGGTGCCGAGCCGCAGGACGTCTCGCTGCTGTACTTCCTGTGGCTGATGGCAGGCGCCGGCAACGAGACCAATCCCGGCACGTTCGACCGGTCCTCCGGTGTCCGCGGCGGCGCGCAGGACTCGCGGTTCGTCGGCGGCTCCCAGCTCATCCCGTTGCGGCTGGCCGAAAAGCTCGGCGACCGGGTGGTGCTGAACGCGCCCGTCCGCCGCGTCGTCCAGTACGACGACCACGCGGTCGTCTCCGGTGAATTCGGCTCGGTGACCGCGAAGCGCGTGATCGTCGCGGTGCCGCCGCAGCTGGCCGTGGCGATCGATTGGGATCCGGTGCTGCCCGCGGCGAAGTCCGTGCTGCTGCGCCGGATGCCGATGGGCGCGCTGATGAAGTGCGCCGCCGTGTACCCCGCGCCGTTCTGGCGCGCCGACGGGCTCAGCGGGATGGGCCTGCTCACCGCGGGACCGGTGCGCTCGATGTTCGACGTCAGCCCGCCCGACGGCTCGGCCGGTATCCTGCTCGCGTTCGTCGGCGGCTACCGCAGGCGTGACTGGGGCGACCGGCCGCTGCCCGAACGCCGCGACGCCGTGCTGGCCGCCTTCGCCGAAGCGGTCGGGCCGCGGGCCACCCAGCCGTCCGGCTACTTCGAACAGGACTGGACCACCGAGCGCTGGTCCACCGGCGGCCCGGTCGCGATCACCGGGGTCGGCACCATCTCCGGTTACGGCCAGGCGATCCGCACCGTCACCGGGCGCGTGCACTGGGCGGGCACCGAGACGTCGACCTACTGGGCCGGGTACATGGACGGCGCCGTCCGCGCCGGGGAGCGCGCCTCCGCGGAGGCGCTCGCCGCGTTGTAAGCAGCCTTGCAAGCAGCGCGCCTTCGCTGTTCCACGGCTCCTGCTGGGGAATCATCGCGCTGGCGGTCAGTACGCCGCGCGCAGCAGTTCCAGCACCGCTGCCTCATCCGGCAGCCGGGGCGTGTTCTTGGTGACGGGATCGGCGACCGCGGCCGCGGCGATGGCCGGGAGCCGACCCCGGTCGGCACCCAGCTCGCGGAGCGGCCGTTTCACCTCGACCGCGCCCGAAATCGCCCGCACGGCACCGATCGCCGCCGCCGCGGATTCCGGGATCGCGCCCATCGCACGCGCGGCCTGCTCGTACGCGGCCTCCGCCGAGGGTGCGCTGAAGGTCATCACCTCTTCCAGCACCGCGGCGAGCGCGACACCGTGCGGGGTGCCGGTGTGCGCGGTCAGCGCGTGTCCGATGCCGTGCACGAGGCCGAGCCCGGACAGCGTGAGCGCGCGCCCGGCGAGGTGCGCGCCGAGCATCATGTTCGCGCGCGCCTCCAGATCGGCGCCGTCGCGGTAGGCGACCGGGAGCCATCGGCTCACCAGCGTCACCGCCTGCGTCGCGTAGGCCACCGAAAACGGTGACGACCCGCGCGAGGCCAGCGACTCGATCCCGTGGACGAGCGCGTCGACGCCGGTCGCCGCGGTGACCCGCGCGGGCAGCCCGACTGTCAGCTCCGGGTCCAGTACGGCCACCGACGGCCGGACCGACGAATGTCCGATGTAGACCTTCCGGCGCGCGCAGGTGTCCTCGACCACGCCGAACCCGTTCGTTTCCGCACCGGTTCCCGCCGTGGTGGGCACGGCGACGAGCGGCGACCCGTCGCCCGCGTCCCACAGCGCGTCCGCGTCGGCCGCCAGCGAACCGGGATTCCCGGCCAGCAGGGAAATGCCCTTCGCCGCGTCCAGCGCCGAACCACCGCCGAGCGCCACCACCGCCGCGTCGCCGAACTCCCGCAGTCGTGCCGCACCCCGGTCCAGCTCCCCGGTCGCCGGGTTGGGCCCGACGTCCTCGTGCACCGCGAACTCCATGCCCGCCGCGGCGAGGGCCTTTTCCACCCTGCCGACGATCCCGGTGGCGCGCAGCGTCCGGTCGGTGACGACGAACGCGCGCGTTTTCCCCAGTCCTGTCACGAATTCCGGCAGGCCCGCGACCACACCCGGTCCGAACTCGACACGGGCGCCGCCTTCGACGCTGAGCCTCTGCACGGTCATGGCCGTCCCTTTCGGACAGTGGGAGTCAGGACAGGTCGAGCCAGGTGGTCTTGAGCGCGGTGTACGCGTCGAGCGCGTGCAGCGACTTGTCCCGGCCGGCGCCGCTGGCCTTGACTCCGCCGAACGGGGTGATCACGTCGCTGGCGTCGAAGGTGTTGACCCACACCGTGCCCGCCCGCAGGCGCTTCGCGACGCGGTGCGCCACCGCGACATCCCGCGTCCACACCGAGGCGACGAGCCCGTAGTCGCTGTCGTTGGCGATCCGGACGCCCTCGTCCACGTCGCCGCTGTAGGTCAGCACGGACAACACCGGGCCGAAGATCTCCTCGCGCGCGACGGTCGACTCGGGACGCACACCGTCCAAAATGGTCGGTTCGAGGAAGGTGCCGCCCTCGTCGGTCCGCGCGCGCCCGCCGCCGAGCGCGATGCTCGCGCCCTCGGCCAGCCCGGTATCCACATAGGACAGCACCCGTTCGAGCTGCACCTCGTCCACGAGCGGGCCGAGCACGGTGGCCGGGTCGAGCGGGTCGCCGAGCCGGAAGGTTTCGGTGGTGACGCGGACGATCTCGGCGAGCAGCCGGTCCTTGAGCTCGGCGGGCACGATCACCCTCGACCCCGCGTTGCAGGTCTGCCCCGCGTTGTAGAAGATGCCCCACGCCACCGCCGTTGCCGCGGCGGAGACATCGGCGTCGGGTAGCACGAGCTGGGGGGACTTGCCCCCTGCCTCGATCGCCACCTGCTTGCCGTTCGACTGGCCAGCGTAGACCTGGAACATCCTGGCCACCTCGGGCGACCCGGTGAACGCGATCTTGTCGACGCCGGGGTGCCTGCCGAGCGCCTGTCCCGCGACCTCGCCCTGGCCGGGCACCACGTTCAGCACGCCGTCGGGGAGTCCGGCCTCCGAAGCGAGCCTGGCCAGCACGAGCGCCGAGAGCGAGGTCTGCTCGGCTGGCTTGAGCACCACGGAGTTGCCGGTGGCGAGCGCGGGCCCGAGCTTCCAGGACGCGATCAGCAGCGCGTAGTTCCACGGCACCACCGCGCCGACGACGCCGAGCGGCTCGCGGGTGACCAGCGCGAGCGCGTCGCCGGGGGTGGGCGCTATCTCGTCGTAGGTCTTGTCGATCGCCTCGGCGTACCAGGCGATCGTCTCCGCGGTCTTCGCGACGTCGACGCGCAGGGACTCGCTGATCGGCTTGCCCATCTCGAGGGTGTCGAGCAGCGCCAGTTCCTCGGCGTTTTCCTCGATGAGTTCCGCCCAGCGCAGGAGAATCCGCTTGCGCTCCTTCGGCGGGAGATCCCGCCAGCGACCGTCCTCGAACGATCCGCGCGCGGCACGGACGGCACGGTCGACGTCCTCTCCGTTCCCGTCGGCGACCTGGGCGAGCACCCGCCCGTCGCGCGGCGACGCGCTCGTGAACGTCTCCGCCGACCTCGGCTCGGTGAACCGGCCGCCGATGAACGGCCGCGTCTCGGGGCTGATCGCCTTCGCCGCGGCCAGCCAGTACCCGTGCTCCCTCAGATCCGCCACTTCGCGACCGCCTCCTCGTCGAGTTCGACACCGAGCCCCGGCCGATCCGGGACCTCGAGTTCGCCTGCCCGGTTGACCATCAGCGGCTCGGCGAGCATGAAGTCGCGGCGCTCGGGTGTCCATCCGGGAGGGTCGTAGGGGAATTCGAAGAACGGCCCGCCGCCCACGCCCGCCGACACGTGCAGGTTCGCCAGCACGCCGATGCCGTTGGTCCAGCTGTGCGGGGTGAACGCACGGTGCTTGAACCCGGCCAGCTCGGCGAGCGTGCGCGCGCGGTGCATGCCGACCGCCAGCACCACGTCCATCTGGTACACGTCGAGGACGTCTTCTTCGAGGTAGCGCACCAGTTCCGGTACCGAGTGGTGCATCTCCCCCGCCGCGATCCGCACCCCGGGGTTCTCCGCCCGCAGCGCGCGGAAGCCGTCGATGTCGGCGTACGGCAGCGGTTCTTCCACCCAGAACACGTCGAGCTCGGCCAGCCGCCGCACGAGCTTGCGCGTGCGCACCAGATCGGCGGCGTCCGCGGTGTCGCCCGCCATCCGCCACGACTGGTTGAGATCGACCATCACCTCGAACTCCGGCCCGAGCGCCTCCCGCACGGCGGCGACCGCGGCGACGCCCTCGTCGGCGCGGTCGCGGTCGATCCGGATCTTCATCGCGCGGAAACCCGCTTCACGGGCCGCGAAGGCCGTTTCGACCCGTTCCTCCGGCGGTTTCAGCTCGGCAGAAGACGCGTACGCGGGCAGCGACTTCGCGGCGTTGCCGAAGAGCACGGCCACCGGCAGCCCGGCGACCTTCCCGATGATGTCCCACAGCGCGACCTCCAGCGGCCAGTAGCACCCGCCGTGGAAGTTCGCCGTCTCGATCGCCTTGACGTGCCGGACGATGTCGAGCGGGTCTTCGCCGACGAAGAGGTGCTCGACCGCGGCGAACCCGTCCATCGTGTCGCCGGACCCGATCCCGGTCACGCCCTCGTCGGTGTGCACGCGCACGATCGTCGCGCCAAAGTGGCGACGGGGCTCCGGGTCCCACGCGGCGCGCAGCGGCGGGTCGAGGTCGAGCCGCAACCGGTCGAGGGTGATTTCGGTGATCTTCAACGGGGCAGCTCCGGATGACGTGCGGGGCCCGGGTCCGGGTCGCCCATCGAGCCTCGCAGCGCGCCGGGCGTCCCGGCAAGATCACCCGGCGCATCGCAACTTCCGTTGCGCTCAGGCCAACTCGCCCGGTTAGGCTGCGGCCATGACGAGGTCCTCCCGTCGGCACGGCCACGGCCTGCGCCGCGACCTCGACCTGCTGGAATCGCTGGCGTCGGCCGAGGCCCAGCGTGCGGGCGGGCTCGGCGTGGTCCGGATCGCCCAGCTCACCGGCCGCGAGAAGAGCCAGGTGTCGCGGGCGCTCAAGGCACTCGCCGACGAAGGGGTCGTCGAACGGGACCCGGACACCCTCGAATACCGGCTGGGCTGGCGCCTGTTCTCCCTGGTCGCGCGCACCGTCGAAGACCGCCTCGTCCGGGCGGCCGAGCCGGTGATGCGGAAGCTGTCCGCCGAGGTCGAGGAAACCTGCCACCTGTGCGTGCTGCGGGATCAGGAGGTGCTGACCCTGCTCTCGGTCTCCGGGCACTCGTTCCGGGTGCACGGCTGGGAGGGGCGCGGGGTGCCCGCCTACTGCACGTCGGCCGGCAGGGTGCTGCTGCTCGACGCCGCGCCGGACGACCTGTACGTGCGGTTCCCGGTGCCCGCGATGACGAACCCGCGCTCGGCGGTCCGTTCGCTGCCGCAGCTGTGGTCGAAGATCCAGGAATGCCGCCGCGACGGGTACGCCCGCGTCCGCGAGGAGTTCGAGGACGGCCTCGTCGGCGTCTCGGCGCCGATCCGGGACTTCCGCGGCAGGGTGGTGGCCGCGCTCAACATCTCCGCGCCGGGCGACCGCGTCGGCGACCGTCTCGACGAAACCGGCCGGGCCACGGCACGGGCGGCGGAGAAGGTTTCCGGGCAGCTCGGCTTTCGCCCCGGTCCGGAAGCTCCGCCGACGGCACGGCTGACCTGATTTCCAGTCCGATTCGGACGGTCATCCGGGCTGCTTCGTCTCCGCGTAGGCGGCGAGGCCGTCGGCCATCCGCTGCATCACGCGCTGCATGACACCCCGCATCAGCCAGCCCGTGCCCCACCGGGTGGCATAGGTGCCGTGCCAGTGGATGCGGGTGCCGCCGCCTGGCGCCGGCGCCAGGTCGATGACCGCCCGGTAGTCGTGGATGGCCTTGTTGAAGGCGTCCTCGTAGGTGAGTTGCTCGTGCTCGACGAGCCCGGTCAGCCGTTCTCCGGTCACCGTCCGGCCGGTGCGGAACGCGCGGACCGCGCCGACGGGATCCCGGCCGTCCGGATCGAGCCCGCTGGACCGTGCGAGGTCAAGGCCGTCGACGGCCGACCAGACGGGCCAGGTGCGGGCGTCGACCAGCAGGCTCCAGACGACGGGTGGCGATGCGGTCGAGGTGGCGGTCGCGTCATAGGCGTAGCTGCGTGGCACGGTCCGAAACTAGGCGGCGTGGCCTGCCGGAACCATGCGCTGGATTGCGGAACCTCGCTCAGTTGTTGCGGTATGCCGACGGCCGGACGCCGACCTGGCTCAGGAAGGCCGCGGACAGCGATCCGGGGCTGCCGAAACCGGTGCGCTCGGCGATCTGCCCGATCGTGAGGGTGCTGCCGGACAGCATCCGCTGCGCCTGTTCGATCCGGATCCGGGTGAGAAAGCGGTGGGGCGTCTCGCCGGTGGCCGCGCGGAAGACGCGGATGAAGTGGTACACGCTCAGATGCGCTTCGGCGGCGATCTCGGCGAGCGTCAGCGGCTCGGCCATGCGCTCCCGCATGACGGCGGTCGCCACGCGGACCGCAGAGTGCTCGGCACCGGGCCGGCGCACCTCCGTGCTCCGGGTCAGCAGGTGCGTCGCGAGGAAGGTCGCGGCGGACTCCGCGTACAGGTCGTTCGCGCCGGCGGCCCCGGGCAGCGCGCGGATGAGCTGTTCGACGACCGGATCGCCCGCGCTCGCCGCGGCCGACAGGGCTTCGAAGTCCGGTGCCGGGCCGCCGAGCTGGGCCGCGACCCGCTCGACGGTGCCGGACGGGATGTGCACCTGGACGGTGCGCAGCGCGGCGGCCGTCCGGTAGTCGCGCACGACCGGCTGGCCGGGCACCATCAGGTCCAGTGCGCCGGGCACCCAGCGCCGGTGGACCGGTTTCCCGCCGGCGCGGGTCCGCATGGTCACGTCCCCCGCCACGCAGAGCACGAGGTGCAGATCGGCCACGCCGGGCACCGGGAGCTCCTCGACCTCGGGCACGTGCTCGAAGCACTGCACGAGCAGCGAGCGCCAGCCCGCGTCGTTCCAGCTGCAGTAACCGCGCCGCACCGGGGCCGACGCGCCGAACTCCGCCGCGTACGGCGCGAGATCGAAGTCGGGCGAGTCGAACACACCACCAATCTAGGCGATCGCGCGCCATCGGTGAAAGGGACCATCCACACCAATGGGCCGAAACAGCGGAAAGGTGCCATTCCGCACTATCGTGGTTCCCCGATTCCGGTGCGGTCGGTCCGATTAGGTCGGTTGCTCCCCGATCCGGTTGAAGAGCGGGTGAATTCCGCGCACGGTCCTTATGGCGGCTACCCCTGTCCCCTTTCCGGCTCGCATAATGCCCTCGATAACCCATTCGAGTGGCAGGAGCGTGTGCGTGCCCGGAGCTGTCCGCGCCAGGTGGATCGCGGGTGCCGTGGTCGCCGTCGTCGTGGTGGCGGTGGCCGCGGTCGCGCTGTGGCCGGAGGACGCGGCAGCCACCGACCCCGAGATCACGGTGTCGCGCTCGGCCTGCGGGACGGGGTGGGCCGATCCGAGACCGGGCCCGCAGACCTTCCGGCTGCACAACGTCGGCTCGGTGACCGCGGAGGTCGACCTGATCGACCCGGCGACCGGGGTGATCTACGGCGAGGTCGAGGGGCTCGGCGCCCAGACGACGCGGCCGCTCCGGGTGACGCTCGGCAACGGCGCCTACGCCTTCCGGTGCCTGCCGGAGGACTCCTCGGCGATCGTCGGCCCGGTCGCCACGGTGCGCGGCGGGGCGGAGCGCTCCCCCGGTGTCGCCCCGGTGACGCGCAACGACCTGCTGGAACCGCTGAAGAAGTACCACGAGCACGTGACCGCGGGACTGGGCGAGCTGGTCGCGAACACCGGCACGCTCAAGGACGCGGTACACCGGGGCGACCGCGCCGCGAGCCGCGCGGCGTGGCTCACCGCGCACCTCGCCTACGAACGCCTCGGCGCCGCCTACGACGCGTTCGGCGACTCCGACGGCGCGCTCAACGGCACCACCGACGGGCTGCCCGGCGGGGCGGCGGACCCCGGGTTCACCGGGTTCCACCGGCTCGAATCCGGCCTGTGGCACGACGAGGACCTCGGGGCGCTCGGCGCGGTCGCCGATCAGCTCGACACCGACGCGCGGGCGCTGCGGCAGTCGTTCGGCGACAGCCAGGTGGACGGCAACGACCTGGCGCTGCGCGCCCACGAGATCATGGAGAACACCCTGCAGTTCGAACTCACCGGCCGCACCGACTACGGCAGCGGCACGAACCTCGCCACCGCGCGCGCCAATCTCGACGGCACCCGCGCGGTGCTCGACGTGCTCCGCCCGCTGCTCGCACCGCGCTACCCCGGACTGTCCACCGTGGACTCCTGGCTGGACCGCACCCAGTCCGCTTTGGACGGCGCGCGGAAACCGGACGGGTCGTGGACGCCGGTGGGGCAGCTCGGCGAGAAGCAGCGACGCAAGCTCAACGGTGACGTGAGCGAGCTGACCGAACAGCTCGCCCCGATCGCCGCCATCGCCGAGCCGCGGAGGGTCTCGTGACGGGCCTCCCCCGGCGGTCGTTCCTGCGGCGGGCCGCGGCAGGAACGACCGCCGCCGGGCTGACCGCGGCCGGGCTCGGCACGGCCAGCAGCGCGGCCACCGGCCCGGCGCCGGTGCCGTTCCACGGGTCGCGGCAGGCGGGCATCCTGCGCGAACCGGCCGCGCAGAGCGTCGTGGCCGCGTTCGACGTCGTCGCGGACAACCGGGCCGAGCTGACCGACCTCCTGCGCGCGACGACCGACCGCGCCCGGTTCCTCACCAGCGGCGGTACACCCTCCGCGATGGGGATCACCGCGCCACCGACGGATTCCGGTGTGCTGGGCCCGGTCGTGCCCGCGGGCGACCTGTCGGTGATCGTCGGCGTCGGCGTGTCGCTGTTCGACGACCGGTACGGGCTCGCCGCGCGCAAACCGGCGAAGCTCAAGCCGATGGCGACGTTCCCCAACGACGCGCTGGAAGCGGCGCAGTGCCACGGCGATCTCAGCCTCACCCTGTCCGCCGGCTCGACCGACACCGTGCTGCACGCGTTGCGCGACATCACGCGGGCGACCCGAGGCGGGATGCAGCTCCGATGGAAGCTGGCCGGCTTCAGCTCTCAGCCGCGTCCTTCCGGCACACCCCGCAACCTGATGGGTTTCAAGGACGGTACCTCGAACCCGTCGGAGTCCGAAGTGGACCGTCTCGTGTGGACGGCAGGCGGCGGCGAGCCCCCGTGGACCGCTGGAGGCAGCTACCAGGTGATCCGGCTGATCCGGATGCTGGTCGAGTTCTGGGACCGGGTCTCGATCGCCGAACAGGAGAACATGTTCGGCCGCAGGCGCGACACCGGCGCCCCGCTCGACGGCGCGGAGGAGAACGACGTGCCGCGGTTCGCCGAGGACCCGATCGGCACGGTGATCCCGCTGACCAGCCACATCCGCAAAGCCAATCCCCGCACCCCGGAGACGGACGCGAGCCGGATCCTGCGCCGCTCGGTCAACTACGACCGCGGCATCGACACCAACGGCAACCTGGACATGGGCCTGATCTTCACCTGCTACCAGCAGGACCTCGAGCGCCAGTTCGAGGCGGTGCAGACCAGGCTCGCCGACGAACCGCTGGTCGACTACATCTCCCCGTTCGGCGGCGGCTACTTCTTCGCGCTGCCCGGCGTGACCGGCCCCGACGACCACTACGGCAGGGCGATGCTCGCCTGACCACGGACGACCAGATCAGGAGGATCCACAGTGGACAAAGGATTCGGCAGGCGGCGACGGCGGCGCCTGTACGGCGTCGGCGCGCTCGCCTCGGTAGCCGTGCTCGCCGTCACCGCGGGCTCGGCGGCGACGGCGGTGCCCGCGCAGCCCTCGCACGCGCTGCCCGCGGACTGGCTGCCGACGGTCAGCCCGATCAAGCACGTGGTGGTGATCTTCGGCGAGAACATCTCGTTCGACCACTACTTCGGCACCTACCCGAACGCGGCCAACACCGACGGCACGCCGTTCCAGGCGGCACGGCACACCCCGAAGGTCGACGGGCTGAGCCACGAGCTGCTGACGAACAACCCGAACGCGTACAACCCGAAGCGCCTCACCCACGAGCAGGCGCTGACCTGCGACCAGAACCACAACTACGGTGCGGAGCAGGCCGCGTTCAACGGCGGCAAGATGGACAAGTTCGTCGAGAAGACCGAGACGGACAAGTGCACCGGCCAGCCGGTCCTGTTCGGCGAGCCCGGTCTGGTGATGGACTACTACGACGGCAACACCGTCACCGGCATGTGGAACTACGCACAGCACTACGCGCTGAACGACAACTCGTTCAACACGAACTTCGGGCCGTCCACGCCCGGCGCGATCAACCTGATCTCGGGCAACACCCACGGCGTGCAGGCCGTCGACCCGGTGACCCACGAGCCGGTCTCCGACGACTACGCCGTCCAGTCGCCGGACGAGCACGGCGTCGGCACCATGATCAACGATCCCGAGCCCGCGTGGGACGACTGCTCGGACAAGAACCACACCGCCAAGGACAACCTGGCCACCATGCACGGCCGCAACATCGGCGACCTGCTCAACCAGCGGCACGTGACCTGGGGCTGGTTCCAGGGCGGGTTCCGGCCGACCGGCACCGCCAACGGGTATTCGGTGTGCGGGCAGAAGCACGCCAACGTCGGCGGTCAGTCCTCCGTGGACTACAGCCCGCACCACGAGCCGTTCCAGTACTACCCGTCGACGGCGAACCCGAAGCACGTGCCGCCGTCGTCGGTGCACGCCATCGGCCAGTCGGACCAGGCGAACCACCAGTACGACGTCAGCGACTTCAACGACTCGCTGAAGGCAGGGTCCATGCCCGCGGTGAGCTTCCTGAAGGCACCCGAATACCAGGACGGGCACGCGGGCTATTCGGACCCGCTCGACGAGCAGCAGTTCGTCGTCGACGAGATCAACCGGATCCAGCGGTCACCGGAGTGGCGTTCCACCGCGGTCGTGCTCGCCTACGACGATTCCGACGGCTGGTACGACCACGTGCGCTCCCGGGTCGTGAACGGCTCGCACGACGCCGAGCAGGACCAGGCGGTCTGCACCGGGAAGCCGACCACGCAGGGCTCCTACGCCGACCGCTGCGGATACGGCCCCCGGCTCCCGCTGATGGTGATCTCGCCGTACAGCAAGGTGAACTTCGTCGATCACACGCACACCGACCAGGCCTCGGTGCTGCGGTTCATCGAGGACAACTGGCTCACCGGCCGGATCGGCGACTCCTCGTTCGACGCCCGCGCCGGCGGGATGTGGAACATGCTCGACCTCTGGTGGCCCTCGGGCGGGAAGCTGCCGCTCGATCCGAAGACGGGCGCGGTCACCCGCTGACCCCGGGGTGGGGGCGCCCGGCGCCCCCACCCCGTCCGTCGTCTCTGCCAGGTGGCCGATGTTGCGCCACCCGAAACGCGCGAAGCTTTCTCCGAAGGCAACGGAACACCGCTGAACAGGAGAAAGCCCGATGCGCAAGGTCATTCTCTACGTCAACGCCACTCTCGACGGCTACACGGCGGGCCCGAACGGCGAACTCGACTGGATGCTCCCGGACGCCAGGATGAACCAGGAGCTTTCCGACGAGTTGCGCGAGCGCGTGGACACCATCCTCACGGGCCGCGTCTTCCACCACGCCATCGACGAGAACTTCGGCGCGCAGGCCACCGACCCGGCCGGCCCGCCCGCGCTCGCCGACTTCGCGAGGTGGATGATCAGCACCCCGCGCGTCGTCTTCTCCCGCTCGCTGACCGAGGTCGGCGAACCGTCACGGCTGGCGAGCGGTGACATCGCGGCCGAGATCGCCGCACTGCAGGACAAGCCGGGCCGGGACATGGTCCTGTTCGGCGGCAGCTCGACCGTGCAGCGGTTCGTCGGTGCCGATGTCGTCGACGAGTACTGGATCAAGCTCTACCCGGTCGCACTCGGCGAAGGGCGGCCGCTGTTCACCGATCTCGCGCAACGCGCGAACCTGGAACTGGTGCACAGCAGGTCGCACGGCTCCGGCATCGTCACCCTTCGCTATTTCGCCCGGAACTGAGCCGGGCGCCTCAGCGACGGGCGCGCACGAAATAGTACGACTACCTGACCACCGGCATCGGCGCCCTCGACGGCGTACTGCGCCTGGACACCTTGCCCGTCACCCGCCACGTCAAACGCGCGGGCGCGGTCGCGTGACATTCCCATCGGGTGGCAGGGAAAGGTCGAGCGGCGGCCCTTCGCTGTAGCTCCGCCCGTCCGGCGCGACGACGGTGAGCACACCGTCGTCACCGGTGACGAACTGCCACCCCGGTTCGTCGCGCAGTACGTGGTGGGTCCGGCACAGCGGCCGGAAGTTCGCTTTGTCGGTTCCGCCGCCGTCTTTCCAAGCCTGTGCGTGGTCGAGGTCGGTGTACTGGGCGGGCCGGGTGCACCCCGGCATGCTGCACGTCCGGTGCGTGACGTGGAGGTACTTCCGCATGGCGCTCGGCGGCCGGTAGTTTTCCCGGCCGAGGTCGACGGGCAGGCCGGTCATGGGTTCGTCGATGATCCGGTTCCAGACCGAGTCGGCGTCAAATGCGATCGCCCGCGCCATCTCCGGTGAGATGTCACCACACCCCGTCAGCTCGCCCGGATTGTCGCGCAGTCCCAGCAGGGTTGGCAGGTCGATGTGCACGAAGATCTGCGCCTTCGGCTTCCCCGCACACCCATGACCACCCAGACACCGCTCGACCAGTGCATCCAAGCGCAATTGATCCATGGTGCACTTGTCACCTTGCCGCTTCTTCGCCAGCGCGTCCCGGTCACAGGCGGCGTAGAGCGCCTGCGCCCGATCCGACGGCAACTCCGCGAACAGGGTGGACGACCCGTGATCCCCATGCCGGATTTCCAACCGACGCGCCGCCACTTTCTCTTGCCGTCGCCGCTCATATCCTTCAGGGTCAACTCGCATCAGCAATGAGTTGACCAACCTCCGCAGTGCGGGCGGATTCCGATTCTCGAACCTCCCCGCCAACAACGAGTCAACCTCAGCAGCCACCCCCTCAGACACACACGCGGTCGCCTCAAAAACACGGGAGGCCGCATACTCGTCAATGAGTCCCGCTTCCATCGCCGCCAGGGTGCAGGGCAGGTATGAGGTCAACGCGTCAGCGAGCGCCACCTTCCGCTCCGCCGCAGCGTGCGTCACAGCATGCAGCAACCCCACCTGCCCCACCGTCGATCTTCGTGAGGACACTTGCTCCATCTCCGCCATCTCGCGCAGCAACATCGCCTGCTGATACCGAATAACCCGCAACCGCCGAGCCGCAGAGTCAGAAAGCATACGAACCCGATAAAACTCGTCTTCAGTAGACACGCCACAATTCTACCGCCCCGCAAAACAATTTCCGTCACCCAATCAGGTACACAAAATATCACAGCTTGCCACAACGGAACCACAACGACACGAAAGCCAACCAACAACCGGGACCGACAATGCGTCGGGAACGGCACACCAAGGCGACCAAAGAATTCCGTTCCGTGGGGAACTGTCGCTGGTGACCAACGACGCGACCCGCACCGAGGAGCGACAGTTCCCCACGGCGCGCCGCAGGCGCGCTTGAAACCCTCACCGCGCCCCCCAAACACGCGAGAAAAACGAGATCCACCAAAACACGCGAGCGACACCAACCACCCCGGCTAATCCGGCGCAAGAACGAACACCAGCCCCGCAGAAGCGACAAGTACGACGGCAAACAGGAGCGTGCCGGAAAAGCTCACCCGCAACAGAAGCGCTCCCACCCCAGCACCCGCGAAAATCGCCACCACCGACCCGAGACGGCGATGGATCTTCGCGTCCTTCCCACCACCGAGCACCCCGTCCGCGACCAGCCCGGTGAGCGTCCTGGTGAGCACGGTCGTGGTCAGATCCGGCGGCGAAAGCACCAGGATGGTCGCGTTCTGGAAACCGAAGCAGACGCCGAGCACCCCGACGAACACCTTGACGAGCACCGGGCCCGCACCGTCGAGCACGCCCACCAGCACCAGCGCGGCGATCACCAGCAGCACCGCGGACTCCACGCCGAACGCGAGCCCGAGCCATCGTCGCGGGCTCCCGCGGAACCTGCGCCCGAGCCGCCCGCCCACGGCGGCACCGATGACGAAGCCGGCGAGCGCCACCAGCGACCCCGCGATCGAGAATCCGGTTCCCGGCGACAACGAGACCCCGAGGAACACGATGTTCCCGGTCATGTTCGCCACGAAGACCTTGCCGAGACGCAGATAGCAAACCGCATCGATGACCCCGGTGGCCATGGTCAGCGCGAGCAGCGCGCCGACCGCCCACCGTCGTGAGACCGGCAGTTCCACGCCGCGCTCCTTCACCCGGGCCGAACGAGTTCCGTCACGGCGCGGACCGCCGCAACGCACCCATCGCGACCGCGCGCCGGTCCCCGCCCGCTTGCCAGAACCAGTGGAGCTGCCCGAATCCCGCCGCGCGTCGAACCAGTGCCTTCCACATCAGCGCATTCTTCCAGCGAAGGCGGAGTACGGCCAGAGAAGTCCTTTGTGGACCGCTACCGCGCGACCCGCCCGGTGAGCACCTCCCACCACCGGTCTGCTCGCACACCCAGTCCAGCTCGGCGGCGAGCGTGGTGCCGAAGATGCCGGGATCGTCGGAGGAGACCACGACCGGCAACCCCGCGGACAGGAACCGGTGCACGGGGTGAGTCCCACCGCCCGTCGTCGCTTTCCGCCAGGTGCCGCAGCAGCGCGGTGGCACGGACACAACCGTGGAAGTGCAGATGCAGCTCGGCAAGCATGATCCGGACGATCGCACCGGCCGCACACCCTTGAATATGACCCCATGAGGGGGTATATATGGGGGTATGCCAAAGATCAACGTGTACCTGCCGGACGAGCTGGCCGAGAGCGTCAAGGAAACCGGCCTGCCGGTCTCGGCCATCTGCCAGCAGGCCCTCGAACTGTCGGTGCGCAGGGTGACCGCCATCCGCTCGACCGTGCTCGGTGACCTGGGGGCCGAGGACCCGACCGCCAAACTCGTCCAGTTCACCGAACGCGCCCGCACTTCGATCAGGCTCGGGATCGAGAAGGCACGGGAAGCGGGCGCCCCGTCGGTGGGCACCGAGCACCTGCTGCACGGAGTGCTGGCCGAGGGCTCGAACCTCGCCCTGCAGATCCTGCCCTCGCTCGAAGTCGATCCCGGCGCGGTGGCGGCCGGGCTGCCCGTCGAGCAGGGGAAATCCGCGGCGAACCGGTTCAGCGGGCCCGCCGCCAACGCGCTCGAACTGACCGTCGTCGAAGCGATTTCCTTGGGGCACAACTACGTCGGTTGCGAGCACCTGCTGCTCGGGCTGCTCGCCGAGCCCGACGGCACGGCCGGGGAAGTGCTGCGCGGGCTCGGGGTCGACCAGCGTTCCGCACGCCGCGCGGTGGTCGCCGCGCTGACCGGGTACGCGCACCTGCAGCGGAACAGCACGGCCAACCCGCTCGCCGCGACGATCCGCGCCGAGCTGAAACCGGTCCTGGACCGACTGACCCGGCTCGAGCGGCACACCGGACTCGGCGCGGATGACTGACGTGCGCACACGGCACAGGATCGCGCTGCTCGGTTCCGCGCTCCTGCTCGCCTTGCTGGCCGCGATCATGACGGGGGTCTGCTGATGAAGCGCGTGCTCGTAGTCTCGACCGGCGACACCATCGCGCAGCATCGCGGCGGCGTCGAACCGTGCTTCGACCTCGTCGCCCGTGTCCGGCCCGGCATCCTCGGCGCGGACGTGCGCGCCGAGGACATGATGGCCGAACCGAGCTGGGACACCTCACCCGCGACGATGCTCGCGCTGGCGCGGCGGGTGCGCGCGGCCATCCTCGACGAGCACTGCTCCGGCGTCGTCGTCGCGCACGGCGTCGATACCTTGTGCGAGACCGCCTATCTCGCCGATCTGCTCGCCGATGCCGCGGCCGAACGCGGCGGGATCGTGTTCACCGGCGCCGTCCGGCACCTCGACGATCCCGCGAGCGACGGGGCGGCCAACCTCCGTGACGCGGTACTGGCCGCCGCCGATCCCGCGCTGCGCGGGCTCGGCGCCGTGGTCTGCGCGGGCGGCGAGCTGCACGCGGCGCGCTGGGTGTCCCTTGTGGACACCACGGTGGCGACGCCGTTTTCGTCCTCGCCGCGGCCACCGCTGGGCCGGATCATGGGCGAGCGAGCCGAAATCACCGCTCTCGCACCGCCGAGGCCCCCGCGAACCACGGATCTCCCCGAAACCGACGTGGCCCTGCTGAGGACCTACCCCGGTATGCCGCCCGTGCTGCTCAGCACGGTCGTCGACGCCGGCGCGCGCGGGATAGTGCTAGAAGGCACCGGCGCCGGGAACGTGCCGGTGGACCTGCTCACCACCATCGACGAGCTGACCGGATGGGACATCCCGGTGGTGCTCGCCGCGCGCGCCCACACCCGTCCCGGCGCGGCCGAGCCGGCACCGTACGAAACCGGGCTCGCCACGAGGGTCGGCGCGATCAGCGCGCGCGGGCTGGCATCGTCGCAGGCCAGGTGTGCGCTCATGGTCGCGCTCGGCAACGGCGGTGTCGACGCTGTGCGCGAGTGGTTCGCCCTGCTCTGAACGATCTGTTCCGGCCGAGCAGCCTAGCAACACTTCTCACCACTCGCACCGCGAATAGCGAGACGAGCACGACATGGCGGGAGACCGCCGAAACCGGCATGCTCATGGCGGCAGAAGAATTGCGGGCCCGGCGTCTTTGTCATCCTGGCACGAGTTCTCCGCACCCGGTTTGTCATCCGGCGGCGGGTTTCCAGGCGGCCCGCTTCCTGGGAAAACTCCTCGTTGCGCTGCTAGTGACCACCACAACCGGACGAACCGGGATGATAATTTCCGAACCGGAAGTAACTTTTCTCACGGCAGCTCTTGCCGCCCGCGCGGCGAGGTCGTTAACTGTGATCGCATCCCGGATTCCCCGGTGCGCGTGCATTTCCACGCCGTTTTGTATCACCGCTGATACTACGGAAGGATTATTCGTGAGTAGCCCTATTAGAAGGAAAGCGCTGGCGGCCGCCGCGGCTGTCGGCGCGACCGGACTGGTCGCGGTGTCACTGGTCGTCGGCGCGCAGACCAGTGCCGCGTCGCCGGTGAGCCTGACGCTCAACTACCACTGCGACTACCCGCTCGTCGGATCGCAGGGGATGAAGGTCGTCATCAACACCGACCTGCCGGACTCGATCGATGTCGGCAAGCCGACCGGCGCGTTCGACATCAAGTCGACCGCGACGGTCAACGCGGACACCGTGAGCGGCCTCGGCCTGATCGGTGCGACGACCATCGAGGGCCAGGCGCTGGCCAACGCGTCGGTGGAGGCACCGGGCATCACGCTGCCGGTCAAGGTGCCGATGGAGGTCCCGAAGACCAACATCCCGGCGAGCGGCGAACTGCCGATCAACGTGCAGGGCAAGACCCCGTCGCTGACCTTCCAGAAGCCAGGCGAAGCGAAGATCACGGTGGGCGACCTCGAGCTCAAGGTCACCCCCCGCAAGGCCGACGGCTCGGTCACTTCGATCACCCCCGACGGCACCATCACGGCCCCGTGCAAGCAGGACGCGGGCCAGAACGCGGTGCTGAAGACGATCAAGATCGGCGAGGGCGGCGGCACGCCGACCGACCCGACCACGCCGCCGACCAAGCCGACGGACCCCACCACGCCCCCCACTGACCCGACGACACCGACGACACCGCCGACCACGCCTCCCGGCACCGGTGGCGTCAAGATGAGCTACGGCATCGACGGCGAGACCGCGCTGAAGGCCCTCGGCAGCACCGCGCCGATCAAGGGTTCCTTCGACGCGGACGCGGACCTCGGCAAGAAGACCTTCACCGGCGACCTGAAGCTCGACCCGTCGCACACCGAGTTCAAGCTGCTGGGCTTCCTGCCGGGCAGCTCGGACATCAAGGTGGTCCAGAACGGCGAGCAGAAGGGCGAACTGGTCGACAAGGGCTTCGTGGCGCACGTGAAGTTCGACGTGTTCCTGCCCCAGATGAACCTGTTCGGCGTGCCGATCAGCCAGGACCCGAAGTGCCAGACGACCGCTCCCTCCACCAGTGACCTGAAGACGGGCCCGGACTTCGACCTGCTCAAGGGCGGGAAGCTGAGCGGAACCTACTCGCTGGCCACGGTGAAGGACTGCGGTGGCCTGACCGACTACATCAACTGGTTCGTCAAGAGCGACGGCAACACGCTCGACCTGAACCTGACCAGGAAGTAAGCACCGCGGAAACCCGTCCGGCCGCGTTACGGGGCCGGACGGGTTTCCGTGCTTTCCACTCCTTTCCCACCCCTGCGACCGAGCGGCGGCGAAATTCCATGACTGTTGACCAGGCCCACCAGCAAGGCGGCGACGTGCGGGCCGCCGTCGCCGCGTTGTTCGACCGTTCTTCGGAAAACTACGACGCGGTCGGCGTCGACTTCTTCCCGGTGTTCGCCAAGCAGCTCCTCGCCGACGTCGGGATCGAAAGCGGTGACCGCGTGCTCGACGCGGGATGCGGCCGCGGCGCGGCCCTGTTCGCCGCGGCGGAGCGGGTCGGCGACGAGGGCTCGGTGACCGGGATCGACCTCTCACCCCGCATGATCGAGCTGACCGAACAGGAAATCGACCGGCGCGGTCTCACGAACGCCGTAGCGGCGGTGATGGACGCGCAGGAACCCGCGCTGCCCGCCGCTTCGTACGACGTGGTGCTGGCCGCCGCCGTCGTGTTCTTCCTGCCGGACCCCGCGGCCGGACTGCGCGCGTGGCACGCGCTGCTCGCACCGGGCGGGCGGCTCGGCGTGACCTGCTTCGGTGCCAACGATCCGAGGTGGGGACGCGTCGAAGAGATCTTCCGGCCGTTCGTGCCGCCGTCGATGATCTGGGCGATGCTCAACCCGTCGAGCCCGTTCGCCTCCACCGAAAACTTCGCCCGCGCCGCGGTGGAAGCCGGCTTCGATGAGGTCTCCTCGACGACGCGGACGCACGACGTGACCTTCCGCGACCCCGAGCAGTGGGTGCGGTGGTCGTGGTCGCACGGCCAGCGGGTGTTCTGGGAGCTCGTGCCCGGCGAGCACCGCGACGAGGTGCGCCGTCGCGTGCTCGCCGAGCTCGACCGGCTCCGCGAGCCGGGCGGGACGATCGTGATGCGCCAGCAGGTCCGCTACGCGGTCGCGCGGCGGGCGGCGAGCTGATCACCGGGTGCCTCGGCGAACTGCTGCGCGCGCAGCGTGACTTCGAGCGCGAAGCGCTGCGCCGGATCGTCGAGGCTCTTCCCGAACAGCTCTTCGAGCTGACGGATCCGGTAGCGCGCGGTCTGCGGGTGCACACCGAGCTGGGCGGCGACGTCGGGTGCGCCGCCCCTCGCCTTGAGCCAGGCGAGCAGGGTCGCGCTCATCCTCGAACGCTGCTTCGGCGTCAGCCCGTCGAGCGGCGCCAGGTTGCGCGCCGCCATCGCGGAGAGCAGGAACTGGTCCGAATGCAGCCACATCGTCGCGAGGTGGTCGTCCCAGCGCTGCACCGCGGTCCCGGGCAGGACGCCGCGGCCCATCAGGTCGAGCGTGCGCCTGGCCCACCGCAGGGAGGTCGCGGCGTCGGCGAGCGGCACCTTCGGCCCCACCGCGGCACGAGTTTCGGGCAGCGCCGGGTCCGGCACCGGGACGTCACCGGGCAGCAGCAGGTACGGCTGCGGGCCGTCGAGGTCCATCAGGATGTCGGCGTCGGCCGAAACCAGACACAATGGACCGTCTACTTCGGACAGCGCGACCATGGTCACCTCGGACGGCAGCGGCCAGCCGGCCGACTGGGCCAGTTCGGCCATCGCGCGCGGCGACCGGGCGGCACCGGACAGGATCCGCTCCAGCAGCACGCGCCGGTGCCTGCTCCTGCTGCCCTCCGCTTCGGCCTGCGCGGCCGCGTATCCGGCGCCGGAGAGGGTGCAGATCTCGTCGACGTAGGCGAAGACCGCCTCGGCGCAGACGCAGATCACCTCGCTGGAGACGCCGTGGCGCTGGGCGAAGGCGGACAGGTGCCGCCACGCGACGCGCCCGCCGACGCGGTAGGCGGTCTGCAGGCAGTCGAGGTTGCCGCGCTCGGCGAACTCGACCCTGCCGAGGTGGTGGAACATCCGGATCCAGTCGCCGCGGCTGCCCTGCCGGGGAATGCCGCTGAAATCGCTGAAGGCGCACAGGACGGCCTGGCGCACGCCCTGCCTGATGTCCTCGCCGACCGGGCCGTCGAGCGGCCGCGCGTACTCCGGCACCGCGCGCCGGATCTCGTGCACCATCGCCGAGGCCATGGCCGTCGCGTGCGGCCGGAAGCGCTCGACGAGGTCGGGTGGGATCAGCGACCACAGCCGCCGCGATCCGGCGAAATCGCCCGCTCCGTGGGCAAGGACAGGGCTGACAGTGCTGACAGTGTCGTCGATGACGGTCATGGTCCTCCTCCGTACCCACGGAACCCACGTTGGCTGCCGTGACGGCTCTTCAGAGTGCCCATTCCGTCGCGGGGGGTCATCGGGAAGAGTACGTATCCGGCATACGTACGCGACGACTCCGCCGAGCGACGGAACGGGTGATGCGCCACTATGATCTTCCCGAGCGCAACTGGTGGTGAGGAGACGGTGCCTACCGTGGCCGAGGGACGTCAGCCGAGGAGTTCTCCGCACGTCGAGGTAACCACCTACGTCGGCAGGCAACTGGAGACCGTGGAGGCGAAACACCTGCTCGGGGCGGCTTCGCTGGTCACGCTGACCGGGCCGGGCGGGGTCGGCAAGACACGGCTGGCGTCCAGGGTGGCCGAGGCGGTGAAGCCCGCTTTCGGCGGTGCCGCCGTGTTCGTCGCGCTCGGCGATCTGCGCGATCCCGAACTGCTGGTCAGCACGGTCGCGAGCAGCCTCGGCCTCGGCGACCGGTCGGCGCGGTCCGCGGTGGACGTCGTGGTCGACAACCTGCGCGCCCGCAAGCTCCTGCTGGTGCTCGACAACTGCGAACACCTCGTCGACGCGTGCGCCTGGTTCGCCGACGCGCTGATCAAGGCGTGCCCGGACCTGGTCATCCTGGCGACCAGCCGCCAGTCACTCGGTGTGGTCGGCGAGCGGGTCATGCCGGTGCCGCCACTGGCGGTTCCCGGTGACGAGGACACCGCGCTGCCCGCCGACCAGCTCGCCAGGCTCGACGCGGTGCGGCTCTTCGCCGACCGTGCGACCGCGGTGGTGCCGTCGTTCGCGCTGACCGACGACAACATCGCCGACGTGGCAAGGCTGTGCCGTGCGCTCGACGGGCTCCCGCTGGCCATCGAACTCGCCGCGGTGCGGCTGCGCTCGCTGTCCGTCCGCCAGCTCGCCGACCGGCTCGACAGACGGTTCACCCTGCTCACGCGCGGCTATCGGCAGGGGCCGTCACGCCACGAGACGCTGCGCGCGCTGACCGACTGGAGCCACGAGCTGTGCACGCTGCCGGAACGGCTGCTGTGGGCGCGCGCCTCGGTGTTCCCCGGCAGCTTCGACCTGGACGCCGCGGAAGCCGTCTGCGCGGGAGAAGGGCTTCCCGCCTCCGCCGTGCTCGACCTGCTCGACGGGCTGATCGACAAGTCCATCCTGGTCCGCGAGGAAGAGGACCAGGGCACCGCGCGGTACCGCATGCTCGAAACGATCCGGCAGTACGGCGAGGAGAAGCTGCGCGCCGACGGGACGCTGACCGAGCTGAAGCGGCGGCACCGCGACTGGTACTACGAGCTGGCGAGGAGCTTCGAAGCGGACTGGTTCGGCCCCGACCAGGTGAGCTGGATCGGCAGGCTGATCCGCGAGCACGCCAACCTGCGCGGCGCGCTGGACTTCTGCGCGAGCAGCCCGGAAGAAGCCGTGGTCGGGCTCGAAATGGTCCGCGTGGTCAAGGAGTACTGGCTCATCAGGGGGTTCAACACCGAGGGCCGGATCTGGCTCGGCAGGCTGATGGACGTCGCGCCGCCGGAGGCGCCCGGCCGGGCGGCCGCCCTGTGGATGTACGGCTTCCTCGCCCTCGTGCAGGGTGACGAACACGGTTACGACACGGCGTTGACGATCGCCGACGAGATCGCCGAGCGGACCGGTGACGACGTCACGCGCGCGTACGTCCGGCACGTGCGGGGATACGCCGCGCTGATGGGAAACGACGGTGAGCGGTCGGCCGAGCTGTTCCGCACCGCGGCGGAAAGCCTGAAGCGCCACCACGATCTGGCCGGCGAGCTGTGGTCGACCTTCAACTACGGGCTCGCGCTGAGCCTCGCAGGCGAGCTGGATCGCGGGCGGCAGGTGCTGCGCGACTGCGTCGACCGCTACGTCGCGCAGGGCGACGTGTTCTGGCGCTCGTGGGCGCTGTGGTCGAGCAGCGCCGCCGAATACCTCTTCGGCGATCTCGAAGCAGCCGTGCGGGCCGGACACGATCTGCTGCACCTGCAGCACGGCATCGGCGACCGCGCGGTCACCGCGTTTTCCCTGACCGTGGAAGCGGGCTGCGCCGCACATCTCGGCGAACCGGTGCGCGCGGCGACGCTGCTCGGCGCCGCGACCACCGTGTGGCAGACCCTCGGCGCCTCGCCCGCCAACTACACCGCGTTCATCAAGCCGATGGAACGCGACATCGAGCTGGTGACCGGGGCGCTCGGCACGGAAAAGGCCGCCGAGGAGTTCCTCACCGGCACCGCGTTGTCGTTCGAGGACGCGGTCCGGTACGCGCTCCGCGAGGACACGCGGCCCGCCACCGACCAGGTGGTGCCGGTGAATCCGCTGACCAGGCGGGAGAACGAGATCGCCGAACTGGTCGCGACCGGGATGACGAACCGCGAGATCGCGGATCGGCTGGTGATCGCCAGGCGCACCGCGGAAACGCACGTCGACCACATTCTGGGAAAGCTCGGGTTCACCAACCGCACGCAGATCGCCGCGTGGGTGCAGCGGGCACGGCAGAACTGAGCCCGAATTCCACAACGCCCTTTCCGAACGGATGCCGCCGCGCGGGACACGCCGGCCGTCCGCCGATGGAAACATTTTCCTTACACCGCCCCCGTTCACGGTGCGGTAGGTTGGCCCCGTCCCGTTCAGCCAGCGGCGAATCCGAATATATTTCGGATTCGCTGGGAAAACCTGATTCCGGAGGTACGCCACCGTGACCGGGCGAAGAAGCGGTGACCTGCTGGCCTCGCTTCCGCGCGAGCTGGCCCGTGTGCTGCACCCGCACGCGGAGACCATTTCGCGGGCCATCGTGGACGAGGTGCGGCGGACCGTACCCGCCTACGCCCGCTCCGCGAACAGCGTGACGACGGGCAACGTGGTCGAGACGGTCGGGCTGGCGGTGCGCCACTGCATCGACCGCATCGGCGATCCCCGCCACGCCGACCGGGACTGGTTCGCCCTGTTCCGCCAGCGCGGCAGGCTCGAATTCGGCGAAGGCCGCACCCTCGACGCGTTGCAGACGGCGGCCATGATCGGCGGCAGGGTCGCCTGGCGGTACATTTCGGCGGCGCTCAACCGAGGCGGTTTCGGGCTCGCCGATGCCGCGACCACCGCGGAGGCGATTTTCGCCTACGTGGACGAACTCTCGGCCTCCGCGCTGGAGGGGTACCACGAGGCGCGCACCCAGGGCGTGGACGTCGCGGCGCAACGCCGCCACCAGCTCCTCGAACTCATCGTGTCCGCGCCGGACACGTCGAAGCTGACGATCGCGGGCCTCGCGGAGGCGGCGGCGTGGCCGGTGCCCGAGCAGTTCGCCGTGATCGCGTTGCGGCGCAGTGCGGACGCCCGCCTCCCCGCCGACCGGCTACCGCCGTCCGCACTGGCCACTGTGGACAGTGCGGAACCGTGCCTGCTCAGCACCGATCCGGTCGCGGACCTGAGCGCCTTCGACGGGCAGTGGGAAAACTGGCGCGCCGCGGTGTCCCCGCCGGTCGCGCTCGACGAGGCGCCTGCCGCGCTGCGGACCGCGCGCCGCGCGCTGGCGTTGCTCGGCGACGGGCCGGTGATCTGGTGCCAGGACCACCTGGCCACCCTGTGGCTGCTCTCCGAAGGGTTCCTCGCCGACGAACTGGCCAAGCGCAGCCTCGACCCGTTCGACACGCTGACCGGGAAACAACGCGAGCGCCTCAGCGAAACGCTGCTCGCCTGGCTGGAAACCCGTGGCGGCGCACCGGAAGTCGCGAAACGGCTCGACGTGCACCCGCAGACCGTCCGCGCGCGGCTGCACCAGCTCGAAGGGCTGTTCGGCGATCGCCTGCGCAACCCGGATTCGCGGCTCGACATGCAGCTCGCCCTGCGCGCGAAACAACTCTCGGACCAGCTCACCCATCCGAACTGACGCGGGCCGCAAACCGACCACGCCAACCACCGAGTTGACGGACCCGGTGGCGCGGGTCGGGGCACCGCGCCACCGGGGCCTGGCTCAGGTGGTGACCGGAACGGTCGCGAGCGAGGGGTCCTGACCGGCGTCGAAACCGCAGGCCAGGTCGAAGGTGCCGGGACCGTTGAGGGTGACGCCGAGTTCGATGTCGTTGACCTTCACGTCGACGTCGGTCGCCGCGCTGCCTTCGACGGTGGCGGCGGCGACCAGCGCGAGCACACGGGCGGAACGTCTACCGGAAGACATGATCGCTCTCCTCGAAAATCGATCGGCACTGACCGAAATCGAATAACCGAACCGATCCCGGAACCGTGCGGCGGCATTTGGTCCAGCGCACTCCACCACGTATTTTTCCGGGTAAGGGCGCAAGGTTTTCGGGTGACCGCCGGATCGGTACATTACTGGGCAGGCACCGAGCGCGGCAAGCGGTCCAGCGGACAAAGCACGAGGTCAGGCCGCCATTCCAGGATTGTTGTCATCCGGCTACGAACCGGCTCGCCTTTTCCGCGAACCCGGATCAGCGATTTCCGGCTGGCGCGCACATCCGCACCTCGATGCGCTAACGTCAGCCGGGCGACAACGGAAGGGGAAAGCATTGAGTCTCGTCACCCGTGACGTGATCCTGCACGGTCACGCGGTCCGATTCTGGGAGTACCTCCCCGAGACGCCGCCCGATCCCGAAGACGACGTGCTCGTACTGGTGCACGGCATCGCGGGCAGCGGGAAGACCTGGCGGCCGCTGCTCGACGAGCTCGCCGCGCGGCAGTTCCCCTTCCGGATCATCGTCCCCGACCTGCTTGGCCACGGGGAAACCGCGAAGCCGCGCGGCGACTACGGGCTCGGCGCCTTCGCCAGCGGACTGCGGGACCTCCTGCTCGCCGAGGGGCACGATCACGTGACCGTGGCCGGGCACTCGCTCGGCGGCGGCGTCGCGCTCCAGTTCGCCTACCAGTTCCCGCAGCTGTGCGGACGGCTCGTGCTGGTCGACAGCGGCGGGCTCGGCCAGGAGGTGAGCGTGGTGCTGCGCGCGACCGCGCTGCCCGGCACCAGGATCGCGCTCGCCGCGGCGGCGAACCCGATCACCTCGGCGATCGGACGCGCGCTCTCGGCGGCCGGGCGCGCACTCGGCGGCCGCCTTCCCGCGGAGGCGCGGGAACTGGCGGCGCACTGGTGGTCGCTGGCCGACCGCGAACGCAGGATCGCGTTCGTCACCACCGCGCGCGGCGTGATCGACCTGCGTGGCCAGCGCGCCAGCGCCACCGATCGCCTGTACCTGTCCAGCGAAATGCCGTCCCTCATCATCTGGGGCGGCAAGGACCCGATCATCCCGGCAAAGCACGGAATGGAGGCCCAGAAAGCAATGCCGGGAAGCTGGTTCGAACTGTTCGAAAACGCGAAACATTTTCCGCACGCCGCCGATCCGGCACGTTTCGCGGACGTCCTCGAAAGCTTCCTGGCGAAAACCACGCCGGCCAGGCTGTCGACGGAAGACATCCGGTCGCTGATCGTCACCAAACTGGCCGAATTCAGCTACCGGCAGTAGCTACCAGATTTTGTCACCGGGTTGAGCGCGCACCACGGGGAAACAGTCACCTCTTTGCTTGCCCGTCACTCCAAAGAGTGTATTGCTTCGGCACGGAGCGCTCTGCCATCCGGGTGCAGGTTGACAGTCATCCGGGTGAAAATTATGTTACGGGAGCGACAAAATCTGGTCGGGTTTCGCCGGATGGCGGGACCGTTTTTGTTCCCTAGTCGAGGTACCCAACATGCCTGGTTCGAGTGATTTGGCCCTGCACGGAAAGTCACCAGGGGAACAGGTGTCCGACGCCGCCCCGCGTCAGCCCCGCGATCGCACGCCAGCACCGCCCCACCCCCGCATGCCGACCTCGGAAAGCGGCCGCGTCACCGGACGCGCCCGCCAGCTATGGGGCCGCCTGCCCGGCGGGCTCGCCGAGGAGTTCCGCCCGCACGCGGACCGGCTGGCGAGGGACATCATCGCGGCGATCCAGGAGGCCGTGCCGGTGTACGCCCAGCCCTTGCGCGGCGCCTTCGGCGAGGTGTTCACCCAGGGCATCGAGCAGAGCATCCTGCAGTGCCTCGACAACCTCGGCCGCGGCGACGCGCCGATGGGCCACTGGATCTCGCTCTACCGGCACCTGGGGAAGGTCGAGTTCACCGAAGGCCGCAGCCTCGACAGCCTGCAGACCGCGTACCGCGTCGGCGGCAGGGTCGCCTGGCGCCACGTCGCCGCGCTCGGCCAGGACCTCGGGCTGGACAGCGACATCTTCTGCACCGCGGCCGAGGCCATCTTCGCCTACGTCGACGAGATCTCCGCGCTGTCGATCGAGGGCTACACGATCGCGCAGGCACGTGCCGCCGGCGCGGTGGCACGACGGCGGAGGAGGCTGCTCGAACTGCTGCTCGCCGACCCGCCCGCGTCACCGCAGACGATCGCGAAGCTCGCCGGCGAGGCGAACTGGAAGCTCCCGGACACGGTCACCCCGGTCGCGCTGGCACCGCGCGCGGACCAGCACCGCGCCAAGGTCCCCGAACTCGACGCGGACGTGCTGGTCGACCTCGAAGGCGGCGAACCGTGCCTGCTCTTCCCCGGCACGCTCCCGGACGACGTCGATCTCGAAGCGCTCCTTCCCGGCTGGCGCGTGGTCGTCGGCCTGCCCATCCCGCTGAGCGAAGCCGCGACGTCGTTGCGGTGGGCCAGGCGCGCGCTGCGGCTCGTCGAGGACGGTGTGCTGCCGGAGCAGCCGGTGACGCAGTGCGGCGACCACCTTTCGACGCTGTGGCTGCTGACCGACGAGTTCCTGATGCGCAGGCTCAGCGAGCGCTGCCTCGCCCCGCTGGACGGGCTGACCGTGAAACAGCGCGCACGGCTCGGCGAAACACTGCTCGCCTGGTTGCAGTCGCGCGGTGGCGCACCGGAGATCGCCGAAATGCTCAAGGTGCACCCCCAGACGGTGCGCTACCGGTTGCACCAGCTCGACTCGCTGTTCGGCGCCCGTCTGCACAATGTGGACGATCGGCTGCACCTGGAAATCGCGCTGCGCGCGCAGAAACTGGCCGCGCGCGCCTGACCGCCGAACCAGAGCTCCCCGCCCGGTACGGGCGGGGAGCTTTTCGCCGGGCACCGCCGTTCGTCATGGCGGTGCACACCGGAACGGCCGCGAATATCACCCTGACGACAAGTTCCCGCCTTTTCCGAATTCACTCTCAAAATGCTTCCGGCGAGCTTGTATCGTGAATCGCGAGCCGCCGGGCAAAAGATCGTTCTCGACGGTGGCGCAATCCGAATACCCGTGCCCGCGCGGAATTCCGCGTGCGGCGGACAGGAAGGACGCCTCGCGTGAGCCCTGCGCCCGACCACCGGGAGGAGTCGGCGCCGACACCGGACGCCACCTTCGACCCGATGCTGGCGCCGCCGAGGGCGCCCGGCGACAGCACCCGCGTCGTGCAGCTGTGGGCACTGCTGCCGAACGAGCTGTCGGCCGTGTTCCGGCCGAGGGTCAGCGACGTGGCAGGCGAGATCCTCACCGAGATCCAGCAGGCGGTGCCGGAGTACGCGCGCCCGGTGGAGGGCGCGTTCGGCAAGCTCATCACGGCCGGGGTGCAGGAAGCCATCCTGACCTTTCTCGACCGGCTCGGCGACCCCTCCGCCGTGCCGCCGAGCCGCGGCAGGGTCTTCCAACTCCTCGGCAGGCACGAACTGAACCAGGGGCGCAATCTCGACGTGCTGCAGACCGCCTACCGCGTCGGCGCGCGCGTCGCCTGGCGGCGGATGGCCGAGGTCGGTGCCGGCGCCGGCGTGCCGATCCCGACGCTGTGCCTGCTCGCCGAAGCGATCTTCGCCTACCTCGACGAGATGTCGGCGTTGTCGATCGAAGGCCACGCGGCCGCTCAGGCCCGCGAAGCGGGCGCGCTGCACCGCCGCCGCCGTCGCCTGATGGACATGCTCATGGCCGAGCCGCCGGTTTCCGCGCAGGCGCTCACCGATCTCGCCGGCGCCGCCGAGTGGGAACTGCCCGAGCAGGTGATCGTGGTGGCCCTCGAACCGACCGGCGAACCCGCGTCCGCGCTGCCCGACGACGTGCTGGTGGACCTCGAATCCGACACGCCGAGCCTCGTGGTCCCCTCCCCCACCGAGGTCCACGACCTCGAGACGATCCTCCCCGGCTGCCGGATGGCGATCGGGCCGCGCGTGCGGCTTTCCGAGGCCGCGAAGTCGTACCGCTGGGCGCGCCGTGCGCTGGACCTCGTCACCGCGGGCTCGCTGCCGGACGCGAAGGTCACCTGGTGCGACGACCACCTTTCCGATCTGTGGCTGCTGAACGAGTCGTTCCTGATCGACCAGCTCGCGAACCAGGTGCTCGCCCCGCTGGCGGAGCTGAAGGGCGCGCACCGCGACCGGTTGTCGCACACCCTGCTGACCTGGCTGGAGACCCGCGGCAACGTCAAGGAGATCGCGAGCACCCTGTCCATCCATCCGCAGACCGTCCGCGCGCGCCTGCACGAACTGGAGTCGCTGTTCGGCAGCGTGCTTCGCGACCCGCAGTACCGCTTCGAGCTGATGCTGGCACTGCGCTCCTCGATGCGGCTCGGCGCCCAGCCCTGACCCCGTGGCTGCCGCTCCGGGTCGCGTGCCACGAATGGGGGTGGGGCAGGCTGCCATCGGGAAGGCGTGGCCAGCACCGCCGCACTGTCGCTTTCGGACGGATAGCGTCGGGGAATGGGAAAGAAGCAGACCTCGATGCGAGTCCTCGCGGCGATTTCGGCCGTGGCAGTGCTGGTGGGATGCGCGGCCTCGGCGTCCGCGCGGACGGGCGGCCTTCAGCGCGACCTCGATGCGGTGCGAGACTTCGGTGTCACCGGCGTTCAAGCGGAAATCGTGCGCGGTGAGCACCGCGAGACCGCCCGCAGCGGTGTCGCGGACATCGCGACCGCACAACCGGTTCCGCTGGACGGGTACTTCCGCGCCGGGAGCGTGACGAAGACGTTCATCGCGACCGTCGTGCTGCAGCTCGTGTCCGAGGGCAGGATCGGGCTCGACGACACCGTCGGACGGTGGCTCCCCGATTTGGTGGCGGGCAAGGGAAACGACGGTCACCGCGTGACGGTGCGAGACCTGCTGCAGCACACCAGCGGCCTGCACTCCTACACCGACGACCTGGTGATGGACACCCCCGACGGGTATCCGGCCAGCCGGTTCCGCCACTACACGGCGCCGGAACTGGTCGGGATGGCGATGCGGAAGGCACCCGAGTTCCGTCCCGCGGACCGCAGGTGGTCCTATTCGAACACCAACTACGTCCTGGCCGGCATGCTGATCCAGCGCGTGACCGGGCGCGACTGGACCGCCGAGGTCGGCGACCGGATCCTGCGGCCGCTGGGGCTGAACCACACCTTCGCACCAGGGGACGTGCCGTTCCTGCCGGACCCGCACGCGAAGGGGTACAGCCGGTTCCCGAACACGACCGAGCTGGTCGACACGACCGTCGACAACATGTCGTGGGCGAGCTCGGCGGGCGAGCTGGTCTCGACCACCCGTGATCTCGGCACCTTCTTCCGCGCGCTGCAGCAGGGAAAGCTCCTTCGTGGCGCGGAGTTCGCCGAAATGCACCGGACGGTTCCCGCCGACGCCTGGCAGGAGATCGACCCCGGCTCGCGATACGGACTCGGGCTCGGCTGGTACCCGCTGCCGTGCGGGGGCGGATTCTGGGCGCACGGCGGCGACACGCTCGGCTACATGACCCGCGCCGCGGTCACCGACGACGGCACCCGCAGCGTGGTCCTCTCCCTCTCGAGCGAGCTAGAAGGAGAACCCCAGAAGACGCAGAACACCTTGGCGCGCACGGTGGTCGAGCACGCCCTGTGCTGACCTTTCGCGCGCGGATGCCGCATGACGGGGCCGGTGGGGGCCCTTCGGGGAAGGAGCGCGTCAGCGTTCTACGGTTTCGGAGGTTACGAAGCGGTGGCCGGAGCGCCAGACCACTTCGTCGTCTTCGAAGGCCGCGCGCAGTTCGGCGGCCAGTACGCCCATGCCGGACTCCTGGTCGACGTCGACGAGGCTGAGCCTGGTGTGCGGGTGTTCGGCGGCCAGCGCCCGCACGAGGCCCCGCAGCGCCGCGCCGTTGCCGGCTTCGTCCGTGGTCGCGTCCCCGCGGACGGCGAGGTAGAGCCGGAGCCAGCCGAGGCGACGGAGCACAGTGGCGGCCATGGTGTGCACGCGGTCGTGGCGGTCGGGGTTCGCGAGGAGCAGCACGACGCCCGCGAATCGGGTCGCGCTGCCGACCAGGGAGGGGAACTCATCGATCTGTTCGATCGGCAGGGCGAGCGCTTCGTCGCCGGAGGCGGTCAGCTTCGCGGCGAGGCGCACCGAACGCGCGAGGCTCGCGGGTTCGTCGTCGGTGACCAGGACCCAGCTCCGCATGCCCACGCCGTCGATCTCGGGCAGCGGCCGTTCCTCCCAGCGCTGTTCCTCCGCAAGCGCCGGAACGGCGGGGTGCGGCGAAGAACGGGGCGCCAGTGCGGCGGGCGGGCGGAGCAGGTCGAGCGCGGGTGAGCCGGGGTAGCGGTGGCCGAGCACCGACGGGTGCCCCGCCGCGTGCAGCGCGGCCACGCTGTGCAGGAAATCGTCGTGACCGCCGCGCGAGAGTGTCGGCAGCGCGTGCACGCCGGGGTGCCCGGTGGTGCCCGCGATCCTGGTGATGACGTCGCCCGTGATGGGATGCGGCGCGATCTCCACGAACGTGCGGTGCCCGTCGGCGAGCGCGGCGGCCACCGCCTGGGGGAACCGCACCGGGCGGCGGAGGTTCGCGACCCAGTAGTCCTCGTCGAACACCTTCCCGCCGCGCGGATCGTCGAGCACGCTCGAATAGAAGGTCGTCAGCGGCAGGCCGGGCGTCAGCGCGCCGAGGCCGTAGCGGAGTTCGCGGAGCACCGCGTCGACCTCGGGCAGGCTCCCCGGTTCGACGCGCCCCAGCATGCGCGCCAGCCGCCCCATCCCGTCGAGATAGGTGACGAGCGCGGTCACCGCGGCGATGTCGCCGCTGACGGTGCACTGCTCGGACGAGCTGAACACGGCGACCGAGACCTCGGGGAACCGGCTCTCCAGCTCCCGGAGCTCCACTTCGGACAGATCGACGACGGCCATCGCGCCGGATCCGCCGTCCCGCATCGCCGCGAGCAGGCGCGCGCGGGTGAGCACGAGCCACAGCCCGTCCTCGACCGCCATCGCACCGGTGACCACGGCCGCGGCGATCTCCCCCGTGCCGTGCCCCAGCACCGCGGCGGGCTCCACGCCGTGCGCGCGCCACAGTCCGGCCAGCGCCAGCTGCATGCCGAACAGCGCCGGGTGCGCGGTCACCGCGTCCATGCCACCGTGGTCGCCCCGCAGCAGCGCGCGCAGCGAAAACCCGGCCTGCGCGAGGAAAACCGACTCCATGCTCTCGACGGCGGCGCGGAACCCCGGCTCGCTCGCCAGCAGGCGCCCGCCCATCGCACGCCACTGCGAACCGTACCCGGGGAACACGAACGCCGGTGCCTTCGTGCCCGTCACCTCGGTGTGCACGAGGCCGTCCGCGACCGCGCGCAGGCTGTCGAGCATCCCCTGGCGTTCGGATGCGACGAAGGTGGCGCGGTGGTCGTCGTGTTCGCGGCACGCGAGCGTCGCCGCCAGGTCCGCCGGCGGGACCGCCCTGCCCTTCGGCGACTCCAGCCAATCGACCAGCTCGTCCGCGCGGTGGCGCAGCACCGACGGCGTCGGGCCGGACAGCGCGAACACGTGCGCGCGGGCGCGATGCCCCGCCGGAAGCCATTCCTGCACGACCACATGGGCGTCCGCGGCGCCGACACCGGCGACCGCACGGGGCCCGGCGTAGCGCGGCCACTCGCCGACGTCCGGCAACGGGACCCGGCCGGCGTAGAGCGCGAGCGCGGTGGTGATGAGCGCGGCGATCCCGGCGTCCTCACCGCGGGAAGCGCCGATCAGCAAGGGCTGCTCGGGGACGTGGCAGGTGCCGAAGTCCTCGACCGGCCCGTGCGCGCAGGCGATGTAATCCACTGTGGACGGATCGGTACCGCCGACGGCGTGCGCCTCCTCGAGCGCCGCCTCGGCGCCTGATCGCACCGCGGTGCCCCTGATCACCGCGTAGACCCGATCGCCTTCGGCGTCGGCGAGCCGCTTGAGCAGCACCACCCCGCAGCCGGCACCGGAACCGGCGACGAGCGCCAGTTCCGTTTCCCCGCACCGAAGATCGCGGACCGCGCGGTGCAGCGCCACGAGCGAAGCCGCACCGCCGGTGTCCACTGTGACCGTCGGCCCGCGTAGTTCGAGCCACCCGGAAAGCTGTTCCGCGGCGGGTCCGCTTCCCGACCGTCCGAGGTAGACACCGGTGCGACTGTCCCGGAGGGATCCCGCCGCGAGGCCGGCGCACGAAAGCGCGGCCCTGGTGGCGTCGAGCAGCGCGCGGTGCCGCCCGGAGCCGAGTGCCGCCGCACCATCGGCACCGTTCCGCGCCGTCTCGGCGAACGCGCGGCCCACTCCGGTGACCGCGACCGGTTCGGTGCCGGCAAAGGACTCGACGAGCGTGGCCACGGTCGGCTGCCGCCACAGCAGCCCGACGGGCAGGTCCCTGCCGATCAGCTCGCCGAGCTCGGTGATCAGTTCGACGGTGTCCCGCGAGGACACTCCCAGTTCGTGCATCGGCCGTTCGCTGTCCTCCGGCGCGGGCCGGATCCCGGTGAGCAGTGCGATCCGGTCGAGAAGCCAGCGTCGTACTTCCTCCTCCCCCCGAGGCCGTTCCTTCACCGTGCCCCCACTGGCGAGAAGGTGCCCGCGAGGTACCGCGCCCGGCAGCCGGCGCGCGTCACCTTGCCGCTCGTCGTCCTCGGCAACCCGTCGGGCGGCAGCACCACCACCTCGTACGGCGCCACCCCGTGCTCGCGGGCGACGGCGACCCGGACGTTTCCGGTCAGCTCCCCCGGGTCGAGCCATTCGTCGTCGACCCAGCGCGCGTGCTCGACCGCCACCACCATCCGTTCCCCGTCGGGGCCGGGCACCCCGAACGCGGCCAGCGCGTGCGGCCGGATCGCCGGGTGCGCCCGCTCGGCGGTCGCCTCGACGTCCTGCGGGTAGTGGTTGCGGCCGTCGACGATGACCAGGTCCTTGATGCGGCCGGTCAGGTACAGCTCGCCGTCGAACCGCACGCCGAGGTCGCCGGTGCGCAGCCAGCGCAGCGACTTGGGCCCGCCGCCGAGCAGCGCGCCGAAGGTGTGGCACGACCGCACCGGCTGCCGCCAGTAGCACTGGCCGACGTTGGGACCGCTCACCCACAGCTCGCCGACCTTGCCCGGCGGCACCTCGGTGCGCCGCACCGGGTCCACGACGACGACCTCCTGCCCCGCCGGCCGGCCGATCGACACCAGCATCGACGCGCGCGGATCGTCGGCGTCCGCGAGCACCGCTTCGCCCGCGCCGAGCCGCGCGCGGTCGAATCGCACGCGCCGCGGTGGCGCGCCGGGAGCGGTGACCGACACCAGCACGGTCGCTTCCGCGAGCCCGTAGGAAGACCGGTGCGTCTCGGGCTTCAGCCCGCATTCGGCGAACACGTCGTGGAACCGGTCCATCACCTCGGCGCGCACGGGTTCGCTGCCGTTGATCAGTGCGCGGACGCCGCCGAGATCGAGGCTCGCCTTGTCGGCGGGGCTGATCCTCGACGCGGTGTACCCGTAGGCGAAGCTGGGCGCGGCGCTGATCGCGCCGGGGCTGGCGGCCAGGGCGTGCAACCAGCGCACCGGTTTCTCCAGGAACGCCATCGGATCCATCAGCACCGCGGCCATCCCGGCGTACACCGGCGCCGCCACCGCCAGCACGAGCCCCATGTCGTGGAAGAGCGGAAGCCAGCTCACCGCCATCGCCCTGTCCGGCTCCGCGCCGTACGCGCGCGCCGCCTGCGCCGCGCTCGCCATCACGTTGCCGTGGGTCAGCACCACCCCGCTCGGCGACTGCGTCGACCCGGACGTGTACTGCAGATACGCGGGATCGTCACGGCCGGGCAGCACCGGGACGCCGTGGCGCACCGGCGCGCCCGCGAGCCCGTCGACCGCGATCACCTGCCGGGGCCCGCGCCCGTCGCGGTCGAGGAAGGTGCGCACCGCGCGGAACCGGTCGCGGGTGGTCAGCACCAGGCTCGGCCGCGCGTCCGCGAGCACCGAGCCCAGCCTGGCGGCCATCGTCGGCTCGAACAGCGGCACCGCGACGAGACCAGCGCGCAGGCAGGCCAGGAACGCGACGACGTACTCGATCCCCTGTGCCATCAGGATCGCCGCGCGGTCCCCCGGCGAGCTCATGCCGTACAGCACGGAGGCGACCGTGGTCACCCGCTCGTCCAGCTCGCGCCAGGTCAGGGTGGCCGCCGCGCCGAGCGGGGTCACGCGGTGGTCGAGGTAGGTGAGCGCGGTGCGGTCGCCGCGCCGCCGCGCCCAGCAGGCCAGTGCCTCCGGCAGGGTGTCCGCCGGGGACGGGGTGGGATCGGAACTCGTCAACATCGTTTTCCTCGCGGGGCGCACGGGATCGGCCGGTGAAGGGTCCGCACGGGGACGGCGCATCCCCGTGCGGACCGGTCCCGGCGGGCGCGGGGGGCTACCACCAGCCGGGAGAACGGAAGGGCTATCCGACTTCTCGATTCATTTCGCTCCCCTCGACGGTGCACAGCGGTGCCCGGGAATCGCAAATATTAAATGCAGAGACACCGTTTCCCGTTAATCTTTCGGGACAGTTCTCTTTACTTGCCCGCAATGAGCGTAGCCGCGTGATGTCCGGCCAGACAATACGAATCGAAGAACTTCCACCAGAAGAAGACAACCGGGGGTTAAAACTGTCACCCAGATTATCGCCTGCCGCCGAGACCTGTCGTGCGCGTGCGAAAAATCACTGCGACTTCAGGTCGGTGACGATCCAGCGCCCGTGCTGCCGTTCGGCCGTCACGGTGAGCTGGGCGGCGCTCGTGCCGTCCGTGCCCGCGTCGCCCCTGGTCGCGCTCTGGTCGAGGAACACCAGCACCGTGGCGTGGTCGCCGTCGAGCACCTTGACCCCGGACACCACCGCCTGGCTGCGCACCACCAGCTTCTGCGCCGGCGCCTGCGCGCGGACCTGCGCGAAAAGCTGCTGGTACTGCGTCTTCGCGGCACCTCCGAGCACCTGCGCCGCGGCCTCGTCGGTCGGCCCCGGGTTGTCGTAGGCGTAGGAGAAGACCTTCACCAGCGCGTCGCCGACCTGGCCGAGCACCTCGCTGGTCGTGGTGGTGTCGGCGTACGCGGCGTTGGCCGCGGCGCCGCCGCGAACCTGGTTGGTCTCGACCGCGAACCAGCAGGCGAGGCCGCCGAACACGACGACGAGCCCGGCAACCAGCATCGCGCGCCAGCTCTTCTTGGCTCCGGCCGGTTCCGCGTCTTCGATCCCTTCCCGCTTTTCACCGTCATCGGTCTTTTCGACCGGCTCGGCCGCGTCGCGCTCTTCCGCTTCCACCACGGTGTGCTGTTCAGCCATCGTTCGCTTTCCTTCCTCACGCGCCGCCGACCGGGACCTGGCCGAGACCGTCCAGCTTCCACCCGTCACCGGTCCGGACCAGCGCGGCCTGGAACCGGTTCCGCTTCGTCGCCGGGCTGCCGCCCTCAGGGGTCACCACGATCTCCACCGCGGCGATCACCTTCGCGGTACCCGCGGTGTCGTCGAGATCGGTCACGGCCGCATCGAGGATCTTCGCCTCGGACACGGTCTTCCCGTCGCTGATGCGCTTCTTGCTCGCGTCGGCGTCCTTGACCAGTTCGTCGTGCAGTTCGCCGGTGGACAGCCCGACCCAGCGGTCGTAACCCGCCGCGGCCTGCCGGAAGTCGAGGGTGTTGAACCCCGCGATGCCCTGCTGGCCGGCCCGCAGCGCCTGGTCTCTCGCCACCGCGCGGTGGACGCCGCCGTCGTGCGCCGCGTCCCACCACGTGTAGCCGAACCAGCCCGCGGCGCCCACCGCCACCACGATCGCGGCGGAGGTCAGCGCGGTACGCGTGTTGACCATCATCGGCTCCTTTCTCTCAGCGCCCGCTCGGCGAAGGCGCGTGCTGCGAACCGCGCACGCCGGTCGGGTTGCCGTAGGGCAGGGTGCAGCGCGCGCCGGTGTTGAGCGGCTGCCCCGGCGACGTGTCGAGCCCGCCGCGCGCCTGCGTGCCGCCGTAGCCCGCGGTGCACGGCGGCGGGTCGAAGAAGGTGAGCGCGAGCCCGAGGCGCGCGCCCTCCGGCCCGATCACCGACGCCCCGGCCGCGACCGCCTGCGGCGCGGTGACCAGCAGCTGCTTCATCCCCTTCTGCCGCACCTCCAGCACGTCGAACGTGGTGAGCAGGTTCGCCATGGTGAGCCCGAGCCCCGCCCCCGACTCGTGCAGCAGCTCGCTGACCTGGTTCATCGCCGCGGGCACCGCGGGCAGCAGGCCGCGGAGGTCGCCGTCGGACTTCTTGAGCGTCTCGGCGAGCAGCTTCGCGTTGCCGCCGAAGGACTTGATCTCGTCGGACAGGCGCAGCTGGGTGTCCAGCACGGTCTGCGAGCTGGTGACGAGGCTGGTGGACTGCGGGATGTGGTCGGTGGCGGTCTTGATGAACTCGATCCCCTTGTCCACCAGGGTCTGCAGGTTCGGGCCCGCACCGGAGGTGGCGTCGTACAGCTCGTCCACGACGGTGCGCAGCGCCTCCTTCGGTACCGAGTCGGCGAGCGAGGACAGGCTGGAGAGCACCACGTCCACCGGTAGCGGGATCGACGTGTCGTGCTGCGTGATCACCGAGCCCTCCTGGAGGGACGGGCCGCGGTCGGTGCGCGGCCGCAGGTCGACGTACTGCTCGCCGACCACGGACCGGTCGGCCACCACTGCCTCGGTGTCCGCGGGCACCTCGGGGGTGCCCGAGTCGATGTACAGATCGGCCTCCATGCCGGTGGCGGTCAGCCGCAGGTCGCCGACCCTGCCGATGGCCACCCCGCGGTAGGTGACCTCGCTGTTGGTGAACACCCCGCCGCCGCTGGAGAACTTGGCGACCACGGTGTATCCACTGTGGAACACCAGCCGGTCGAGCCCGGCGTACCGCGCGCCGACGTAGGCGACGCCGAGCACGGCGACCACCACGAACACCACGATCTGGCCGCGGACCAGTTTCGTCAGCATCAGTGGCCTCCCGCCAGCGCCTCGGCGAGCGCCTTCCTGGTCTTCGCGTCGTAGTTCAGGAACGTGTTGAGGTAGTCGCCCTTGATCGTGTTGAGGGCGGAGTCCGGGAACGGGAAGGTCAGCAGCATCTCCATCGCCTTCGGCAGTGCCGCGCCCGAGTTCGCGAGCTGGCGCAGCGTCGGCTCCAGCGCGCGGAGGTCGGCGACGAGGTCGTCCTTGCTCTTGTGCACGGTGTCGACCGCGACGTTCGTCAGCGACGCCAGCGACTTCAGCATTCCCACCAGCGCCTCGCGCTGATCGGCGAGCACCTTGATCCCCGGGGTGAGATCGCTCAGCGTCGTGGAGATCTCGTCCTTGTGCTGCCCCAAAGTTGCGGACAGCCGGTTCACGCTGTCCAGCGCGCGCGTGATCTCCGACCTGTGCTCGTCGAGCCCGCCGGCGAAGGTGTTCAGGTTGCCGATCAGCGAGCGCGCCGCGCTTTCCTTACCGCCCAGGGCATCGTTGAGCTGGCGGGTGATGTTCTGGATCTGGGCGACGCCACCGCCGTTGAGCAGCAGCGAAAGCGCGCCGAAGACCTCTTCGATCTCCGGTGCCATGGTGGAGTCCGCGAGCGGGATCACCGCGCCGTCGCGCAGCGCGCCGATCGGCGAAGCCGACTCCGGCGGGGCCAGCTCGACGAACTTCTCCCCGAGGATGCTCGACTGCCGCAGCCGCGCGATCGCGTTGCCCGGCAGCTTCACGTCGCCGTTGACCCGCAGCGTCACCTCCGCGCTGCGCCCGTCCGCGGCGAGTTCGACGTGCTCGACCCTGCCGACCGCGACGTCGTTGACCTTGACGCCGGACTGCGGCACCAGGTCGAGGACGTTCGGGAAGCTCGCCTTGACCGTGAAGGGGTGCTCGCCGAGCGCGGCACCACCGGGTAGCGGCAGGTCGTAGACGCTGTCCGCGCCGCTGCCGCCGCAGCCCGCGGTCAGCGCGCCGAGGAGCACCACCGCGACGACCCTGGTCTTCGTGCGGTCGCCCATCACCGGCCTCCTGCCTTCTCCGGGGTCGCGAACACGTCGCCGAACGGCGGCAGCGGCAGCGCGGGCAGGTCCCCGCGCCTCGCGTTCGCGACGACGAGCCCGTCCGAGCGCGCGCCGGGAGCGCAGCCGCCCGCGCAGAAGGACTGCGCCGACGCCCCGCCAGCCTGTGTGCCGATACCGCGGAACTCGTTGAGGTTGGCCCTCCCGTCGAGCGTCTTCGTCGCCGGGTTGTAGGCCTCCAGCAGGTTCGTCAGCGTGTTCGGCGCGGCGTCGAGCGCCTCGGCCAGTGACGCCTTCTGCGCCGACAACGTCTTCGTGATCTCGGCCAGTTTGTCCACATTGGACTTGACCTTGCCGCGGTTGTCGTTGATGAACCCCTTGACCGTGCTCAGCGCCTGCGTCAGCTCGGTCAGCGCACCGGAGAACTCGTCGCGCTGGTCCGCGAGCACCTTGGTGATCGAGGTGAGCTGCCGCCCCGCCTTGTCGACCTGGTCGTCGTCGGCGGCGAGCATCGCGGTGAACTTCGACAGGTTGTCCACTGTGGAGAAGAGCTTGTCCTTGGAGCCGCTGAGCGTGCGGGCGAAGTCGCCGAGCTGGCGGACCGCCTCGCCGGCGGCCTTCCCGTTGCCGTCCAGCGTTTTCGCACCCTGGTTCAGCAACTCGCTGACCGCGCCGTCCGCGTTCGCCCCCTTCGGCCCGAGCGCGGTGGTCAGCTCGTTGAGGCTCTTCATGAGCTGATCGATCTCCACCGGGGTCGCGGTGCGCTGCGCCGGGATCTCGGCGTCGTCACCGAACTCGGCACCGCCGGTGTAGACCGGGGAAAGCTGGACGTACCGGTCCGCCACCAGGCTCGGCGTCACCACCACCGCCGACACGTTCGAAGGCAGCTTGACGTCGCCGCGCAGGCTCAGGGTCACCTTCACCTGCTTCCCGCTCGGCTCGACCGAATCGACCGAGCCGACCGCGACCCCGAGCACGCGCACATCGGAGGCCGGGTAGATCCCCACCGCCGCGGAGAAGTACGCGGTGACCCGCTTGTCAGGGGTCATCGCGACGAACGCCCACACCGCGCACGCCAGCAGTGCGGCCAGTACGCCGGCCGCGATCCAGCGCAGCAGCTGGCGCCGTCCCTTGTGGACACCCATGTCTTCGAGCACCATCGTCGCCATCAGCTGCCTCCCTTCGGCGCGCAGTCGCCGCCGGTCTGCACCAGCCCGCAGATGTAGGCGTCGATCCACCTGCCGTTGCCGACCGCGTTGCCGAGCAGGCGGTAGTACGGCCCGGCGAGCCGCAGGCTTTCGGTGAGCTTGTCCTGGTTGCGCTGCAGCACGGTGGTCACCCGGTCGAGCTGGTCGAGCGCGGGCCCGAGGGTCTTCTGGTTGTCCGCCACCAGTCCGCGAAGCTGCTCGCCGAGCGCCTTCGTCCCGCCGAACAGCTTCGCGATGGCGTCCTTGCGCGCGTTGAGCTCGGTCAGCAGCACGTTCCCGTTCTTGATCAGCGATTCCACCTGACCGGTCCGGTCGCCGAGCGTCTTGCTCAGCTGGCTGGTGCCGTCGAACAGCTTGGTCAGCTCGTTGTCACGCGAGGCGAGCGTCTTCGACAGCGCCGACATGCCGTCCAGCGCGGCGCGAACGTCCTGCGGTGCCGACGCGCCGAGGGTTTCCGAAAGCGTGCGGAAGCTCTGCGCCAGCTTCACGGTGTCGATCGAGCCCGCGGTGTTCGCCAGGTCGTTGAACACGTCGGTGACGTCGTAGGGCGAGGTCGTCCGGTCCTTCGGAATCGGGGTGCCGGGATCCAGCTCGTTCCCGCCGCGCGGGTCGAGCAGCAGGTTCTTCTGGCCGAGCAAGGTCTTGATCTTGATCGCGGCGCTGGTGCGGTCGCCGAGCCAGGCGTTCTTCACCTTGAACCGCACCTCGACGTGGTCACCTTCGAGGTTGACCGCCGACACCTCGCCCACCTTCACCCCGGCGACCCTGACCTCGTCGTTGGTCTTGAGCCCCGCGGCTTCGCCGAACTCGGCGGCGTACTCGGTGCCGCCGCCGATGATCGGCAGGTCGTCGGCGAAGAACGTGACGGAGCCGAGCAGCACCATGATCAGCGCGGTCACCGCGCCGACCAGGATCGGGTCCCGCTCCTTGAACGGCTTGAAGTCTCGCAACGGGTTCTTCATCGGCACCTCGGCTGGGTCAGCGGCACGCCGACCGGCGGCCCGCCCGGTGCGGGCGGGGCGTCGGACTTGACGGCGCACAGGTAGAAGTTGAGCCACGAGCCGTACGAGCCGAGCTTGCCGATGGCGTTCATCTTGGGCGGCAGGCTCTTCAGGAACTGCTCGAAGACCGGCGTGTTGTCGGCGAGGTTCTTCGAGAGGTCGCCGAGCGCGTTGATGCCGTCCTTGAGCGGCTGGCGGCCGTCCTTGAGCAGGTCCGCGGTGGTGCTGCTGAGCTCACCGAGGCCGCCGATCGCCTCGCCGATCGGCTTCGCGTCCGAGGCGAGCCCCTTCACGAGCTGTTCGGTGGTGTCGACGAGCTGCGCGAGCTGGTCGCCCTTGGCGTTGACCGTGTCGAGCACCGTGTTGAGGTTCCCGATCACCTGCCCGATCACCTGGTCCTTGTCCGCCAGCGTCGAGGTGAGCGAGGCGGTGTGCTTCAGGAACCCGTTGACCGTGGTGCCCTCCCCTTGCAGCACCTGCACCACCTCGAACGAAAGCTGGTTCACGTCGTTCGGCGAAAGCGCCTGGAACAACGGCTTGAACCCGTTGAACAGCGCCGTGAGGTCCAGCGCGGGCTTCGTGCGCTCGATCGGCACGACCGTCCCCGGTGCCATGGTCTCCGCGGTCGGCTCGGCACCCTGGTCGATCGAAAGGTAGCGCTGCCCGACGAGGTTGCGGTAGCGAATGGCCACAATGGACTCGGCGGAGAGCTTTCGCTTGGTGTCGACCGAAAAGCGCACCTCGGCAAAGCGGCGGTCGACGACGTCGACCTCGTCGACCTGGCCGATGCGGACACCGGCCATCCGGACCTCGTCGCCGGGGTTGAGCGAGGTTGCGTCCTCGAACCGCGCCGCGTACGACTCGGTGTCGCTCACCCCCACGTTGGCGATCGTGATGCCGAGCGCGAGTGTCGCCAGCCCGGTCACCACCAGGAAGACGACGCCCTTGACGAGCGGGCCGATCAGTCCCCTCATTTCAGGCTCACCTCCGCGCCACGCAGCATCGGTCCGACGAGGACGCTGCTCCAGTCCGGGATCTCCGCCGGGCTCGTGCCCTGCGCCGCCCCCATCAGCTCGGCGACCGTCCGCCGCTCCGCGGGCGAGTTCGCCACCCCGAGGTCGTCCGCGCCGACCGCGGTCCGCGCCGACATCGCCGAGGCCTTCGCCGCCACCGGGCGGCCCTGACCGGGACCGGCGCCGGGCGCGTAGCACTGCGGGCCCGCGTTCGCGGTGTACCTCGGGTCGTCGCGGCCGGGGACGTACTTGCCGCGCGCGGGCATCACGCTCAGCGTGACGTGCAGGCCGGGTTCACCGGTACCCACGCCGAGTGCCTTCTCCACCAACGGTTTAAGCCGGTTCACCGAGTCGAACAGGCACGGGAACTCCGGCGAATAGCGTGCCAGCAGCTCCAGCGTCGGCCTGCTCGACTCCGACAACCCGATGAGGTCGCGCGAGTTCTTCCGCAGGAACGCGTTCAGGTCGTTCGAGGCGGTCGTGGTGCTGGCGAACAACGCCTGCAGGTCCGCCTTCTGGTCCACCAGCGTGCGCCCGGTCGTGGTCAGGTCGGTCAGCGCGCGCAGGATGTCCGGCGCCGCGCTGTTGTAGGTGTCCGAGACGTCGGCCAGCTTGCTGATGTCCGCCTTGAACTGCGGCATCAGCGGGTTGAACTGGTTCAGCAGGTCGTTGAACCGGACGATGCTCTCCCCCAGCGGCTTCCCCTTGCCGTCGAGTGCCTGGGAAATCGCGCCGAGAGAGCTGTTGAGCTTCTGCGGCTGCACCGCGCGCAGCAGGGGGAGCAGGTCGCCGAGCACCTTCTCCAGCTCGATCGCGTTCGACGAGCGGTCCTGCGAGATCACCTTGCCCGAGGCGAGCGTGCCGTGCGGCGCGTCCGGCAGCACCAGGTTGACGTAGCGCTGGCCGAACGCGGTCTTCGGCAACAGCCGCGCCGAGACGTTGTCCGGTAGCTGCCCGATCCTGGCCGGGTCCATCGCCAGTTCGATCTCGGCGCCGGAGGAGGTGGGCCGGATCGCCCGCACCTCGCCGAACGGGACGCCGCGGACCTTCACCTCCGAGCCCTGTTCGAGCTGGTTGCCGACCCGGTCGGTCTCCAGCTTCACGGTGGCGACGCTGACGAACGTCTTGTCGTAGAGAGCGACCGACAACCCCAGCAGCATCGCGAGCAGCAATAGGAAGACCACACCCGCGATCTGCGTCGGCACGCGCTTCGGAATCCGCTCGCTCATGCGATCGCCTCGCTCCGCGAGACAGCGTTCAATTCCCTTTGGCGCATGATGTCCTTGATTCGCTCGCAAGCGTCGCTCATCCGGACACCTGCACCGTCGTCGTCGCGCCCCAGATCGCGAGGCTGAGGAACAGGTCGAGCACGCTGATCAGCACGATCGACGTCCGCACCGCGCGGCCGACGGCGATGCCGACACCCGCGGGCCCGCCGCTGGCGCGGTAGCCGTAGAAGCAGTGCGTGAGGATCACCCCGACGGCGAACACCAGCACCTTCCCGAACGACCACAGCACGTCGCCCGGCGGCAGGAACAACGTGAAGTAGTGGTCGTAGGTGCCACCGGACTGGCCGAAGAACATCACCGTCGTGACGCGGGAGCCGACGTAGGAGATCAGCAGGCCGATCGTGTACAGCGGGATGATCGCGACGAACCCGGCGACGATCCGGGAGGTGACCAGGAACGGCATGCTGCGGACCGCCATCACCTCGAGCGCGTCGATCTCCTCGGAGATCCGCATCGCGCCGAGCTGCGCGGTGAACCCGGACCCGACCGTCGCCGACAGCGCGAGCCCTGCCACCAGCGGCGCGATCTCCCGCGTGTTGAAGTACGCGGTGAGGAAGCCGGTCATCGCCGAGATGTTGATCTGGTTCAGCGAGCTGAACCCCTGCAACCCCACCGTGACACCGGTGAAGATGCACATCCCGACCATCACGCCGATGGTGCCGCCGATGACCGCGAGCGCGCCGCTGCCGAAGGTGACCTCGGCGAGCAGGCGCACGACCTCGCGGAAGTAGCGCCGGACCGTCAACGGGACGGCGGCGAGCGCCCGCACGTAGAACAGGAGCTGGTCGCCGAGGCTGAACAGGGTGTTGCCGGGCCGTTTCAGGCCCGCCCTCGCGCGTTCGGAAATGGACGTCACGACTCAGGTTCCCTTCGCCGGGACGAGCTGCAGGTACAGCGCGGTGAGCACGGTGTTGACGAAGAACAGCAACAGGAAGGTGATCACGACCGACTGGTTCACGACGTCGCCGACGCCCTTCGGCCCGCCCTTCGGGTTGAGGCCGCGGTACGAGGCGACGACACCGGCGAGGAAGCCGAAGATCAGCGCCTTGATCGAGCTGATCACGAGATCGGGGAGCTGGGCCAGCGCGTTGAAACTGGCGAGGTAGGCACCGGGCGTGCCGCCCTGCACCACCACGTTGAAGAAGTACCCGCCCACCACGCCGACGACGCTGACCATGCCGTTGAGCGCGACCGAGGTGAGGATCGCGGCGAGCACCCTCGGCACCACGAGGCGCTGGATCGGCGAAACGCCCAGCACCTCCATCGCGTCGATCTCCTCGCGGATGGTGCGCGCGCCGAGATCGGCGCAGATCGCCGAACCGCCGGCGCCCGCGATGATCAGCGTGGTCACGATCGGGCTCGCCTGCTGGACCACGGCAAGCACGCTCGCCGCGCCGTTGAACTGCTGGGCGCCGATCTGGCTGGTCAGCCCGCCGAGCTGGAGCGAGATGACCGCGCCGAACGGGATCGACACCATGATCGCGGGCATGATCGACACGCTCGCGATGAACCAGAACTGCTGCACGAACTCGCGGAACTGGAACGGGCGGCGGAAGATCTGCACCAGCACGTCGAGCGCCATCGCGCACATGCGGCCGAATTCGCGCATCCCGTTCGCCGCCGCGGCCGGCACGCGTTCGAGCATCGTGGTCACGGTGTGCCCCCGTGCTGGCGATGTGTCGCGAGTGGACGGATGCCGTAGGCGGCCCGCTCCTCGCGGCTGAGGCTGGCGAGGATGCCGTGCTGTGCCAGCGGCGGCAGCGTGTGCAGGATCCGCAGCACCCGCTCCTTGCGGCGGCGCACGGCGTCGCGGAACGGCAGCCCCGGCGTCGGCTCGATCTGCGGCACCACCCCGCGCATGTCCTCTGTGGACCCGTCGTGGTGCCCGGCGTCGACGAGCGCCTGCTCCTCGGCCATCGTCGCCGAGTCCTTCTCCTCCGACATGCCGATCGGACCGATCCTGCTGCCGCTGAGGAACTGCTTCACCACCGGCTCGTCACTGGTCAGCAGGACCTCCCGCGGCCCGAACATCACCAGGTCCTTGCGGAAGAGCATCCCGATGTTGTCCGGTACCGTCCGCGCCACGTTGATGTTGTGCGACACGATCAGGATCGTCGCGTCCATCTGCGCGTTCAGGTCGATCAGCAGCTGCGAGATGTAAGCCGTGCGGACCGGGTCGAGACCGGAGTCGGGCTCGTCGACCAGGATGATCTCGGGGTCCAGCACCAATGCGCGCGACAGCCCGGCGCGCTTGCGCATCCCGCCCGAGATCTCACCGGGCAGCTTCATCTCCGCACCGGCCAGTCCGGTCATTTCGAGCTTCTCCAGCACGATCCTGCGGATCTCGGTCTCGGACTTCTTCGTGTGCTCCCGCAAGGGAAACGCCACGTTGTCGAAGAGGTTCATCGACCCGAACAGCGCGCCGTCCTGGAACAGCACCCCGAACAGCTTCCTGATCTCGTACAGCTCGCGTTCCGGGCAGGAGCAGAGGTCGACGCCGTTGATCACGATCCGTCCCCGCTCGGGCCGGAGCAGCCCGATCAGGGACTTCAGGAACACCGACTTGCCGGTGCCCGACGGGCCGAGCAGCACGCTGACCTCGCCCTTCGGCAACGTCAGCGTCACGTCCCGCCAGATCAGCTGGCGACCGAAGGACTTCGTCAGCCCGTCGACCGTCACCTCGACGCCCATCACACCTCCTGTTTTCGCGGTACGGAACGGACTTCGTCGTCCATCAGTTCTTGGGCGGCGGCGGGCAGTCCGCCGGGGTGCACCGGACGTTGAGCGTCATCGTCAGCGGGTTGTCCGGGCCGGAGATCAGGCCGGTGAGCAGTTTGCTGACGTCCTCGGTGCCCTGGCAGCCCGCGAACGGCGGGATGTCGTACGCGGTCGAAACCGGGGTCGGCTTACCGCCGCTCTTCGGCGGGCGCAGATCGATTTCCTGCTTGAGGTGAATGGTCACCGGTGTCGCGGTGCGGCAGTTCGGCCCGACATCGAGCGGCACACCGTCGACCTTCGCGTTGCGGACGACGACATCGGCCTTGATCGTGATATCCACCGGGGAGGTCGGGAACTTCACCTGGATGGCCCCTGCGGCCTCCTCCGCCTGGACGACCTCGACATCCGCGGTGGCCGGGGTGATCCGGAACGGCACGAAGTAGCTCGAAGTCGGCGGCAGACGGAAGTTACCCCGTACCTTGGAAGTGGCGATCTGGACCACCGAGTCGAACTGTCCGCGCCCGAACTTCACCTGCGAACCGAGCTTCTTGATCGTGGTGGTGCTGTCGTCGATCCAAAGGGCGTAGCGGAGCCAGCCGGTCGGCTCGGTCGGCGGGAAGTTGTACGGCGGGTCGTCGGCGAGCGCCACCCGTGCCGACGGCTGGCGCGGTGTGCCGGGTTCGACCCTGCCGGGTGCCCTGTCCTCCGCGAGCATGCCGACCGTGGCCAGTTTGCGCGGCGGGCCAGGCTCGGACGTGCAGGAAACGTCCTTTTCGACGAGGGCGTTGTCCTTGACCGCGTGGAGTTTCAGCGTCGGCGCGAGCTTGGCGACCTCGAAGGTCACGTCGCCGCCACCGGTCGCCTTGGCCTCGGGCACCGCAGCGCCGAGCGGCAGCCAGAGCTCGCCGGCGGCGGGCAGCTTGGTGAGCGGGATCTTGACCGCCGGGAGTGCGATCTCCTCGGCGGCGCTGCCCTGCCGGACGATCAGCGAACCGTCGACGGCGCCCTCGAAGGTGGTGACGCCCCACGCTTTCAGCGCGGCCACGGTCTGCTCGGGGAAGACCAGTTCGGCACCGGCGCCGCCGACCTCGATCGCGCGGCCGGGGCCGGTCGTCTCCGGGAAGGTCGCGGTCAGCCCGGTCGTGACGGCCGACGGCCCGCCGGGAAGCGGGCACGTCGCGGGCAGGACCGCGCTGGCCGCTCCCGCCACCGCGGGGTTCGCCACGAACGAAACGCCCGCGACGGCCACGGCCGAAGCGAGCGCGAGCAGACGGGTGCGCCGTCGAGTCACCGTTGACAAGGCAGACTTCCTCGAGCAGACAATAGTTACTTCGGGGCACGAAATCTCGCGAAAGGGCACGGGTTCGCCGCGAAATCCATTTCGCTTACCGGCCAGTACGGTACTGAGGTGGTGCGGGCCACACAAGAACCTCCATTAAATCGGGCCGTACCGCGCCGAAAATCAATTCTTCTTGTCATCGGGGTGAGTGCGGCACCCGAAACGCCCATCGTGCGGAGCACAAAGATCCGCCACCCCGTCCCACCAGCAGTCCGTGAAAGTCCTCTGTGGACGAGAACGCGCAGAACTGTCACCCCCGCCAGGTACCGCCACCGCGAAACTGTCACCGCGCTGAGCGGAACCGCGGCCGTTCTTGCGCGGCTCGCCGCGAAATGGCCAGGTTCGCCGCGGGGCCGCTCGGCCCGAGACCGCACCGGGAAAGCGCGCGGGAGGTTCCATGCCGTTCCTCGGCACCAGGACGCCGCGACGGTCTGCGGGTACGACGTGGCCCGCGCGTCGACGGAGCTGCGGCGGCGGATCGGGAGCACCCGCCAGCTCACCGCGCTCGACGACGCGCTGTCCGGCAGGGCCAACCTGGTGCTGGTGGCGCGCCCGCTCGGCGCGGGGAAGGGCGCCGCGAAACGGCGAGCGGACGAACTGCTCGACTCCACCGGGCTCGACCCGGTGAGCCGCGGCGAACTGTGGCGCTGCTCGCCGGGTGCTGCCGCTCGGCGTCTCCCCGGCGGCGGACTGCTCGGCACGGTCACCGCGGTACTGCTGACCCTCATCGTCGACTGGGGCCTGAGCTGGGTCTTCCTCGCCGTCGCCACGATGGCGCGCAAGCCGGAGACGCTGCAGACCGTGTCGTTCATCGCGGTGCTCACGCTGATGTTCTCCGCCGGACGCCCTGCCCGTGTTGGTGCGCGCGCTGTCCACGGTCAACCCGGTCACCTACGCGATCGACGCGGCCACCGTCGCCGGCGCGGCGCTCGCGGCGAGGAACTCCGCCGCAGTTCATTCTGATGGGCTGACAACAACCCGCGCCGGTTTTCGCGTAATCGTGACAAGTTCTGGGCAATACCAGGGAAATTCCCTTACCGCAGCCAAAGTTTGCTATAACCGTCACGGAACTACCGGCCGGTAACTCGATTACCGGGGCACCGCGAAACTCCGCGAAGCAAAGGAGCTTTGACTATGCGAAGCCGAATTTCCGCAGCGGCCCGCAATGCCACCAGGCTCACCGGGCTGCCGCACCGGACGGCACTGGCGGTGGTCGGCGGCGCGCTCGCGGTACTCCCGGTGGCCTCGGCGGCGTCGACCACGATGGCCGTGATCGAGCCGTCCGCATCCGGCGCCACGCCGCTCGTGCCGCCGTCGCACCCGCTCTCACCCGTGCCGTCCGGCCCGATCTCGGTGGACGGCAGCCTGCCGGAGCCGGTCTCGCCGGTGCCGCTCGGCGCGCCGGGCTCCGCGCTGGCCCCGGTCGCCTACTCGCTGCCGAGCGGGCCGCTCGGGATCCCCGGCACCGCGCTCAAGGCGTACCGGAAGGCCGCCGATCTGATGGCGGCCGAACGGCCGGGATGCCACCTCGACTGGGCGCTGCTCGCCAGCATCGGGCGCATCGAGTCCAACCACGCGCGCGGCGGTTACGTCGACGCGAACGGCACCACGATCCGGCCGATCCTCGGGCCGGTGCTCAACGGCTTCGGCCCGGTGGCCGCGATCGCCGACTCCGACGGCGGCCGCTACGACGGCGACACGGTCTGGGACCGCGCCGTCGGCCCGTCGCAGTTCATCCCCGGCACGTGGCGCACCTACGGCGCGGACGGCAACGGTGACGGGAAGAACGACCCGAACAACATCTACGACGCCGCGCTGGCGACCGCGCGCTACCTGTGCTCGGGCGGCCTCGACCTGAGCCAGCCCGGTTCGCTGCGGGCGGCGGTGCTGCGCTACAACAACTCCGCCTCCTACGCCGACACGGTGATCCGCTGGGCCGAGGCGTACCGCAAGGGCGTCGCCCCGTTGCCGGACAGCACCGTCCCGGTCGGCGCGCCGGACGTGCCCGCCGCCCCGGTCACCGAGCCCGGCCCCACGCCCGTGCCCCCGCCGGTGACGCCGCCGCCCGGCACCACGCCTCCTGGCACCACGCCCCCGGGTACGACGCCTCCTGGCAGCACGCCTCCGTCGACGCCGGGGACGCCACCCACCACCCCGACCAAGCCTCCGTCGACACCGCCGACGACACCGCCCACGAGCCCGCCGACGACGCCCACCACGCCGCCGACGACGACCCCGCCCCCGTCGACCGGCCCCACCACGCCGCCGCAGACCACCTCGGCACCGGCGAAGCCGCCCGCGGACAGCACGCCGCCCACCAGCACCGGGGGCGCCAGCACGTCCGGCTGAACCCACGTCCGAGGCACCGGGCCGAAGGGAGTCGTTTCGTGGCACAGCTACTCCGGACGTTCGGCGAACTGATCACCCTCGCCACGCTGGGCATCCCGCCCGCCGTGTTGTTCTGCGGCCTGCTCGCGCTGCGCCGCGAGCGATCCGGCCGCCGCGACCCCGGCGCCACCGCGATCTGCGACGTGGTGCTGGTGTTCGCCGCGTGCTGCGTGCTGTACCTGGTCGGCAAACCCATCCCCGGCCAGGCCAGCACCGCCGATCTCACACCGGGCACCGAAATCGCCGACGCGGTCGGCGAACTGCCGTCGTGGGACCCGCTGTGGCAGGCGGCCGCGAACCTCCTGCTGCTCCTGCCGATCGGGGCGCTGGTACCGCTGCGGTCGGCGCGCCTGCGCTCGGTGAGCAGGGTCGCCGGGGGCGCGGTGGTGCTGTCGTCCACGATCGAGACGACGCAGTACCTCTTCCTCACCGGCAGGGTCGCCGCCACCGACGACGTCGTGCTGAACACGCTCGGCGCGACACTGGGCGCGCTGCTGACCCGCCGCTGGTGGGCACGGCGGCGACGCGAACTGGTCTTCTGCGACATCCCGGCGCCGACCCGGTTCCGCACCCTGGTACCGGTCACCACCGCGCCGGTCCCCGCGACGCGCTCCGGACCGGCATGGGACTGGCACCGGCTGCGCCGGGTCGCCAGACCGGCGGGCCCCGTACTCGCCCACTCCGCGTTCCGCACCGGCAAGGTACTGGCCGGAACCAGCCGCGCGAGATGACCGGACGCCGTTTCCCCGATCGATCGAGACACCATTGTTTCCGATGACACTGGTACGAACCTGAATCAGGTGAATCCATTGTAGAGCATTTCGAGTTCGCAACATCCCTCGCCGAGTGGCCATCCACATCGGACGGTATACCCCTTGTCATGTACGATCTTACTCAACGAGGCTGCCACGACCAGATCGCCGCACGCATACCATGGCGAGACGGAATAATAAAAGTATGGCGCCGAACTTGGTGCATACGAGTGAAATCTTGCCCATTTTCACTTTGTGCAACGTATGCCCCACCTGAGCGTGATCGGCCCGCTACAGTATTGGGTACAGCGGAATGGGCACGACCCACCTGTGCCTTTCCACCAGGTGTCGCCGAGGGGAACGGCGTACGCGCAGGCGCGCGTCGGGGGAGGGCACGGCCGATGAACGACCCTGCGAACGTCCAGTCGCCGGGGACGATGGGCGCGTTCCGCTGGATGGGTGACGCGGACATCCGGATCGCCGATGCGGCGATCGCCGACGCCGACGCGACCGCATCTTCTGCAGGCCGATCCGGCTTCACCCTCGACCTCGATCAGGCGCACCAACTGCTCGCTGATGCGACGAGGATCCGCCAAGAGTTGACGCTCCTGCAGGACAACGCCTCCGTACTGGAACGACTCGAGCCTCCCGCACAGGACCCGGCAAGCAAGGGGTACAACGGTTTGCTCACTCGGCAGGGTGAGCAGCCTGGTGCGTTCGCCTACGGTGCGGGGCACTTGCGCGTCGAGGTCGAGTACCTGACGGAACTCATCGGCAGGCTCCAAAAAGCATTGGTCCTCAAAGAAGGCACGGAGCACGACCACGGCAGGAAGCTCAAGAAGACCGACGATGGTCAAGGGTACGCCGGATGAGCCCCCGCCGGATCACGATCATCGCCGGGATCTGCGTGATCGCCGCCGCAGCAGGAGGTTGCTCACGCGGGCTGCCTTCCGACTCACCGTCCACAGCACCACAGGATTCCGGGAACACCAACAGCAGCCCACTGCCGTCGGCGACGAAATCGGTGCCGTTCGCGGGAGCTCCGAAGGTGCCTTCCCCGCTCCCCGACTCGGCCTTGGCAGGCGATCCGTGCGCGGCCTTGACACCGCAGCAAGTAAAAGATGCCCTGGGAAACAGGGTAAACCAGAAGCGACATGATATTTCGGGGATCGGCGCCAGCTGCTACTGGTCAGCTGACAGCGGCGCGGCGGTAGCCGTAACCTTGGACACCCAATCACGGCACGGGTTGAGCGGCTTGTACGCGAACGTGCAGCCCAAGGCCGAGGTGTGGAAGGTACTACCGGCGATTCAAGGTTTCCCCGCCGTCGCCAGCGTGACGCCATCGGGGGGCGCACCCGACCGGTACTGCAGCATCAGTGTCGGCCTGCTCGACACCGCGACGGTGGATGTGGGGCTTTTCTTGGGGGACAGCAAGATCGGAAAAGTCGATCCGTGCACCGTCGGCTCACGTGCGGCCGATGCCGCGGTGTCGACGTTGCGCGAGAAGGCTGGTGCTTGATCATGGTTCCGTTCGACCAGCTCGGCGAAGCGGTCAACACGATCGCGACGGGTGCGGAAGACGCCTTCGACGCGATTGGAGACTTCCTCTCCGAACCGCTGTTCCCCGGCGCGCCGGAACTCGCGCAAGCGATGGGTTTGCCGCAGATCGTCGAGGACATCAAGAACGGCCACTCGGACGACTGGCACCGGGGCACGGGCGGCGCGCGCGATCTGGCCACCGCCCACCAGCAGGCCAGCGACGACATCGGCAAGATGCTGACCTCGTTGCGGGCGTCGTGGACGGGCCAGAGCGCGGACAGCGCGGATGCCCGCATCGACAAGTTCCGGGCAGTCACCAATGCCGCGGCGGAGCGGTTCACGGCCAACGCCGACAACCTCGGCGCGACCGCGGACGGGTTCGACTATGTCCAGCGCCATCTGGAGCCGATGCCGCCGAAACCGCCGGAGAAGGACTTCTGGGACGCGATCACGCCGTGGGACACCGACGTCGAGGACGCCATCGGGAGCTACAACGCGACCGCGAGCCGGAATCTGGAGCTCTACAACCACTACGCGGCCGATACCACCGCCAGCGCGAGCGGGCTCAACGGCGACTACGGGGTGCTCGGCGGCTACGACGGGAAAGACTTCACCATGCGGCACGAGCCATCGGGCCCGCACGGGCCCGATGGACACGGAGGACATGGAGGACACAGAGGGCCCGCGGGGCCGGAGCCGGTGGTGAAACACCCCGGCTCCGGCGGTCCAGGTCCTGCCACTCCGGGTCCTGCTGGCCCACCGGTGTCCCCCGGCGGCGACGGCCCTGGCTCGGGTCATGTGCCGCCGACGGCACCGCCTCAGTCCGGTGGCGCCGATGACGTCCCGGTCAGCGGAAGTCACCACGGCGAGGAAGGCACGACCGCGGCGGGCTCTGCGCCCCCGGAGATGTCCGAAGGCAAATCGACCTCGGTGCCGACCGGCTCGGCACCTTCCGGTTCCGCCGTCCCGATCGGCACCGGAACCAGCACTGGAATCGGATCGCCGGGGATGATGGCCGTTCCCGGTGGCTCCGCACGCGGTGGGGCGAACGGCAAGTCCCCCGGCACGGGGTACGCACGGGGCGCCCGCTCCGGTGGCGTCCCCACCGAAACCAAGTCCGGCGGAGGCCGGGGTGCCACCGGGGGCCGCGGCGCGCCGGGCACTGCCGACGGCGGGTTCGTGCCCGGTGGCGGTCGCGGGAAGAACGACGACCGCGAGCACCACCGCAAGTTCGGTGTGCCCGAAACCGACGACAGCGTCGCCGAAGCGGACGAGAAGATCACCGATCCGGTGACCGGGCTGCCGGTGATGCCGCCCACCATCGGCGCCTGATCCGCTCCTGCCCTTTTCGTGTTGCTGCCCTGATCGCGGGGGTATCGTGATTGACCAGCCGGTGGTGCTGCCGAAGATGATGTTCGTGACGGCGTGCGACATGGTCGGGTCGAGCGGCTCCCTTCCCGCGGTCATCGGCACCAACTGGCATTACTGGATGACCGGGGACGCCCGCGCGACCCTCGTGGCGGACACCATGGATGTGTTGCGGCGTCAGGGTTTGGCCCGCCGGGATCAGCTGCACCCGGTGTGGAAGAACACCATCGCGGTGCTCACGGCCCCGGATCGGGAGTTCTACGCGTGGAACTCCTTCGCGGACGGCACCACGGCCGCGATACTGGTCGCCGCCCGCGGCCGTGACGCGGCGCGGATCGTCGTGGGTGACGACGTGGTGCTGATCGACCCCGTCGAACCCGGGTTCCTCGCCACCCACCTGCTGGAAGCACTGCCCGAGGCGCCCGGCGCGACGGTGCGGACGGTCGCGGTACCGCGCGCGGTGCTGGATGCCTCGGAAGCGGCACCCGCCGAACCGGCCGACCCCACGGACGTCGAGTACCTCGCCGCGTTGATGTGCGCGCCCCGCGACGCGGTTCACCAGCTCTACACGGCGGTCCGGACCGACGGCGGTGAGCGCGAACGCAGCCTGCCGATCAGCGCGATCGACCTCACCGGCCGGGGCCGCGTCCTGACCTATCGCACCGGCGACGACCACATCGCCCTCACCCCTGGCACTCCCCACGACGTCGTCCGCACCCTCAACAACACCCACCAGCAGCTCACCTGACGCCGACCGTGCGCAAGGCCCGGTCGGACGCGGTGATGCAGGTCAGCAGCGCCGCGACACCGGCGAGCACAATGGCGAGCTGGGTGAGTCCGCCGTCGGTGGCCTCGGCTCCGAACGCCCACGCGAGCACGCTCGTCGACGCCAGCGCGCCGACGTACTGGGCGGTGCGGAACAGCCCGGACAGGGTGCCGATGCGATCCGCGGGAGCCTGGACGTACAGCGCCGTCTGGTTCGCCACCGTGCTCATGCCCTGCCCGATGCCGAACAGGAACCCGATCGCCACCACTATCCACAATGGAGTCACGCCCGACAGCGGCAGCAAGGCCAGCGAACCGATGAGCAGCGTGCCGGTGGTGAGCAGCAGCCTCGCCCGCACGCCGAGCCCGAGCCGGGTGCCGAACGCGGACAACGTGACAGTGGTGATCGACATCGGCAGCAGCACCAGCCCCGCCATCGCCTCCGGCAGCGCATACCCCTGCGCGAGCCATTGCGGGTAGCCGTAGAGGAACGCGTAGATCACCAGGTACCCGAGCCCCTGGCGGAGGTAGGTCGCGATCAGCGGGCGGTTGCCCGCCAGCGCGCGGAGGTCGAGGAAGGGCCGCCGCGTCCGCAGTTCCCACCAGATCAGCGCACCGCCCGCGGCCAGCCCGGCGATCAGGTACGGCCACCGCGCGGCCTCCGGGCGCATCACGAACATCAGCAACGCGGTGAGCGTGACCGCGAACAGCCCGACGCCGCCGATGTCCAGCGGCGCGCGCGAGGACTTCGCACCGGCGGCCGTGTCCTTCGGCAGCCACCACAACGCCAGTGCCAGGCCGATCCCGGCGAGCGGCACGTTCACCGCGAACGTCCAGCGCCAGTCCCCCAGCCCGACCAGCAAACCGCCCAACGTGGGGCCGACGGCCATGCTCGCCTGCGTGGAGGTGGCCAGCACGGTCAGCACCCGGTCGGGCACCGCCACGTCCACCGCGGTCGCGCGCGCCTTCACCAGTGCCATCGCCGCGGGGAACCCGGTCGCGGTGCCGAGGCCGAGCAGGATCCTCGACGCGAGCAGCACCCCGAACGACGGTGCCAGCGCGCCGAGCAGACCGGCCACGAGCACCGACACCAGACCGGCGGTGAGCACGCGCCGCCCGCCGAAGGTGTCCACCAGCCTGCCCATCACCGGCTGCGCCACCGCGGTCACCAGGTACAGCACCGTCACCAGCCACACGGTCCGCTGCGGCCCGACGCCGAGATCGCGCCCGATCGGCACCAGGGTGACCGCGATCATCGACGAGTTGACCGCGTTGAGCAGGGTGCCGAGCACGAGCGGGGTCAGGAACCGGCCGCCGAACCCGGTCGTCGCCCGTGCGCTCGTCACGGTCACGGCAGGGCCACCGGCACGCGCTCCGCCCTCGGCACGAAGATGTCGGCGCGGGCGATCACGCGCGCCGACCGGTTCAGCCGGACCCCGGTCAGCCGTTCGCCGTCGAGCACCAGGCGGGCCGAGACGACGCCGGCGGGGGTGCCGAGGCGGATCTCGCCGTCGCGGGCCTTGGCGTGGGCGTGCACTGTGCTGCCCTGCACCGTGGCCGCGGCCGCCACCGCGACGGTGGAGGTGAGCCCGATCGCCGGGTGGGGCGCGTGCATCGACGCCATCCTGACCGAGATGTCGTAGTCGGCGGCGGCGATCCGCGTGCCGTCGGTCGCGGTGTAGTCCCGCGGCGCGCCGACGACACCGAACTTGGGCACCGCGTGGCTGACCGGCCCACCGGGGGCGGCCAGTCCCATGTGGACACCGGCGCGGTGCCGGAGCCCGAGCAGGGACGGCAGCGCCGCGCCGAACTCGGCGACGGTCTCCGCGCCGGTCAGGCCCAGCGCTTCGGCGTCGAACAACGCGGCGGGCGCGCCGGCGTCGACGAGCGTCGCGTGCGCGGCCCCCTCGGACAGGGTGAAGTCGTCGACCGCCGCACCGCTGGGCAGCAGTGCGTCGGTGGTGCTGCCGACCGGGTCGAGGAACTCGAGGCCGACCGCGACACCTGGCGAGGCCACGCCGGGGATAGTCGCGTTGCCGGACGGGGTGAAGCGGCCGCCGGGGGTGTCGACCACCGCGTCGATCCTCGACCCGGTGTTGGTGTTGCGCATCCGCACCGTCGTCTGCTCGCCGCGCGGCCTGACCAGCCCGGACTGCACCGCGTACAGCCCGACCGCGGTACCGCAGTTACCGCAGTTGCTGCCCCATTCGACCTCGTTCACCCCGACGCCGACCTGCGCGAAGGTGTAGTCGATGTCCACTCCGGACTCGTAGGAGTGCGAGATGATCGCGGCCTTGGACGTGGTCGAGGTCGCGCCGCCGACGCCGTCGATCTGGCTGTGGTCCTGCGAGCCGAACGCGGCGAGGAGCACGTCCTCGAGCGAAGCCCCGCGACCGTGCACGTCCGTGATGTCGAACAACCAGCACTTGCTCGTGCCGCCGCGGACCAGGGTGCCCGAAACACCGATCACTTGTCTTTCCCGCCGTGACATGACAGATACACCGCCCACATTCCTGCTCGGATCGGGCCCTGCTGAATCGAGGATTGCCCGAACCAGGATTACCCGAATACGTTTCCGATGACTGCGGCACCGAAGTCAACCCAAGGGCCGTGACCGCCTCGGATATCACCGATGGTCACGCATCAGCCTCGTCATTAAACGTACAGTAAAGGAAAAGTCATGTCAAAGCAGAAACCGCTGGTCCCGCGCCCGCCTGCGCCCATTACCGGCAGTAAGTCACCCATCCTTCGAAAGGGTGAAACCGGCAGCAGCGGGAACTTTTCCCCGTTATGCCTGGCAGGGCGCGCCTTCTCACGTAGAAGGCATGAGCCCGCTTGAACGGCGGGCGAACGGATGGCGAACCAGGAAATAATGCGAGACGCTCGCGCGCAAAATACCAGAACCCGCCTCGAGGCGGCGAAAGGAAGCGACTTGTGTAAATAAAGAACACGCAAGAGTTTTTCACATCGGGCGAAGTGTGAAACCCCCGTCATGCGCTGAAGGTGTTCTTCGGGGACGGCGGGTGTCAGGGGATCCGGGCGGACGCCGGGACGAAGCGCGCGAGGTGGTCGGCGGCGGCGGACGCGCCCCCCGCCCGGTCGAACGACTCGCGCAGCCGCCCGGCGTGGTCCGCGTAGGACGGGGTCCGGCACACTTCGAGCACGGCGTCGCGGATGTCCCCGGCGGTCGCGCGGTCGAACCGAAGCCGCAGCCCGGCGCCGGAGTCGACGACCTGCTGCGCCAGCAGCGGCTGGTCGTCCCTGATCGGCGCGACCACGAGCGGGACGCCGTGGCTGAGGCTTTCGCACACCGTGTTGTGGCCACCGTGGCAGACGACGGCGGTCGCGCGCCGGATCAGCGCGAGCTGGGGGATCCAGCGGACGGCCAGCACGTTCGGGGTCCCCGCGGCGGGCACCACCCCGTCGGGGTCGGCGATCACCACCTGGAACTCGGGCGGCAGGTCCGCGAAGGCGCGCAATGCCGTGGTGAGGAAGCGGGCGCCGGGTTCGCCGTTGGCGGTGCCGAACGTGACGACCACCAGTTTCGCCTGTCCCCGCACGCGTTCCCACGGGAAGTCCTCGTAGGCGTTCCGGTCGGCGAGCGCGGCCCCGACGTACCGGAGTTCACCCGCCGGGCGCACGATCGCCTCGCCTGCCAGCGCTTCCGTGGTGAACGCCAGCACCAGGCCGGGCGAGAACCGGAGATCGCCCGTTCCGGCCGGCACGCCGTGCCGGTCGCACAGGCCCTGCTGCAGGCCGTCGATCCAGGCGGCCACCTTCGGCATCGCGGACACCGGATCGGACAGCTCCGACGGGGTGCTCGCGGCGGTCGCCCACGGCAGCCCCGCGCGCGCAGCGACGACCGCGCCCGCGAGCGCCTGCTGGTCGACCACCAGCAGATCGGGCTCGTAGGCGTCGACGGCGGCGGCCACCCCGCCGGCCATCGCGTCCGCGAGCGGCACGAGATAGGACTCCCACAGGAACTTCAGCGCCGCGAAGCCGCGCAGCGCACCGGGGCGCCGCGCGACCTCGAACTCGGCCGAGTCCCCCGCCGGGTACACGGTCTCCCCCGGGCCGAGCAGCCTCGGGACCTCCGGCACCGGTCCGGCCCACGCCACCTGATCGCCTCGCGCGCGCAGTTCCGCGGCGACGCCCCGCAACGGGGAGACGTGCCCGGTCAGCGGCGGCACGACGAACAGGTACCTAGCCATCGGCGTGCCTCGCGACCCAGTCCAGCACCAGTTCCCGCACCCGCCGGTGCTGTTCGACGAGCACCGAGTGGCCCTGTCCTTCGAACACGATCCGCTCGCCGCGCGGCAGCAGCGACGTGAGCGCGTCGAGATCGTCGGACTGGTAGCCGTCCTGGCCGAGCAGCGACAGCACCGGGCACGCGATGGACCAGACGTCCTCCAGCGTCATCAACGGCCCGAGCGGCACTTCCCTGGTGATGCTGGTGGCCATGATGCGCTTGGCCGCCATCTTCGCCAGCCGCCGGTGGTGCGCGCTGTAGGTGGCTTCGATCCAGTCGTAGTTCTCGTCCGCGGCCAGGAATTCGCCCGTGTAGTCGAGGATCTGGGTCATCTTGTCCGCCCACACCTCGGTCGGCGGCTCGGCTTCGATGCACACGATGCTCCGCACGCGCTCGGGGCTCATCGACGCGTAGCTGTACGCGATCGTGCCGCCGAAGCTGTTCCCGACGAGGTGCACCGGGGCGTCCGGGCGGACCTGGCGCAGGAGGTCGTCCAGATCGGCCACGAAGTCCTTGAGCGTGTACCCGCTGTCCGGCATCTCGGTCTTGCCGTGGCCCCGCAGGTCGTAGGTGATCACGTCGATCCCGGCGGCGGAGACCGGCGACGCGAGCGTCAGGTAGAAGCTCGCGAGGCTGTCGGTGCCCATCCCGTGGATGAACACCACCGCCTCCCCCTTCGGCTCCTTCGCGGGAAGCAGGCCGACATTGGTCCGAAGGCCGTTGACGCGCATGATCTCCACCGCTCAGCGGACCTTCGACTCGACGTAGCCTGCGATGTCGCCGACACGGAGGCCGATCACCTCGTCGAGTTCCTTCTCCGCGAGGAACTCGGCCAGGTTGACCTCGGCGCCGAAGTGGTCGGCGAGGATACCCGCGAAGGTCACCAGGTCGATGCTCTCCAGCCCGAGGTCCTCGTGGAACGTGGTGCTGCTGCTGATCTCGATGCCGAGCAGGTCGGCGCCGCCGACCATCTCGCCGAGCAGTTCGGTGACCTTCGAGAAGACCGCGGTATCGGTGTTCATAGTCGTGCTCCACGTTCGTAGTCCGTCTTACTGGCGCCTGTCCGATCCCCAGCCCTCGCCCGCACGGTGTCCCCGTCGCGGTCGAGGTCGACCGTCACTTCGGGCACCGCCGCCCCGTGCCACCCGCGTGCCACGGCGACGCCATCGGTCACCGTCACGACGACCTCCGCCGGGTAGATCCCCGCAGTGCCGCGCTCGGCGAGAAACGCGCGTACGGCGTCCTTCACCGCGATCCGGTCGGTCAGCCACCGCTGCCGCTGGGGCGGCGGGCAGCGGTCGTAGTCCGCGCGCTCGCCGGATCCGAGGTATATCCCGGCGTAGAGGTCTCGGGCCGCCGCCGTGCGCCACGCCGCCCGCAGCACCATCCAGCCGTGCCGGTCCGGTGTGGACAGCAGGTTGCGGTCGGGGAAGGCGTACACCCGGTGCGCGCGGTGGTCACAGGTGAACCGGACGTCGCGCCACGCCTCGACCGAGGCCCATATCCGTCCTCTGTGGACGAGCTGGGCGGACATCGCGAGCCGGTCCTCGGTGACCTCGGTGACCTCGACGAGGCAGTCGAGCCGTTCGCCGACGGCGGGGTGCGGCCCGTGGAACCTGACTTCCTTGGCACTGCGGGGAAACGCGAGCAGACCGTCCGATTCGGACGCCATCAGCCAGCAGCCGAGCAGCTGGCCGAGGCTGTCCAGCAGCCCACCCGGCGCGGGCGGCACCATCAGCTCGCCGCGGATGTGCCGGGCGCCGAGCGCGTGCAGTGCCGACAGGCCCTGGTAACCGGGTCCGTGGAACATGTGCCGCCGCTCGTAGGTTTCCACCGCGTTCGTCGGCGGCGTCCGCTCCGGAGCGTCGACGGTGCGCGGCTCCGGCGGGACCGGGTACGAACGGCCGAGTTCAACCGTCATGGACGCGTATTCGCCGATTTCGACCCGTACCCGGTCGCCTTCGCGCCGCATCCGCAACGGCACGCGCTGGGCGGGCGCGGCCACGAGCCAGCGCGTGAAGACGGCGTGGTGCACCGCGACCGCGACCTCGTCCGGCCACCGGCGCACCACCTCGCCGACGGCGAGGTCGATCAGCGCGGTCGCGGGGACCACCGGGCGGTGGTCCTCTTCGTCCGGCCAGTCCGCGCGCTGCCGGAAGAACCGGTGGTCGCGCAGGTACGGCATGGTGTCGAGGGAGACATCGAGCAGCACTTCCGCCGCGGCCCCGTTCGCCGCCGCCACGACGGACGCGGCGGCGCGGCGGGTTTCGGCCAGCAGCGCGGTGAACTCGGTGACCACCTCCGCCGCGGTGCCGGGCGGCAGCGCGGGCAGCTCCGGGTCGTGGGGGTGGTCGAGCAGGCCCCGAGCGGCCGCGGTGACCGACATCGGCACGGCGAACGTGTCGATCGTGGTGGTGGCACCGCTCCTGGTCGTTTCGAGCGCTTCGAACCGGGGCGTGCCGCCGTCGGTCCACAGTGCCGCGGCCACGCGGCGCAGCTGCGCCATGCCGTCACGGCCGGGGACGTCCGCGCTGACCATCAGGTGCGCACGCCCGTCGAGGGTGTCCGCGACGAACGATCCGAGCTGGCCGGGGCCTGCCTGGAGGAAGACCCGGAACCCGTCGGCGTACATCGATTCGACCAGCTCGCGGAACCGCACCGGCGCGACTAGGTGTTCGAGGTAGAGCGCGCGGACCCGGTCGAGGTCGTCTGGGTAGCGATCGGCGGTGGTCGCCGACCAGATCGGCACCGACGGCGGCTTCAGCGCGAGCCCGGTGATCAGCTCCTCGAACGAGGAGAGCAGGGGCCGCAGCAACGGCGTGTGGAACCCGGACCGGAACGGCAGGATCCGCGCGACCACGCCGTCGGCGCGGCACCGCTCGGCGAGCCGTGCGACGGCGTCCGGCGGGCCGCACGCGATCGACTGCCTCGGCGCGTTGTCGTGGGACACCACCAGGCCCGGCTCGTCCGCGACCCGGCGTTCCGCTTCGGCGGCGGGGCAGCCGAGCACGACGAAATCGGCTTCCGGTGGTTCGAACCCACCGGGGAGGTACCGCGAGTACAGGGCCTTCGCCTCGTCGATCCGGTACATGCCCGCCGCCGTCATCGCGGTCCATTCGCCGACGCTGTGCCCGGCGAACCCGTCCGGGACGATCCCGAGCCGCCGCAGCGCGAAGTCCAGCGTCCCGCCAACGGCGTACAGACCATCCACATGCGACAGCAGGGACCCTGGCCGTACCGCGGGCGGTGGCGTCAGCCCGAAATGGGCGGCGACGTCGGCACACCGGGACACGAACTCGGCTTCGATACCCGGAAACACGAACGCGGTCTTCGCCGACGGCTCGGCGAGCAACAGCGGGTCGGGGGCGAACCACACGTCGTTGCGCCCCCGCCACGGCTCGCCCTTCGCCACGATCCGGCGCGCCAGTTCGAGCTTGCGGTCCGTCGGGTCCACAACGGACAGACGGCAGGCGCCAACGGCTGCGGGCGCCTCGGCGCGCAACGCGCCGCCGGGACGGTCGAGCAGCGTGCCGAGTTCGCCCGGTGTCGCGGCGCCGAGCCTGACCGTGCGCTCCGGCTCTCGAACGGCGGCGGGCGCGCGCGACGGCCGCGAGTGCTCCTCCAGGATCGTGTGCGCGTTGATACCGCCGAACCCGAACGCGTTGACCGCGGCGCGGCGCGGAGTTCCGTCCGGCGGCGCATCCCACTCCCGTGCGGTGCCGATCGCGGTGAACGCGGTTTCCGCCAGCAGCGGGTTCGGCTCCTCGCAGTGCAGCGTCGGCGGCAGCGTCGTGTGGTGCAGCGCGAGCGCGGCCTTCACCAGCCCGGCGACCCCGGCGGCGGGCATGGTGTGCCCGATCATCGACTTCACGGAGCCGACCACCGCGGCGTCCGCACCGGAGCGCGGGCCGAACACCCTGCCGATGGTGTCGAGCTCGGCCGCGTCACCGGCCGGCGTCGCGGTGCCGTGCGCTTCGAGCAGGCCGAGCGCGTGCGGGGCGAGCGGATCGAGCCCGGCCTCCGCCCAAGCCCGGCGCAGCGCCAGCTCCTGGCCCCGGGTGTCCGGGTTGAACAGGCTGGCCGCGCGCCCGTCGCTCGATGTGCCGGTGCCGCGCACCACCGCGTAGATCCGGTCGCCGTCGCGCTGGGCGTCGGCGAGGCGCTTCAGCACGACGACGCCGGTGCCCTCTCCGATCAGGAGCCCGTCGGCGTGCTGGGACAACGGGCTGATGCGCTCGCTCGGCGACAACGCGCGAAGCTGCGTGAACAACGACCACAGCGTTTCGTCGTGGCAGTGGTGGACCCCGCCCGCGAGCACGGCGTCGCACCTGCCGCCCGCCAGCTCCGTCATCGCGTGGTCGACCGCGATCAACGACGACGCGCACGCCGCGTCCACTGTGTACGCGGGCCCGCCGAGGTCGAGCCGGTTGGCGACCCTGGACGCGGCGAGGTTCGGCACGAGCCCGATCGACGCCTCGGGATCGGCGGCCCCGAGCGGTTCCAGCAGCGCCGCGCGCAGGCGGTCCAGCTCGGAGCCGGTGACCGAGGGCAGCACCTCGCCGATCGTGCGCAGGATCTGCCCGACACCGCGGACGCGCTGCTCGAACCGCATCAGCGCCGGCGTGAGGTACGCGCCCCTGCCGAGGATCACCGCCGTCTTCGCGGTGTCACCGAGCGCCGTGCGCCCGCCCGCGTCCTCGACCGCGTCCGCGGCGACCTTGAGCGCGACGAGCTGGTCCGGCTCCATCCCCGGCACCGAGCTGGGCATGACCCCGAACGCGGTCGAGTCCACGGTCAGCGGGCGGTCGAGGAACCCGCCGCGGTGGCAGTACGTCCGCGCGGGGTCGGCGCGCTCCGACGCGGCGTGGCCGGAGTCGTGGAAACCCGACAGCTTCAACGATTCCGGCACGTCGGCGATGGCGTCCACCCCGGAGAACAGGTTGCGCCGGTAGCTGTCCAGGTCGGGCGCGCCGGGCAGCCACACGGCCATGCCGACGATCGCGACCGGCTCCCGCGCGCTCACCACGGCGACGCCGTGTACACCACCGACGTGCTCGACGGCCCGCCGTAGGCGAGTTCGGCGAGCAGGCAGGCGGCGCCTTCGTCGGGGTCGATCAGCTTGACGTCCCGTCGGGCGTACTCGCGGGCCAGCTCCTCGGACACCATGCCGCCTGCCGACGGGGCCCACGGTCCCCAGTGGACGGTGAGCGCCCTGTTCCCGGTCCGCTCCGCCCACTGCGAGCCGAACACGTCCAGTGCGTCGTTCGCCGCGGCGTAGTCGGTCTGTCCCCTGTTGCCGAGCACCGCGGCGATGCTGCCGAAGAACGTGACGAACTTCGGCGGTTCCGGCAGCCTCGTCACCGCGTCGAGCAGTGCGACCGCGCCGTCCACCTTGGTGCCGAACACGGTGCGGAACGACTGTCCGTCCTTTTCGGACATCAGCTTGTCGTCGATGACGCCCGCGGCGTGCACGATCCCGTCGAGCCTGCCGTGCCTGGCGTGCACCTCCTCGACGAGGTGGCGCACCGCGGCACCGTCGCGGACGTCGATCCGGTGGTACCGCGGTTCGCCACCGGCGCGCCGGATCCCGTCCATGGTGTTCGCGATCTCGCGGCCCGCCAGCACCGCGCGCACCTGGCGTTCCACTTCGGACAGCGGCTCGCCGCCATCGGCGAGCGCGCGGCGCAGCGCGGGCGCGTCGGCGAGACCGCGCAGCGCGGGGTCCTCCGGCTCACCGGTGAACGCGGTGCGCCCGGCCAGCTCGATCCGGCAGCCCGCCGCGAGCGCGAGCGTCCCGGCGAACCGCGCGGTGATGCCCCTGGCGCCGCCGATCAGCAGCACCACCGAATCGCGGTCGAGCCCGATCGCCGCGGCTTCCGCGGCGCCGGGGCCGGCCGGGCCCGCACCGGCCCTCGCGACCGACGGCAGGTCCTCCGCGAGGAGTTCGAACGCGGCCCTGCCCTCACCGGTGTGTCTCGCCACCGGCACCGGCGTCCGGTCGAGCAGCTCGGCGACCAGCGTGCTCGCGGCCGACGGTGCCTCGTGGTCCAGTTCGACCAGCCGCACCGGGCGTTCCGGGTGCTCTCGCGCGACCGACCTGAGCAGGCCGCGCAGTCCTGCCGTCCGCGGCCCGCGGTCGAGCGGCGCGGCCACGACCAGCCCGTCCATCCCGGCGCCGATCAGGTCGCGCAGCACCAGGAACAGCCTCGGCGCGGCGGGCTCTTCGGTGCCGGTCAGCGTGCTCAGGCAGATCAGCGCGTCCGCCTCCGCTCTCGGGTCGACCACCGCGTGCGCGCCGCGCGCCGCCAGTTCGGCGCTGACCCGGACCGCGAGCGCCGACTGCTCCGGCTCGTGCAGCACGAGCACGCGCCGCCCGGCCAGCTCACCCGACGGCGCCGAGGGGGACGGGGCCGCGCGGAGCACGAACCGGCCCGGCGCGATCCCGGTCGCGGCGGGTTCCGCCTCGTCCGGCTCGGCGGCCACATTCGCGGCGTCGGCACCGACGTGCTCGGAAAGCCAGTCCGCGAGCGCGCCCGCGGTGCGCTTGCGGCTCAGCTCGTCCTGCTCGGCGTCGTCGATCCGTTCGCGAAGCCCCAGTTTCGCCAGCAGCATCCCGGCGATCTCGGTGCGCTTGATGGAGTCGATGGACAGATCGGCTTCGAGGTCGAGATCGCCGTCGATCATTTCACCGGGATATCCGGTGCGCTCGGCGATCACCCCGACCACCGTGCCGAGCAGATCACTTACGTCCACTGTGGACTGTATCGGCGCGGTCACCTCCACGGGCGCTTCGACCACCACGGTGGCGGGAACCACCACGGGCGGCACGGCGACCGGCGTCACCGGTTCGGCTTGGCGCGCCCCGCCGAAGTAGGCCAGCAGGACGTCCCGCTGCGCGGCCACGACCTCGCGGTTGCCGCGCAGGAATTCGAGTACCGCGCTGTCGGGTTCACCGGGGCGCGTGCTCTCGGCCATCGCCGACCTCCTGATCCGTTCGGCGGGCCGCAGCCCGCCAGGCGGCGTGGTCCTCCCCCGCCGCACCAACTGGCCATTCACCGTCCATTCCGGACGCCGCGCGACCGGGGCCCGGTTCGCCACCCTGCCCCTGAAGAGCCACTCGGTGTCGACCTCGACACCGGCGACGGCGAGTTTCGCCAGCGCGGTCAGGAAACCGCGGAGACCGGGCGCGGCACCGGGATCGGTCGCGATCGCGGTGTGCGGGCGGTCGCCGAGGATCGAGGACACCAGCCCGGTCAGCACCCTGCCCGGCCCGACTTCGAGGAACGTGCGCGCACCCTCGGCGTACATGTCCTCGATCTGCTCGGCGAACCGGACCGGCGAGCCGAGCTGCCCGGTCAGCTCGGCACGCACCGCGCCCCGCTCGTACCGGCGCGCCGTGCGGTTCGCCCACACCGGGAGCCTCGGGTCGCGCACGCGCTCGCCCGCGAGCACCGCGTCGAACTCGTCCGCCGCGCCCGCGACGAGCGGGCTGTGGAACGCGCAGGCGACCGGGATGCGCTTCGCCCCGATCCCGTGCGCCTTCAACGACTTCACCGCGAGTTCGATCGCGTCGGTCCCGCCGGAGAGCACCACCTGGTCCGGTGCGTTGTGGTTCGCGACGACGACGTCCATCGGCTCGCCGAGCACCTCGGCGAGCGCCGCCGGGGTCGTCCGCACCGCCGCCATCGCGCCGGGGTCGCCGTGCACCGCGTTCATCACGGCCGCCGCGCGGCGTTCGCTCAGCCGCAGCAGGGTCGGCGCGTCGAAGGCACCGGCCACCGACAGCGCGGCCAGCTCGCCGTAGCTGTGCCCGCCGAGCATGCCGGGCCGGACGCCGAGCCGGTCGAGAACGCGCGCCATCGCGATCCCCGCCATCCCCAGTGCGGGCTGCGCGACGCGGGTGTCGCGCAGCGCGTCGTCCTGCGCGGTGGTCGCGGCGGCGTCGAACGCCCGCGGCGGGAAGATGCGCGACGCCGTTTCCTGGTCGAGGTCGAGGAGGCCGCGGAGCTCGCCGAAGGAGGTGAACAACTCGGCGAGCATGCCGGTGCGCTGGCTGCCCTGGCCGGGGAACAGGAACGCCACCTCGCCGGGGTCGCGCTCATCGGCGGCGAACCAGTGCTTGCCCGAGGCGGCACCGGACGAGATCTCGGCGAGGGCGTCGAGCAGTTCGGCGCGGTCGCTCGCGACGATCGCGTACCGCACGGGCCCTGTCCCGGTCACCGTCGAGGCCACTGTGGACAGCGGCAGCTCCGCGGGGGCGGATCCGGCGAGTTCCACCAGCCGGTCTGCCGCGTCGTCACCGCGCAGCACGAACAGCTCGGCGTCCCAGTCGCGCAGCCGGTGGCGGCTGTCCGATGTGGACGGACCGGCGGCGAGCACGGCGTGGAAGTTGGTGCCCCCGAAGCCGAAGGCGCTCACACCCGCCACCCTGTCCTGCCGCGGGCGCAGCCACGGCCTGGCGCGGGTGGTGAACGAGAACGGGCTGCGTCCCTCCTCCCACACGGTGTGCGGGTCGCGCAGCTGCGCGGTCGGGGGCACCACGCCGGTCCACAGCGACAGCGCCGCCTTGATCAGCCCGGCGAGGCCCGCGGCGCACTTCGTGTGCCCGATCTGGCCCTTCACCGATCCGATCGCGCAACCGCCTGGCGCGGCACCGGCCTCGGCGAAGAACTCGGTCAGCGTGCTCAGCTCGGTGCCGTCGCCGACGACCGTGCCGGTGCCGTGCGCCTCGACGAGTCCCACCTTCGACGGCGAGATCCCGGCGTTGCGGTAGGCCCGTTCCAGCGCGCGCCGCTGGCCCTCCGGCCGCGGCGCGGTCAGCCCGAACGCCTTGCCGTCGCTGCCCGCGCCGACGCCCTTGACGACCGCGTAGATCCGGTCGCCGTCGCGTTCGGCGTCGGCGAGCCGCTTGAGCACGACGCACGCGACCCCTTCGCCGAGCGCGATCCCGTCGGCGGCACGGTCGAACGGGCGGCAGCGGCCGGTCGGCGACAACGCGCCCGCCGAGGCGAACATCAGGTAGTCGTGCACGCCGTTGTGCAGGTCGACCGCGCCGCACAGCATGAGATCGCTGCCGCCGCCCGCGAGTTCCTTGCACGCCAGGTCGAGCGCCGCGAGCGACGAGCCGCACGCCGCGTCGACGGTGTAGTTCGGGCCGCCGAGGTCGAGCCGGTTCGCCACCCGGCCCGAGATCACGTTCGCGAGCGTGCCGGGGAAGGTGTCCTCGGTGAACGTCGGCAGCAGTTCGGCCAGTTCCGCGGGAAGGTCTTCGAGATAGCCGGGCAGCAACGCGCGCAACACGCCCGCGTTGTGCAGGTCCCCTCCCGCTTCGGCGCCGAACACCACGCCGGTGCGCTCCCGGTCGGCCACCGCGCCCGCGTCGGCGAGCGCGCGCCTGGCGATTTCCAGCGACAGCAGCTGCGCCGGGTCGATGCTGCCCATCGACGTCGGCGGGATCCCGAACGACACCGGGTCGAACGGGATGTCCGGCAGGAAGCCGCCCCACTTGGACGGCGTGCTCCCCGGCGCGCCGTCCTCGCGGTAGTAGGTGGCGGCGTCCCAGCGCTCCGGGGGCACCTCGGTCACCGAGTCGACGCCGCGCAGCACGTTCGACCAGAACGCGGACAGGTCAGGCGCGCCGGGGAATACCCCCGCCATCCCGATCACGGCGACGTCGACCGTCGCGGCCGCGGGCTCGGCGCGCGCGGGTTCTCCCGCGCTCAGCAGGCGGGCGGCGTCCTCGACGACCGCGCGGTGCAACGTCGCGATGTCCGTGGTGGCCCCGCGCAGCACGGCGACCTGCCCCGCCATGTACATCCCGTCGGTGAGCTGGCCGTCCGCGTCGACGGCCACCAGCTCGTCGCCGTCGCGCCGCACGCCCTTGCTGGCGATCCGCAGCCTGCCGGTGTTCAACCGTTCGAGCCGCTCCCAGCGTTCCTGCTTCGGCACGCCTTCCTCGCGGAGGTTCCTTTCCACCTCGGCGAATTCCGCCACGAACGGGCTGTGCAGGCACCGGGTGAGGTGACCTGGCGCGGTCTCCACCGTCGCCGTCCGGTCGGCCTCGACGGCCTGCCGCTGGAACAGCTCGGTGATCGCGCCGTGGCGGACGGCCTCGTCGGTGAACAGGTACGCGGTGCCCATCAGGACGCCGATCCCGGCGCCGCGCTCGGCGAGCGGCGCGGCCATCGCGGCCACCATCGCTGCGGACCGCGCGTCGTGCACGCCGCCCGCGAAGAAGATCTCGACGCCGTCGGCGGAGTTCCCCTCTTCGACGAACTTCGCCAGCACGTCGAGCTGGGACTCCCACAGGGAAAAACTGGTGCGCGGCCCGATGTGCCCGCCGCATTCGGCGCCCTCGAACACGAACCGCCTGACTCCGGCGTCGAGGAACTGGCGCAGCAGGATGGGCGATGGCACGTGCAGGTAGGTGGCGATCCCCTCGGCCTCGAGCGCTTTCGCCTGCGCCGGCCTGCCGCCCGCGATGAGCACCGCGCGCGGCCGGGTCCGGTGGATGGCGCGCAGCTGCGCCTCGCGGAGTTCGTCGGGCACGAACCCGAGGATCCCGGCGCCCCACGGGCGGTCGCCGAGCAGTTCCGCGGTGTCGGTGAGGAGTTTCGCGGCGCGCTCCTCGTCGGCGAGCGCCACCGCGACGAACGGCAGCCCGCCGTGCGAGGCGACGGCCTCGGCGAACTCGGGCTGGTCGCTGACCCGCGTCATCGGCCCCTGCGCGACCGGGAGCGGGGCGCCGGTCGACCGGCACAGCGGCGCGCCCTGGTCCGCGGGCGGCGGCACGGCTCGCCTGCTCGTGACCGTGCGGACGATCGCGCGCACCGCGTCCTCGGCCGTTTCGGAGCGCTCCGCGAACAAGGCCGCGAGCGGCGCGTCCTGGCCCCACGGGATCCCGTGGTCGTCGCGGAGCACGCGGCGCCCGTCGACGAGGACCGATTCGGACCCGTCGGCGCGGGCGAGCCGGTCGCGAAGCCGCCGCGGCACGTCGGCGTCGGGGAACAGGCCGAGCTGAACGTCGAGCACGACCCCCGCCGCCCCGCCCGCGACCGCGGCCGCGGCGGTGCGGGGACCGATCCCGCCGCACACCCACACGGGCACCTCGCCCACGTCCGCCAAGCCGTCGAGCAGGCGCTGCACCAGCACGAACGAGCTGAGCTCGCTGACCACGCCGCCCGACTCGGAGCCGCGGGCGATCACGCCGTACGCGCCGTGGACCACGGCTTCGCGCGCCTCGTCGAGGTCGGTGACCTCGACGAGCACGGGAACCTCGAGCTCGCCGATGTCCCAGGTCGCCCCGGCGGCGAGCACCACGAGGGCGAGTCCCTCGACCCCGTCGAGCTCCGCAGGGCCGAACGGGCAGTCCGCGCCCACGCGCGCGCCGAACGGGACACCGGCGCCCGCCACGCGGCGCAGCGCCTCGAGCGCGTCCTCACCGGTGAGGCCGACGATCCCGAAGCCGCCTCCCCTGGACACCGCGGCGGCCAGGAGCGGGTCCACCGTCCCGAAAGGACCGACCCCGAGCACGGCGGCCCGCTGGCCGGGGTTGCCTCGCTCCATCGCATTCCTCCTGTTCTCGTCCGGGCATGACACCGAAACCCCTCACGAGGTTCCCGCTCGTTTCCGTGTGGGCCGACATTCTGGTTTCGATAGCCCGGGAAAGAAGGACTTCCTGGCCCGGCAAAGCGTAATGAAAGCACATCCACACTCTCGTGACAAACTCAAGGCAAAGGTCCCGCACCGGCTCCAGCCCTGCTACCGTCGATGAAGAAACCCGTTACCACCAGGGCTTTGACTACTTCGGAAGGAACATTTAGCACCACGATCAGCACACCGGAACCCGCGACACTCATCGAACTGACAAACTCGGATCGCATATTTTCGACCACGTCCTCCCATGTACTCCTAAACTCTGTGGAGCCATTTATGAAACTGACGGACCGCGTGGTGGTGCTGACCGGCGCCGCCCACGGAATAGGGGCCGCGATGGCACGTCGGATGGCGGGCGAGGGTGTCAGAGGGATCATCGCGTCCGATCTGGACGCGGACGCGGCCGAAGCGCTCGCGGCCTCGCTCGACTGCCCGGCCGTGGCGGCGCACGCCGACGCCACGATGCGGCCGGAGGTGCGCGACCTGGTCCGGCTCGCGCACGACAAGTTCGGCAGGGTGGACCTGTTCTGCTCCAACGCGGGCGCCGCCTTCGGCACCACGATCCACGCCGCCGAGGACCAGTGGGCGCGGTCCTGGTCGATCAACGTGATGCACCACGTCTACGCGGCGCAGGCGGCGCTGCCGGGGATGCTGGCGCGCAAGGAGGGCTACCTGATGCTCACGGTGTCCGCGGCGGGGCTGCTCAGCGCGCCCGGCGACGCGCCGTACACCGTCTCCAAGCACGCCGCCATCGGCCTCGCGGAATGGCTCGCGGTGACCTATCGGCCACGTGGAGTGAAGGTGAGCGCGTTGTGCCCACTCGGCGTGCGCACCGAGCTGCTGACCCCCGGGATCGAAGCGCGGCACCCGGCCGCGGTCGCCATCGCGGCCGCCGCACCGCTGCTGACGCCGGAGGAGGTGGCCGAATCGGCGGTGACCGGGATCGACCGCGAGGAGTTCCTCGTCCTGCCGCACGAGTCGGTGCGATCGCGCTACGCCGCCAAGGCGGCCGACCCCGACGGCTGGATCGACCGCACGATCGCCGAAACCGCCGCCGCGACCGGATCGGGGCGGTGACACGTGGAGTACCGCAGGATCGGCCAAAGTGGACTCACGGTCAGCGAGATCTCCTACGGCAACTGGCTGACGCACGGCGCGCCGCCCGACGACGAGACCTCCACGGCCTGCGTCCACGCCGCGCTCGACGCCGGGGTGAACCTGTTCGCCACCGCCGCTGCCTGGGGAAACGGTGATGCCGAGCGTGCGCTGGCGAAGGCGTTGCGCGGTCAGCGGCGCGACGGGCTCGTGCTGTGCGGCGGCGTGTTCTGGCCGGACGGGCCCGCCCGCAACGACACCGGGCTGAGCCGCAAGCACCTCGTCACGTCGCTGCACGCCTCGCTCGACCGGCTGGAGACCGACTACCTGGACATCTACCAGCTCCAGCGGTTCGACTACCGGACTTCGCTCGAAGAGACCTTCCTGGCGCTGTCCGATCTGGTGCGCCAGGGCAAGATCCTGTACGCGGGCACCGCCGAGTGGACCGCGGAGCAGATCATGCGGGCCGGCGCGCTCGCCGCCGAGTACCGGGTGCCGCTGATCGCGAACCAGCCGCACTATTCGATGCTGTGGCGGGTCGCGGAGGCGCAGGTCATCCCGGCCAGCGAGCGGCTCGGCATGGGGCAGCTCGTGTCGTTGCCGCTGGCGCAGGGGATCCTGACCGGCAAGTACAGCGACGGCGCGCTCCCGGCGGGTTCGCGGGCGTGCGGCTCCGAGGCGGCGCGGCAGGCGATCCGCCCGCTGCTCGACCCAGGGCTGGTCGACCGGGTCGGGCTCCTGCGCGGCGTCGCCGACCACGCCGGACTCACCATGGCCCAGCTCGCCATCGCCTGGACGCTGCAGCACCAGGAAGTCGCCTCCGCGACCACCGGTGCCTCCGCGCCGTGGCAGGTCACCGAAAACGCCAAGGCAGCCGGGGTCACCCTCACCATGGAAACCCGCACCCAGATCGACGAACTGCTCGGCCAGTACGTCCAGACCGATCCCCGGCTGACCTTCGCCCCGCTGCCCTGATCGGCGGTTTCGGGCCGCCGGAACGCGCTGAACCGGGGTACATTCCTCGCATGGCGTCGGCAACGGGCAAGTCACCCTCGGTGGAGCTGGAAGTCGGGGACCACACGGTTCGACTGTCCAATCCGGACCGGGTCTACTTCCCTGCCAGGGGCGAGACCAAGCTGGACCTCGCCCGCTACTACCTCGGTGTCGGCGACGGTATCGTCCACGCGCTGCGCGAGCGGCCCTGCATGATGCACCGCTTCCCGACCGGGATCAGCGGTGAGAAGGTGCACCAGAAACGCGTCCCGCACGGCGCGCCGCCGTGGCTGGAAACCGTGCGCGTGCACTTCCCGCGCTACGGCAGGCACGCCGACGAACTGTGCGTCACGAAGCTGGCCGACGTGCTGTGGTCGGTCCAGATGTCCACAGTGGAGTTCCACCCGTGGAACTCGCGCCGCGCCGACACCGAGGTGCCCGACGAATGGCGGATCGACCTCGACCCGATGCCGGACTGCGGGTTCGACCGGGTGCGGCGCGTCGCGCACGTCGCCCGCGAGGTGCTCGACGAGCTGGGCGCGGTCGGCTGGCCGAAGACCTCCGGCGGGCGCGGGCTGCACATCTACGTCCGGATCGTGCCCGAGCACGGTTTCACCGACGTGCGCAGGGCGGCGCTCGCGTTCGCGCGCGAGGTCGAACGGCGCGCCCCGGACGACGTGACCACCACCTGGTGGCGCAAGGACAGGGACCCGGCCATGCTGTTCGTCGACTACAACCAGAACGCCCGCGACCACACGATCGCGAGCGCGTACTCGGTGCGCGGCAATCCGGAGGGGACCGTCTCCACCCCGGTCGCCTGGGACGAGATCGACGACGTGCAGCCGCGCGACTTCACCATCGCGACCGTGCCGAAGCGGTTCGCCGAGCTGGGCGATCTGCACGCCGGGATCGACGACGCGCCGTTCTCACTGGCGCCGCTGCTCGACTGGGCGGACCGCGACGACCGCGCGGGCGTACCCGATCCCGGTGTCGACGAAGCCGTCGAACTGGACTGATCCGCTCGGCATACTGGGCGGATGCTGCCCGAACTCGCCGTCGGCGACGCGTACGGAGCGGGGCTCGGATCCGCCGAGCCCGCTTTCGTCGCCGCCGACAACACGTTTCGCCCGGACAGCAACAGAGCGGCCGATCGCGACCTCGACGCGCGACTGCTCACCACCGGTCGAAGTGCAGCACGTCGTCGACCGGCTTCCGCTCCGCCGGTTTGAACCCGGTGCCGGTGTAGTAGGCCGTCGGGACGAGCGCGCCCTGGTGCACCGTGTCCGGCAGCCCCAGTACCTCGGCCGCCTCCTTCTCGTGGCGGAGGTGCAGTGTCGTCCACACCGTGCCGAGCCCGAGGTTCCTCGCGGCCAGCATGTAGTTCCAGACCGCGGGCAGCAGCGACGCCCACAGCCCGGCCTGGTTGCCCGCGGGCAGCTCCGCCGACCCGGTGTCCAGGCAGGGCACGAGCAGCACCGGCACGTCCTGCATGTGCTCCGCGAGGTACTCGCTGCTGCTCCGGATGCGCTGGTAGGTGGCCGAATCGTCGGCACGCTGCCCCGGCTGCAGCTCCAGGTACTCGCGCCAGCCCCTCCGGTACACCTCGCTCAGCGCCGCCCGCTGCTCCGCATCGGTGACGACCAGCCACTGCCACTGCTGCCGGTTCGACCCGCTCGGCGCCTGCAACCCGATCGTCAACGCCCGTTTGACCAGTTCGAGCGGCACTTCGCGGGTCAGGTCGAGGCGCTTGCGCACCGCACGCGTGGTGGTCAGCAGCTCTTCGGGGGTCATGTGTTCCTTTCCCAGTGCTCCGGGGACGGGCCGACGGCGTGCACAACCGGCGGCGCGCCCCAGCCTATTCCCGTTCCACTGTGGACAACCGCGCGCCGAACCACGCGGTCAGGATGTCGTCCACCGCCTTGGCCACCGGGAGCTGCGGCGCTGGTTCGATCCCCGGCTGGTCAGCGAGCGGATGCGCCAGGCCCGCGACGGTTTCGAGCCTGCCGTCGACGGCCTCGACCAGGGCACTGGCCTCTTCCCGCAGTCTGGGATAGTCCTCGTCACCGCTGACCACCAGGATCGGCCGCGCCAGTTCTTCCGCCCGTGCCAGGAAGTCCAGCGCGTCGGCGGCCCGGTCGGCTTCCTCCGTCCAGTGGTACGGCCCGATGTCCGGCTCGCTCAGGCCCACGACCGTTCTCGCCCGGACCGCCGGGTTCACCAACGCCGTCGCCGCCACGGGCACCTCGTGCCTCGCGAGCACCTCCAGCGCCACGAGACCACCGGCCGACCCGCCCAGCAACCCGATCGGCGCGTCCGCGATCGGGAACTCGTCCTTCAGCCTCGCGAACACCACCGAGAACTCGTCCGCGGCCTGGTGGATCAGCGGCCCCAGGAAACTCAGCACGGCGTCGTCCTTCCCCCGCTCCATGAGGTCCGCCATACCGTTCGGCCCCATCCGCGCACCACACCCGGGGAGGCCGAGGTGGATCCGCCACGCGTTCAACCCGTTCATCGGCAGCGCCGCCGCGAAGGCTTCGTTGCTACGGGGCGCGTCGAGCATGTGCCAGGTGACCACCGCGGGGGCTGGGTTGGTGCGTGGGGGTAGCACGGTCACGGGGACTTCGTGGGTGTCGGTCATTCTCGGGATCCTATTTCCACTGAGGTCGGTTGTCGTCGCGTTCTGCTCACAGCAGATCGCCTCCGGTGGCTGGGTCGCCGCGTTGGGGTTGCTGGTTCGCCGTGTTGGGTTGCGGTTTAAAGATGGCTTCGGACTGAAGGAGGTGGACCGCTTGCTTGGCCTGGCCGCCGGTTGCGTTGTTTCTTGTCTCGCTACAGTTTCCAAGTGGTCCACTTTGGACTCTTCGGAAGATTGGCCTGGACGGTAACTATTCAGGTCGGCGTGAGGTCGCCGAGTTGAAGCGTCGTCTTGGTGCGAATTCGGGTAATTCGTCGATGCCGCCGTCGTCGGACCGGTTCAGCAAGCCGAAGTCGTTGCGCGGCAGGACTGATCGCAAGCGACGGGAGCGCCAGGGCGAGCCTGTCGCTGGCGGATATGATGGGCCTGCCGATCTCGACCAGCCGGTCACCGGAGTCCTGCACATCCACGCTGACAGCGTACTCCGCCCACCCGGTGCGCGGCAGCGAAGCGGGTGGGCGAGTTCGGGATCCTGCCGACCTTTCGCGGTGCCGCGGTCCACGAAAGGTCGGCACCCTGACGACTACTACGGCCTCACCCGCACCCGCTGCAACGCCCACCATCTGCGCGAACTGGTCGCCGCGAGCGAAACCCATCCCGAACACAGCTGGCCACAGTTCGCGATCACTGCCCTGGAGAAGCTCAACAAGGCCGCTCACAAGGCCCGCGATGCCGGTCGCAGCGCTATCCCCGCGAAGATTCCGAAGCCACTGATCACCCAGTTCATCCGCGCCGTCAACGTCGGCCTGCCGCTGCACCCACCCGAACGGGAACGCAAGCAGGGCACCACTCACCGACTACTCAAGCACTTACACGACTTCCAGCGCGACACACTGCGCTTCGCCTACGACCTGACGGTCCCGTTCACCAACAACCAAGCCGAACGCGATCCGTGCATGATCAAAGCCCAGCTGAAATCTCCGGCGGCTGGCGCACCCCGACACGGCGCACACACCTGGCTCCGCGTCCGCGCCTACATCTCCACTCTGCGCATGAACAACATCCACATCCTCACCGCACTCCGCACCGCCATAACCGGGAACCCTTGACTACGAACAAAACTCGCAACAACCTGAATAGTTACCCCGGATGGGGCATCGAACATTTGGGCGAATTCGGGGTAGAATGGTGGGGTGTCCGAGACTTCTTCCCTTGTACCGCAGCGGGAGCTGTGGCAACTCACCGCGCGTGAGAAAGCCGC